>JAAZUU010000080.1 GCA_018624035.1 Rhodobiaceae bacterium | reverse complement strand
TGGACCAGGCGGCGCCGCCTGGTCCATAGGGCACAACGATTGTGTCTGAACTCCAGTCACAATCGTTGTGCCCTATGGACCAGGCGGCGCCGCCGACCTGTCAGCGCGTCTCATCGCAGGATCGGCACCGGCCTATCTTGGCCAGCCGGTCCTCGCCGTCAACAAGACCGGCGCCGCCGGGGTTGTCGGGTCCAATTTCGTGGTCAATGCGCCTGCTGACGGATACACGCTGCTGTCTGCGCGGGTTGGAAGCCAGATGGGTGTGCCGGCGATGAACAAGACCATTCCGTACAAATGGGATGATTTCACGATGCTGGGACTGATCGAGCGCAACCCCTTCGTGCTGGTTGTCAGCCCTGACAGCGGGATCAAGTCCTTCGCCGAGTTCGAGGCCAAGATTAAAGCCGGTGAGGAAATGTCATACAGCACTGCCGGCGTCGGCACACTTCTTCACACCGGTGTTGCCGTCATGGCCAACGCGATGGGGGCGGATTTTGAGAAGCTGATCCATGTGCCTTACAAGGGCGGCGGCAAGGCACGCGCCGCCGTTGTCGCCGGTCAGGTTGACTTCTCGTTCCAGAACCTCTCCGCCGCGGCGGGCGCCATCGAGGCGGGGCAGCTGATAGCGCTTGTCGTCAGCACACCGGAGCGGCAGAAAATCATTGGCAATGTGCCGACGGCTGCAGAAGTCGGCCACCCGAACATCGAAATGGTGATTGGATGGTCAGCCATATATGGCCCGCCGAATCTGCCTGACGAGGTGGTTAACAAATGGGTTGATACCCTCGAAAAGCTGAAAGGTGACGCCGGCTGGAACAAGATGACGAAGAGTCTTGGCAACATCGTCGACGTCCGGTCCCCGGCGGACACCCGCGCCTATGTCGCGGCCCAGTATGAGGCCTATGATGAGGCGCTTCAGAAACTCGGCCTCAGGATCGAGTAACTTTCTGGCTTGAGGTGGCATCCGGCTGCCTCAAGCCAATTTCACGGACCTTTTTGTCATGAAGCCCAATTTCCTCTTCATAATGGCGGATCAGCTTGCCGCGCCGGCCCTGTCGGCTTATGGCACCGGCCTTGTAAAGGCACCGGCCATGGACCGTCTTGCCGAGGAAGGTGTTGTTTTTGACAATGCCTATTGCAACCTGCCCATGTGCGGGCCCTCGCGTGCATCGATGCACACAGGCAAGATGCCTTTTTCGATCAATATGTTCGACAACGCGTCCGAGTTCCGGGCCTCGCTTCCCACCTTTGCCCATTATTTACGGGATATGGGATACCGGGTGGAACTCTCGGGAAAGATGCATTTCGTCGGACCTGACCAGCACCACGGATATCATCGCCGCCACACAACGGATATCTACCCGGCCAATTTTGCCTGGACGGTCGACTGGGAACAGGGGCGTGAATACCGCCCGACCAACCTGACCATGGCCGCCGTGATCGAGAGCGGCAGCTGCATCAGATCAATGCAGATGGACTATGATGATGAGGTTGCCTACAACGGCGTTCAGGCGATTTATGATCTGGCGCGTCACCAGTCGGACAATCCGTGGATGTTGACGGTATCCTTCACCCATCCGCATTCACCCTTCGTCATCGCGGAGGAGTTCTGGGACCTCTACAATCACGATGACATCCCCCTGCCTGCCGTTCCTCCCATGTCGCTGGATGAAATGGATCACCTCAGCCGGAACCTGCATTTCTGCCAGGCGCGCCATCAGTTCACCGTAACGGACGAGCATCGGCGCAACGCACGGCACGCCTATTTCGGCATGATTTCCTATATCGACTCGAAAGTCGCGGCTCTGCGAGAGGCACTGGAACGATCCGGTATGGCGGACAACACTATTATCATTCTGACTGCCGACCATGGCGAGATGATGGGTGAACGCGGCATGTGGTTCAAACAACATTTCTTCGAATGGGCCGCGCGCGTACCGCTGATCATGCACGCACCTGATCGCTGGCAGCCCGGCCGTGTGGGCAAAAACTGCTCTTTGATCGATATCATGCCCACGCTTCTTGATCTGGCCGGCGACACACCTTTTGACAACTATGTCGATCCGATTGACGGGCGGTCGCTGGTGCCTGCGCTGCATGGATCAACTGACAGCCTGCGGGATATCGCCATTTCAGAATTCGCTGCCGACGGGTCCACAGGCCCAAGCCGGATGGTGAAGCGCGGTGCGATGAAATACATGGACATAGAAGGCGCAGACGAACTGCTTTTTGATCTTTCGTCAGACCCTGACGAGATCACCAATCTCATTGATGAACCCGCATACACCAGCACGCTGGATGAGATGCGTGCGCTTTGCCGGGCTGATTGGGACCGGCAGGAGATGTATGATAGAATCCTTGCCGACCAGCGCAGGCGTCTCAAGATTCATCATTCAACAAAAGGTGACCCTACCTACGTCAACATCGTTCGCGACAATGACGCCAGCCGCTATATCCGCAATGCCGGTGCCGCGGATACCAAAGCGAAGGCACGTCTTCCATATGTGGCGCCGGCCAAACCACCCACATCCTAGAGGCGGGCCTGACCTGCTTCGCCAGGATCTGGCTGGCCACGGAGCTGGCATCATTTATTGGATTAGCATCTTATAAACGACGCACATCACCCTCATATCAGCACGTTTCCACATATGAAATTCATATGGCTCTTTTTCCGGCTGCCATGACGAATGCGCCGTAAAGGCCTGCTGATCAACGGGTTCGCCGATCTCCACTTATTGCATAACAAATATGCGTGTTTTCCCAAGGCCTCTTTTGGCGCGGCAAAAGTGGCACCAAAACCGCGCATCGTTATGTCACGCGAATGTGAGTGGCAAACAGGCGCAAATGCCTGTATCCCTTTGGTTATTCGCTTGGAGTGGGATTGTGTTATGCGGGTTGTGCGGCTTTATGCCTGAGGCATTGTCTTTGTTACACCCGCGTCGCTGATCAAGAGGAGTCGGGCCGCTCGATCAAAACGCTGCGTCGGGATAATCCAACCCGCCAATGCTGCCAATGCCCGAATCTCAGGAAGATGCAATTTCGCGCGCCGCACCGGATTCACCGATTGCCGGGCTGTCGCCAAGCGCCGCCGTCAGCGCCGCGGCGACCTGTTCCTGAACCGGTTCCTCCAGATAGGGATGCATCGGCAGCGCGAGGACCCGCGCGCAGAGATCGGATGTCACGTCCAGCCCGCCCCCGGCAACCGGGAAATGCCTGTAGGGCGGCTGTTCATGCATCGGCACCGGGTAATAGACCGCGGTCGGCACGTCATGCATCTTCATCACGCTGGCGATGCGTTCACGATCGGCGCCTTGCGGCAGCTTGACGGTATATTGCGCCCAGCTCGACGTCGCCGCGGCGGCAAGCCGCGGTGTCTCGACAATATGGCCAAGCATTGCCGCGTAACGATCAGCCACCTGCTGGCGGCTTATCAGTTCATCCGCGAAAATATCAAGCTTGGCATCCAGCACGGCGGCCTGCATCGTATCAAGCCGCGCTGTCATTCCGATTCGGATATTCTCATAGCGTGTCCGGCCCATGCCATGGATTCGGCAGGACCGCATGATCTCGGCCTTCTCGTCATCATCGGTGAAGACCGCGCCGCCATCGCCATAACAGCCAAGCGGCTTTGCCGGGAAGAAGCTGGTGCAGGTCAAACCGGCAAGCCGGCCGACCGGTACGTCGTTCCAGCTGGCACCGAAACTCTGTGCCGCATCATCAATCACCCACAGCCCGTTCTCGGCCGCGAAATCCCCGATGGCGGTGTAATCGGCGGGCTGGCCAAACAGCCCGACGCCGATGATTCCGACAACCTCAACCCCGGCGGCACCGGCCGTCGCAAGGGCATCGCCAAGGCGCGCCGGATCAAGGTTGAAGGTCTGCGGGTCGACCTCGGCAAATACCGGCATGGCGCCAAGAACAGGCATCACCTCGGCGCTGGCGGCAAAGGTGAAGGACGGGACGATCACCCCCTGGCCGGGGCGAAGTCCCTGTGCCAGCAGCGCCAGGATCAGGGCGTCGGTGCCGGATGAGCAGCTGATGCAATGTTTCGTGCCGGCATGTTCCGCCAGCCGCGCCTCGATGGCCAGTACCTCCGGCCCCATGATATAGGCGCCATGATCAAGGACGGTGGCCAGATTATGGTCAATCCGCTCGCGGATGCGGGCCTGCTGGCTGGCAAGGTCGATGAAGGGAATCATGGTTCAGCCTTTCCGGGCCGGCGTGACATCCGGATTGTCCGGCGCGGCGCCAAATTCGGTGAAAGTATCGTCGATTGTGCGCAGAACGCGCTGCACGGCAAGACCGTCGGCAATATCCGTCGGCGGGGCGTTGCCGGTCTCGCAGCAGGCGATGAAGGCCCGCATTTCCTGTTTCAACGGTTCGGATTCGGGTACCGGCAGATGCATCGGAGCGGCGCGGCTGACGGCAAAATTCGCCCCGTCCGGCGTGATGTCATCGCGGTAGAGGGTCAATTTCTCGGCCCATGGCCTCGTGTCGTCAAAGACAAGCGATCCGCGCTCGCCGGTGACGGTCAGGCGATGTTCCTTGTAGGGACACATCCAGCCGGTTGTCATCATCGCGCTGCGGCCACCGGAAAAGCCAAGCCAGGTCGAGACCATGTCAGGCAGGCCGGGCGTGACATGGCTGGCACCGCGGCTGCCGACCTGATGCGGCATCTCGCCCATCAGCGCAAGGATCAATGACAGGTCGTGCGGGCACAGATCATATATCACCGATTCAGTCGCGCGGATGCGGCCCATCGCCAGCCTGTTCGCGCTGACATGACGGATCGCCCCGATCAGACCGGCAGCAAGATGGTTCTGCAGCGCGAGAAAAGCGTCGTGATAGCGGATCAGGTGCCCGACCATCACCTGCCGGCCGGCATCGCGGGCCGCGGCGGCGATCGCCTCGGCCTCGTCAAGATCAAGCGCCAGCGGCTTCTCGACAAAAACATGAAGGCCGGCGGCAAGGGCCCGGCAGGCAAGGTCACGATGCGTTGGCGCGGCAGTGGCGATAACCACGCCGTCCAATGCGGCCCCGTCAAGCCCGGCCCCGTCCAAAGCGGGGCGTTCGAGGAGCATGGAGACATCCATGGCTGGCACATCGAATTCGGCGGCAAACCCTTCGGCATGTGCCGGGACCAGGTCGGCGACACCGCCAAGAACCCCGAGCTGTGCGAGATTGCGGGCGAGATTCCGGCCCCACATGCCACATCCTATGAGTCCGATGCGTGTCATCGCCACCTGCTTTCGCGTAACTGCCTTGAATGATGTAGATTTATGGCCACCCGCCGGTCAATCGTTGCATTCTGTTACACGCCGGCCTGCTCCATGGCCGTCATCATGATTCCGGGCTGCTTTCTTGACAAAATCGAAGGACGCTCTAACTGTCAGGGCCTGACAACAAGCCAGTGAACATCCTGCAAGGATTCCCGCCATGGACGCCTCTTCCGCATTCAAGGACACTCTGCCGACCACTCCGGAATCGTTGATGGCAACGCTTGACGAGGCCGGCATCAGCTATTCCTTTCATGAACATCCGCCGCTACGCACGGTCGAGGATTCAAAGGCGTTCCGGGGCCGGATGGACGGTATGCATGTGAAGAACCTCTATCTTCGCGACAAGAAAAAGAAGAACCACCTTGTCGTGGCACAGGAGGATCGCGATATCGACCTGAAGTCGTTACCGTCGGTGATCGGTTCGGACCGCCTGTCCTTTGGCAGCGCCGACAGGCTGTTCGAATTTCTGGGTGTCCGCCCGGGGGCGGTCAGCCCCTTCACGCTGATCAACGATCCCGACCATCGCGTCAAACTGTCGATCGATTCCAGCCTGATGGAGGCCGACATGCTGTTCTTCCACCCGCTGGTGAACGATCTCACTCTGGGTGTCACGCCGGACGGGTTGCGAAGCTTCCTTCGGATCACCGGCCACGATGCGCGGATCATCCTGATCTGATATCCAGTCCGCAACAGGCGGTCGGCGGTGTCAACTGTGGCGTCGCGCACCTTGTTTTGATCCGGTCGATGCCTAGATTGAGGGTGTCGAGATAAACCGCCAGACAAGAGAGCGAGAGTGCCATGGACCAATTGATTGCAGGTGGAGCATCAGCGCCTGTCGACGTGACGATGGATAATTTCATGGCCGAGGTGATCGAGGCCTCTGCTACCACGCCGACGCTTGTCCAGTTCTGGGCCCCGTGGTGTGGCCCCTGCAAGCAACTTGGCCCGGTCCTTGAAAAGGTTGTCGGTGCCAGTGGCGGCAAGGTCCGCATGGTCAAGGTGAACATCGACGACAACGCGCAGATCGCCCAGCAGATGCGGGTACAGTCGGTGCCGACCGTCTATGGTTTTGTCGATGGCAAGCCGGTGGACGGGTTTGCCGGCGCGCAGCCGGAATCAGCGATCAGCCAGTTTGTTGACAAACTGGCCGGCATGGGCGGTGCCGGTGCGGATGCCGCCGCCTTGCTCGAGGCTGCCGAGGCGGCGCTTGCCGAAGGCGACCCTGACACGGCGATGATGCAGTTCCAGCAGGTGATGAGCATAACGCCGGAATCCGTGCCGGCGCTTGCCGGTGTGGTGCGCTGCCTCATCGCTTCGGGTGATATCGCCGGTGCCCGCGAGGTTGTCGACCAGCTGAATGACGAGTTTCTGAGCGATCCGGCAATGAAGACGGCGGTTGCCGCGGTCGAGCTTGCCGAGAAGGCCGCCTCGTCGGCTGGCGAGCTGGATGCCGCAAGGGCCGCGGTCGAGGCCGATCCGGCCGATCTTGCGGCACGGCAGGATTACGCGCTGGCGCTGTTTGCCGTCGGGCAGAATGCCGAGGCGATGGATCAGCTTCTTGAATCGATCCGCATCGAACGCGGCTGGAGAGATGACGCGGCGCGACTGCAGCTTCTCGAATTTTTCTCGTCGCTTGGCGCCGCGAACCCCGATGTCATCACGGCCCGGCGCAAATTGTCGACGCTGCTGTTCTCATGATGGCTTGCACAGACCCACACCGACAGGAGCCGGACAATGATATCTGATCGTGATACCGACATGACGATGCCATCGCAGATTCCGATCTTTCCGCTGCCAAACGCGCTGCTTCTGCCGGAAGGACAGCTGCCGCTGAACATCTTCGAGCCTCGCTATCTTGCCATGGTCGAGGATGCGCTTGGCACGCCCGGACGTCTGATCGGCATGGTGCAGCCGGTTGACGAGGCCGGCGCGCTTTTCGGCATCGGATGCGCCGGTCGTATCAGCTATTTCCAGGAAACGGGCGATGGCCGGTTCATGATTGCCCTGAACGGCGTCTGCCGGTTCCGACTTGGCGGTGACCATCTCACCGGACGCGGCTATCGTCTGGCTGATGTGGCCTGGGATGAATTCATCGCCGATCTCGAGAATGATGAAGGCGGCATCGCCGACCGCAATCATATGTTTGCCGTCATGAGGCGCTATTTCGACACGCAGGGATTCGAGGCTGACTGGGACCAGATCGAGCGGTCCGACGACAGTGCGATCCTGAACACGCTTGCCATGGTCTGCCCGTTCGATGTTGCCGAGAAACAGGCGCTCCTTGAGGCCGAGGGTGTGCGAAGCCGGGCCGATCTCCTGATCATGATGATGGAAATGGCATTGCATGGCGACGAGGGCCAGAATGACGCGCGACACTGAAGACAGCGGCAGGACGTCTCTTGAGTCGGCGCGCCTTGATCCGGCGCTTCTCGAGGTGCTGGTCTGCCCGGTCACGCAGGGGCCGCTGAAATATGACCGGGTGCGCGGCGAACTTGTCAGCCACCAGCTTGGCCGCGCCTTTCCGGTCCGCGACGGTGTGCCGATCATGCTTGTCGAGGAGTCGCGGGCGCTTGATGATGATGGCGGGGACAGCACGTCATGAATGACGCGCCCTGGCCATCCGAAATCAGGCTCAGCGCCGACAAGAAAACGCTTCACGTCAGTTTTGAGGGTGGCGACAGCGCATCTCTGAGCGCCGAGCTTCTGCGCGTTGAATCTCCGTCGGCCGAAGTGCAGGGTCACGGAGTTGGCCAGAAGACAACGCCGCGCGACAAACAGGATGTCCGCATCACCGGCATCGAGCCGGTGGGGAATTACGCTGTCCGTCTGATTTTCGATGACGGCCATAGCACGGGAATTTTCAGCTGGGACATCCTGCAGGATTATGGCCGGCGGCAGGACAGCCTGATGGCCGACTACCGTGACCGGCTGGCCGCTGGCAGCTAGATCGGCTCATCGCAGAGCCGGTTTCAACCGGGAAGTCGGCCTTCCAGAAGCGCCGCCTCGGCAAGCTGGCCACCTGCCGCGATATCCGAGAAGACCGATTTGACAGGAAGCCGGTCGAGCACCGCAAAGCCAAGCCCGGCAAGATGGCGAATGCCGGCCGGCGCGTTCGAGAACAGACTGTTCAGGCCGGATGTGGCGGTTGTCATTGCCGCCCGTTCGCGCCAGCGCGCCGCCTCATAGGCGCGCCGAAGCGACATATGCGATGCCGGCAGGCCGCGGCGGCCCGTTTCAACCAGAAGATCGGCCAGCACCGCCGCATCGGCCAGCGCCAGATTGTATCCCTGGCCGGCCAGTGGATGGATGGCATGCGCCGCGTCGCCGGCAAGGACCATCCCCGGCGCGCTGATGCGCCGCCGCCAGCTTGGGCGCAGTGGCCAGGCAAGCCGTCTTCCCGCATGACGCAGATAGCCAAGGCCGGGGCCGAAAGCCTCGAGGCAGGCCGCTTCGAATGCGGCGTCATCAACCGCAAGCAGGCGGTCTGCCTCGGCATTCGGCAGCGTCCAGACAAGCGACAGTCTGGTGCCGTCAAGCGGCATCAGGGCAAAGGGGCCGGTTGGCAGGAAGCGTTGAAAGGCGGTGTCGTCATGGTGACGTTCCGCCTCGAGGATGGTGACGATGGCGGTCTGTGTCTGGCGGGCCTCGCGCAGGCCAAGTCCGGCCGCTTCGGCAAGACGGCTTCGGGCGCCGTCACAGGCGACCACCAGCGCGGCGCGAAGTGATGATGCGCCGCTGCTGTCACCGGTCCCGTTGATGTCCGCAAGCGACAGTTCGATTCCGTCATCACCGGCCTGCCAGCCCGATACCGAGACGCCGTGAATCCGCGTCACAGGCCTTTCTTCGATAATGTCGCGAAGCGCGGCCTGCAGCGCCGTGTTGCCAATGACAAAACCCATTGGCGATGCATTCGTCTGCCAGGACAAATCGGTCTGCGCGCGCCGCCGCGCCGCCAGTCCGGTTGGCAGGATACCCTCGGCGATGGCGACGCGCCGGATCGGTGCGGGAGGGGTGGCAAGACGGTCCCAGACGCCAAGTGCCGTCAGCATGCGCGCACCGGCGGCGTTGATGGTTGTCGTCCGCTCATCCACCCCCGTTGCCGGGTCATTGTCGCGGTCGACAAGCGCGACATCCATTTCGGCATGTGACAGCGCTGTCGCCATCATCACCCCGGTCAGACCACCGCCGACAACCGCCACATCATGCATTGACGCCACCTTGATTGCGGCTGCCAGGCGTGTCATCAATCCGCGCGCCACTGAAATGCCGGTCAATCACATGGCGCGCCAGTCCGGACAGGTCAGTCCCGTCAAAAAGATAGGCGTGGCACCCGGCCGCCTGCCCGGCGGCCACGTCACTGTCCCGATCGCCGATCATCACCGAAGCCGAAAGGTCGATATTCCATTTTGCGGCCAGCCCCAGCAGCAGACCCGGCTCGGGCTTGCGACAGTTGCAGGGTGTTCGCATGGCAGGGCTCGGTGCCTTGGGGTGATGAGGGCAATGGGCGATATCCATAATGTGGCCGCCGGCAAGGCCAGCCTGCGCCACAAGATGGTCGTTGAATTCCCGCATCTGCGCGGCGGTGAAGAACTCTCGCCCGATGCCCCCCTGATTGGTCACGATGAAGCAGGCGATTGCGTGGCGGTGAAACAGGCTCAGCGCGTCAGGCGCACCCGGCATCCAGGCAAAATCATCGACCAGATGCGTGTAGCCATGATCGACATTCAGCGTCTGGTCCCGATCAAGAAATACCGCGCCGCGCCGCGCCGACGCCCTGATATCCGCATCTTTTGGTGATGATTTTGTCATGCTTTCATCTAGGCTGAACAGGGGGCTGCTGTCCATGCGTAATGCGGTCCCACCGGCATTACACCGGCATCCCGGAGCGATCGCGTGGTGATCGGCCCGGCGTCGGGCGTGTCATTTTCCGGCTCAGAGATTGCCCGTCCGCACGTCATGCGTTAGGACAGTGACAGGAGTGGCGCGCGACAGATCCGGCGGACAGGGGACCGGCGGTGGCGGCGCCAGAATGCAGGCGCCAGAATGCAGGGCAACAGACGATGAAGCTGAATCCGGATTACAGCCTGTTCGACGGCAATATGTTTGTGCAGATGCGGGCCCTTCTCGCCGATGCCGCGCCACCGGCCGGCCGCGATCTTCTGGACATGTCGATCGGCGAGCCGCAGATCGCCGCCGGTGATCTGCTGACGCGCAGCATGACAACCCATAATGACGGCTGGCAATTCTATCCCAAAGCCACCGGTCATCCGCGCTTCACCATGGCGGTGGAATCCTATATCGCGCGCCGCTGGCCCGCCGCCGCCGGCCTTGTCGACCTTGAAAAACAGATGCTGCCGGTGCCCGGAACGCGCGAACCGCTCGGCCTGATGGGCGGGCTTGTCAAGGGTACGAAGGACAATGCGGCGGCGCTTCTCGCCAACCCCTATTACCATGCCTGGCGCGCCGGCGCGCTGGCCTCCGGCGCCGAAATCCTCTATCTCAACGCACATGCCGGGTCCGGCTTCGTCCCCGACCTCGCGGCGCAGCCGGAGGATGTGCTGGCCCGCACCAGCATCGTGTATCTGTGCAGCCCGACAAATCCGCAGGGCGGCGTGATGTCGATCGCGCAGATCAAGGCGGCCATAAGGCTGGCCCGTCGGCACGATTTCCTGCTGGTGATGGATGAATGCTATTGTGATATCTGGCGCGACACCCCGCCGGCCGGCGCGCTCGAGGCGGCGGCGGCACTGCATGCCGAGGACGGCGGCGACGCGGCACAAGACCCGCTTCGCAATCTGGTGGTTCTGAACTCGCTGTCGAAACGTTCCAGCGCCGCCGGGCTGCGCGCCGGATTCGTGATTGGCGATGCCAGCGTGATGGCGCTCTATCTCAAGGTGATCGCCAATACCGGATCTCTGGTGCCGACACCGCTGCTTCTTGCCGCGGCCGACCTGTATGATGATGACAGCCATGTTGCCGCAATTCGGGCACATTATGACCACAGCTTTGCCCTTGCCGCGCGCCATCTTTGCGTGACGCCGCCACCTGGTGGTTTCTTTTTATGGCTGCCGGTGGCCGATGACCGGCAGTTTGTCAGGCGGCTGATGCAGGAACAGGCGGTGCGGGCCATGCCCGGATCCTTCATGGCCGAGGTCAGTGACGGGGTCAATCCGGGTGCCGGATATGTGCGGCTGGCGCTGGTGCATGACCATGACCGCACCGAGGAAAGCCTTGCCAGGGTGGCGGCACTCTATGATGCCGACAGCCGCGGCGCGGCGTAGACGGAGGCTATGATCGACGCTGAGGCAAAAAGCAGGATCCTGTCTCCGGCCCTGATCGGCTTTCTGCGCCGCCGGGCGATGGAATTCGGCGGGCTGTGCCTTGTCATTATCGGCGTGGCGCTTACAGCGATGCTGTTCTCACCCGGCCGGTATGATCCCTCCTTCAGCGCCTTCTCCTCCGGCGATGTCCAGAACTGGTTTGGCGCCATTGGCTCGACCATCGCCGGCGGGCTTCGTGTCAGTCTGGGGACGGCAAGCTTCTTTCTGACCCTCCTGCCGCTTGGCTGGGGCTATCGGATGATGCGCAAGGACCCCCTGCGCCACACCATCGTCCGTCTTTGTCTTGCGCCAGTGTCACTGTTGTTTCTGGCGGCTGGTTTCTATGGACTTTCGGGCGCGGATGGTGGTGCTGCGGGTGGTGCCGCCGGCGTTGTCCTGACTGGTCTCACGCTGCCTCATCTGCCGCCGGTCGAGCCGCTGTTCGGACTGAACAACGCCCATTATCTTGGTGCCGGATATATGCTTGTCGGGCTGCTGATGTGGTCCTGGTGCGCCACCCTTTCACGGCGGCAATGGGGCCTTGTCGCGGCACCGGTTCGCGGGGTGGCGGGCATGGTGGCGCGCCGTGTCGCCGCGCGCCGTGAACAGGCTGATGCGGACGGGATTGACGCGCCGCCCCTGACACTGACCGAACCCGAGACACCGGCGACAGCCGGCAAGAAGACACCCCGCAAGGCGTCTCGCAAACGCAAGGAACCGACACTGCTTGCCGGCGCGGCGGCGGACAGCGCCGCAGCCACCCGGCGCACCGCCGGCCAGGGGCGCCTCGATCTTGATGGTGACGGGCAGTTCCGGCTGCCGCCTTCCAGGCTGCTTGCCGCTCCCGGCAAGGCGGCGTCCGGTCCGTCAAAGCAGGCGCTCGAGGACACGGCCGCACAGCTTGAACATGTTCTTGGCGATTTCAGCGTGAAGGGTGACATCACCGAATCCCGCTATGGCCCGGTGGTGACGCGCCATGATCTGGTGCCGGCGCCGGGAACAAAATCGCAACGTGTCATTTCGCTTGCCGATGATATCGCCCGTTCGATGAGCGCGGTCTCGGTTCGTGTAGCCGTGGTGCCGGGGCAGAATGTGATCGGCATCGAATTACCGAATGTCGACCGGCAGATGGTGGTGCTTCGTGAAATCTTCGACCATGCTGCCTGGCAGGATGATGGCGGCGACCTGCCGATGGCGCTTGGCAAGGACATCGCCGGCGCGCCGGTGATCGTCGATCTGGCGAAGATGCCGCACCTTCTGGTGGCCGGCACCACCGGCTCGGGCAAGTCCGTCGGCATCAACGCGATGATCCTGTCATTGCTGTACCGCCATACGCCGGAGACCTGCCGGATGATCCTGGTTGATCCGAAAATGCTGGAATTGTCGGTCTATGACGGCATCCCGCATCTTCTGAGCCCGGTTGTCACCGAACCGTCAAAGGCGGTGACAGCCCTGAAATGGGCGGTTCGCGAGATGGAAAGCCGCTATCGCAACATGGCCAAGCTCGGCGTTCGTAACATCGCCGGATACAACCAGCGCGTCGCCGAGGCACGGGCCGATGGCGAGGTGCTGACGCGGCGCGTGCAGACGGGATTCGACGCCGAGACCGGCAAGCCGGTCTTCGAGGAGGAAATCCTCGATCTAGCGCCACTTCCCTTCATCGTCGTGGTGATCGACGAGGTGGCCGATCTG
>JAAZUU010000011.1 GCA_018624035.1 Rhodobiaceae bacterium | reverse complement strand
TTCGGGTAATCTCCACATTAGAACAACGGACTGTTGTATCCTATTTCCATATGAGGATCGCATCGCGGATCATGGCTGTGACGGGGATAAGGCTCACGGCAGGTCAGGTTGGATAAAAGACCGAAAGTTCAAACAGCAACTGCCGGTACGTTCAAACCCCTGCGGGATTTGAACGTGAAAATCGGGATAAATCATTGAATTCAAATGGTCGGAGCGAGAGGATTCGAACCTCCGACCCCCTGCTCCCGAAGCAGGTGCGCTACCAGGCTGCGCTACGCTCCGACACGACAGGCGTTATAGACGAGAGATGGCGCGTTCGCAAACGGATTCGGCCGGTGGATTCGGCCGGCGGATTCGGTCGGCGGATTCGGCCGGCGGATTCGGCCGGCGGATTCGGCCGGCGGATTCGGCCGGCGGCTCCGACAAGCGAATCGGGCCGGCGGATCGGGTCAACGGGAGGATTTGTCTTGATGAACAAGCCCGAGAGGCGCGAATGACCGAAAGGCGCAAAGGAACCGGGAATCAACCTTCGACAGTCTTGCGCAGTCGCGCCAGCGACTCGCGCGCAGATCCCAAGGTCGTGAATGCCTCGGCAAGATCGTCACCGGCACCCTTGCCGCCACTCATGGCGACACCGCCAGCCTGGCGACTGCCAATATGCTTCTGCGCACCCTTGATGGTGAAACCTTCATTGTAGAGAAGGTCACGAATACGCTCGAGAAGCGCCACGTCATCAGGCCGGTAATAACGGCGACCGCCGCTGCGCTTCAGCGGACGAAGAGTGGTGAATTTTGTTTCCCAGAACCGCAGAACATGCGGTGGTATTTCAAGATGCTCCGCAACCTCTGAAATCGTGCGAAAGGCGTCGGAGGCTTTCTCGCTCATGATTCGCCGTCAACCCGGTCTTTCAATATGTGCGACGGACGGAAGGACAGAACGCGCCGCGGTGTGATGGTCGCCTCGACACCGGTCTTTGGATTACGACCGATTCGCTCACGTTTCGACTGCACCGAAAATGTACCAAAAGACGAAAGCTTAACTTCCTCGCCTTTTTCGAGACATACACACATTTCTTCAAGAAATGTCTCAACAAGTTCAGCTGACTCATTGCGCGATAAGCCGATATTTCTGTAAACCGCCTCGGCGAGGTCGGCGCGTGTCAATGTCTTGCTCATACGGTCACGCTAATCTCGAATCATGAATGAGTCAATCAGCGGCACTTATAAATTGCGCGATTTCAAACATTCTTACAGGTGGTTAGTTTGAACAGCTAATGTATTCACTGACTGTTCGGTCGGCCGTAGCGAACGAGCGCCGCCCCCCAGACAAGACCGCCACCTATCGCCTCGAACGCCAGAACCTGACCGGTTTGGACACGCCCGTCCTCAACAGCTGCCGCCAATGCAAGGGGAATCGAGGCGGCCGAGGTGTTGGCATGTTCGTGAACCGTCTTCACCACCCGGTCATCAGACAGGCCCATTTTCTTCTGCATGCCCTCGATGATGCGGATATTGGCCTGATGCGGTACCAGCCAGTCAACCTGTTCAACTGTCATGTCGGCTGCATCAAGAACCTCGTCCATGACACTAGACAGTTTTTCCACAGCGTGCCTGAAGACCTTGTTCCCCTCCATCCGGACATGCCCGACAGTGCCCGAACTTGATGGCCCGCCATCGACATAGAGGATATCGCGATGCGCGCCATCAGCGTGAAGGCGGCTCGCCAGCACACCATAGCCACTGTTGGCCTCGCAACGCTCCAACACAACCGCCCCGGCGCCGTCACCAAACAGAACACAGGTTGATCTGTCTTCCCAATTCAGGATCTTTGAAAAACTTTCGGCACCGATGACAAGCGCGCGGCATCCTCTGCCGGCGCACAGCATGGCGTCCGCCACGTCGAGGGCATAGACAAACCCGGCGCACACAGCCTGGACGTCAAAGGCAATGGCGTTCGTCGCGCCGATCTGGTGCTGGACCTTCGTCGCGGTTGAGGGAAACGTGTCATCAGGGGTGCTTGTGGCGATGATAATCAGATCGATATCGGCACCGGTCAACCCGCACCGCGCCAGCGCCTGTTCGGCGGCATTACGGGCCAGATCCGAGGTATTTTCACCCTCGGCGACGATGTGGCGCTGCGCAATTCCGGTGCGTTGGCGAATCCATTCATCGCTGGTATCGACCATTTCGGCAAGGTCATGGTTCGTCATGACACGTTCCGGCAGATAGCTGCCAACGGAAACCATCAATGTCGTACCGTCAGGCATCTTCTTTTTTCTGCTCCAGAATGGTGTTGCCGCGGGCAATGGCTTCACTGACATCTGGCAGGAATCCGTGATCGACAAGCTCCGATGCCACATTGATGGCATTGGCAAAACCGATCCTGTCGGTGCCGCCGTGGGATTTTACCGCGATTCCGTTCAGGCCGAGAAAAACCGCGCCATTATAGCTTCGCGGGTCGATATGACGACGCATTTCCGACAGCGCGCCGCGGGCCAGAAAATAGCCAAGCCGTGACAACATCGTACTGGCCAGACTGCGCCGCAAAAGCCGTGTGAACAGGGCCGAAATTCCTTCGGCCGTCTTCAAGGCGATGTTGCCTGAAAATCCATCCGTCACAACGACATCAAGCTTGCCGTTGGTCAGGTCCGACCCTTCGACAAACCCTTGATAATTGATGCCAAGTTCAGGGTCCGCCAGTTGGCGCGAGGCCACCCGCAGATATTCATGACCCTTCTGTTCTTCCTCACCGACATTCAGCAGACCAAGGCGCGGCTCGCTCTTGCCTGTCAGGCTTCGATGGAACGCCTGGCCAAGAATCGCGAACTGCACCAGATTTTCGGCATCGCACTCAAGATTGGCGCCGAGATCAAGCATGCACATATGCTCGCCAACAGTCGGAAAGAACGCCGCGATAGCCGGGCGTGTCACACCGGTCATTGTACGAAGCTGCAGCTTGGCCATCGCCATCAACGCGCCGGTATTGCCAGCTGACACAACAGCGTCAGCCTCGCCATCCGCAACGCTGGCAATGGCCATCCACATTGACGTTGTCTTGCCGCGCCGTACTGCCTGTGACGCCGTGTCATCGGGAGATACCGCTTCACCGGTATGGATCACGCGGGCGTTAGCCAGATGACGCGCCTTACCAATAAACGACTTGATCCGCGCCTCGTCACCATAGAAGGTGACAGCAAGGTGGGGATGGTTCCGACAGGCGATATCCGCACCCCTGACAACACAGGCGGGCGCGTTGTCACCACCCATGGCGTCAAGCGCCAGCCTCACTGTTTTGGTATCGGCACACACTAACGACAACCTTCCCATTCTGACCAGATGCCCGAGGCATTCACTTCCCGGGCATTTTCAGACTGCCAAGGCTGGCAAAAGGATGTGCATCTTCAACATCACCAGCCCTGAATTCGTCCGGAGCGTCAACGGTACGCGGCCATGCATTGACCGCCAGCGCCAGCGACTGCGCCACCATCTCGCCCAGTTCTATACACCCATCGACCAGTGGTTCGGAACCCTCGAGGCCTACTACGACCTCCTCATCCTCATTCGCCGCCCGAACATACCTTTCTTCAATGCCGAAATCCACCGTTTCCGGAACAGGCTCGCCGGTGACAATACAGGGCTGGACAAGCCGCGCCTGCAGCCTGCCTTTCACATCCCATGAATCCGGGCCAACCCGGGCAATCTCCACCGACACGTCAAGATTGCCAAGCTCGACGAACCCGAATCTGTCAGACAGGGCGGCGAGATCCGCATCGCTGGCAGCAAGAGCGCCGCGATACGGCCCTTTGACCGGCAAGGTCTCGACATCAATCGATGTTTCAAGCGAAAAAATCTTCATTGGCAGCGATCTGATGTCACGATGATAACATCGCCACATCTTTCCTTCGTTCGGGATGCACTATAGCGGCGTCGGTGCCAAAATCCATGTCAATAGCGCCCGAACGCCCGCCATGGCGCATGACCGGGGCCGCCTAACCAAGCTCGCCGGCCAGCAGAACATCATCCTCAAGCGCCGACAGACGCGACTCAAGCGCCAGGACAAAATCGACAAGCTCGGGACTGGCAGTTCCCTCATCGCGGAGCAGATTGCGGCCGATGGCGGCGGCCAGTGCCTCGCGGTCACCATCATCAATCGCGCTCACATAGGCATCAAGGCGTCCCATGAAGGCTTCGGCCATGATCCGGACGCGCTTGCTGACACCTATATCACCAGCGCCCATCTCGCGAAGCGAGAGGTCCATATCAGAGAACATTGAGTCGAACAGTTGCTGGCTGAGTTCGGCTCCTTCGTCACCACAGGATTTGAGGCGCCTCATCACCAGCGCCACCACCAGAGCCAGCGCATCGAAGCGGCCATCAACCGTGTCGGCAACACCATGGTCGCGGAAAAATGACGGCTCCCTGGCAATCGCGACAGCGTTGCCATACAGCATCTCTGACGTACTGAGCTGACGCCGACGGCCCCAACCAAGCATATTTCCAAGCCACCCTCTTTCTTGGCTTTCCATCACCGTACCATCCTATTAAGGTAACGCTCCGGCCACCGCCAAGGCCGTGACAACGCCATGCATAAGTAAAGCAGGACCATCAGCATGACCAGAGGCTTGTTTGACGCATTTCCGGGCGCAGGGCAGTTGCGGGCGGTGCTTGTCGCCATGGTTGCGGTGATTGGCCTCGCGGGTTGCGAGGCACGGATCGCGCCACACGGTCACAGCGTTGACAGCACCGAACTTGACCAAATCATCCCCGGCCAGACCACGCGCGCCGACCTGCGGGCCATTCTTGGCAAGCCGAGTTTTGAGGGCGCCTTTGATTCCGGCAAGATCTATTATCTCGGCGAGGTCATGATCGAACCGCCGGGCGGTCGCAAACGGATATCGACGCGGACGATGGTCGTGATTTCGCTTGATGATTCGGATTTCGTCACCGAGGTCGAAATACGTGACGAGAGCAGCGGCAACACCATTGCCTATCTTGATGAGAAATCACCGACGCCGGGCGATAATTTCGGCGTGACCGAGCAGATTTTCTCGACCCTGCGCCGCAAACCCCGCTGAGCGAACGTTGCCGGGACCAAGGCTGTCTTCTAGATATCACCCCGACCGGCCATCTCGACCTTGCGGGCCTTGTGCGCCACGCGATCCAGCACGGCATTGACAAAACCGACATCACAGCCGCACACATCCGCGATGGCAGCATATTCGCTGACCACCGCGCGTGCCGGCAGATGTGGCATCGTCATCAACTCACACGCACCGGCGAGAAGCACTGCCCGATCGAGAACGGTCAGCCGGTCCATCGTCCAGCCATCGGCAAGGCAATCACCAAGCGCGGAGTCGAGCATGTCTTGCTGCGCCTCTACAGCTGACGCGAGTGCGTTCAGATGCGCATTGTCGATGTCCTTCACTCGGAAGGACTTGCGTATGTCATCACTGTAATGCGTCAGGAAAGCTGGCAGAAATTCAGCAACAGACTGTCCGGACATCTGCCCCTGATAGGAGAGTTGAACGGCTGCCAGACGCGCCGCCGACCGGCGGCGTACCGGAACCGGTTTCAAATCCTTGCCGGCATCAGCCATCGGCGTGAAGCTCGGCTCTCAGCCGGACCATGGCAAGCGCGGCCTCGGCGGCGCCTCCACCCTTGTCCTTACGCCGATGATCGGCGCGCGCCCATGCCTGATCCTCATTCTCGACGGTGAGGATGCCGTTGCCGATGGCCAGATTGTCAGCGATCGACAAATCCATCAGCGCGCGTGCCGATTCGTTGCAGACGGTGTCATAATGCGTTGTCTCACCCCGAATCACGCAACCCAGCGCGACATAGCCGTCATAATGTTTCGCCCCGCCATGCGCAAATGCAATGGCAGCCGGGATTTCCAGCGCCCCCGGAACACTGACTCGATCATGCGTGGCACCGGCGGCATCAAGCGCCCGGATGGCCCCTTCGGCCTGCGCATCGGCAAGCGCTTCATAGAAGCGCGCCTCGACAATCAGAAAATGTCCGCTCATTCCGTCCCCCTCAGCCCGGGTCGCCACTGAGACGTCGCCAGTCGACGATCTCCAGATCATAACCATCAAGACTGATCACATTGGCCGGCCTGTTCGACAGCAATACCATCTGACGCACACCAAGCTCGTGCAGAATCTGCGCTCCCACACCATATTCGCGAAGGCCATGTGACGGATCGTGGGCCGGCGTCCCGCTCATCGCGGCACCGATTGTCTCGGACAGGCTGGTTTTTGATGATTCGCGCAAAAGCACGACGATTCCCCGCCCTTCCTCGGCGACCACCTGCATCGCGCTTTCCAGTTCATTGCCACTGCGCCGATCGGAAATCTCGCCAAGCACATCGGCCATCATGTCGAGCCTGTGCATGCGCACGAGAACCGGATCCCGGGTCGAGATATCCCCCTTGATCATCGCCACATGCTCGACCCCTGACACCGTGTTCTCGAACACCATCAGACGCCATTCACCGCCGATCCGGCCCTTTATCACTGTTTCCACGGTGCGCTGGACAAGCGTCTCGCTGGCGCGGCGATAGGCGATAAGATCAGCAATCGAGCCAATCCTCAGATCATGTTCCCGCGCAAAATCCACCAGGTCAGGCAGGCGCGCCATCTCGCCATCATCCTTCATGATCTCGCAGATCACGCCTGACGGGTCGTCATAACCGGCGGCCCGCGCAATGTCGATCACCGCCTCGGTATGACCAGCGCGCACGAGAGTGCCGCCGTCACGCGCCACAAGCGGAAAGATGTGACCCGGGGTGGTGATATTCTCGCCGGTACATTGCGGGTTGATCGCTGTGCGGATGGTGTGCGCGCGATCCGCAGCAGAAATACCGGTGGTCACACCTTCACGGGCCTCGATGGAAACGGTAAAGGCTGTCTGGTGACGGCTTTCATTCCGCCGTTCCATGAGCGACAGCCCCAGCGCCTCGGTCCGTGCCCGTGTCAGGGCGAGACAGATCAGGCCACGACCATATTTGGCCATGAAATTGATTGCCTCCGCCGTGGCCCAATCACCGATAATGCACAGATCACCCTCATTTTCCCGGTCCTCATCATCGACAAGGACAAACAATTTACCGGCGCGCGCATCGGCAATCACCTCTTCGATCGGGGACAGCGCCGCTGCGCCTTCTCGGTTACCAGCTGTCATTATTTTCACTTTCGGCAAGCCTGGCCACATAACGCGCCAGCATATCAATTTCCATGTTGAGGGACTGTCCCGGCTGCAACGCGCCAAGTGTTGTAACCGCCCAGGTATGATCAATCACATTGATGTTGAAGTCACGTCCCTCGACCTCGTTCACGGTCAGTGACACCCCGTCCAGCGCCACCGATCCCTTTGCGGCGACGAAACGCGCCAGATCCTGCGGCGCGCGAAGCCATACGCGATGACTGTCCCCGACAGGCTCGATCGACAGGACCTCGGCCAACCCGTCAACATGCCCCGAGACGATATGGCCACCCAGTTCGTCGCCAACGCGAAGGGACCGCTCGAGATTGACCCGGCTTCCCTCGCGCCAGTCACCAAGAGTGGTAACCCGCATTGTTTCCGCCGAGGCCGCCACTTCATATTCGTGCGCGGAGGTCGACAGGACGGTCAGGCAGATTCCAGAATGCGCGATCGAGGCACCGATGGCCAGATTCGTGCAATCCCACTCCGCGCCGACGCGCAGAATTCTGTCTCCCCTGTCGGTGATGGACACAACCGTACCCATTGCCGTAACGATGCCTGTAAACATGATAGGAAGCTGATCCTGTGACCGTGACACGTCTTTCTAGTCAATCTCGTCCGGCCGTTCCAGCATTAAGAAGCGGTCCGGCCCGAAACCACCCTCGGCAATGATGCTGAAAGACGCCCGCGGCGGCAATCCCGGCGTCGCGAGAGACGAGATTGCCGGTATACCGTCCGCGCCGATGAGATGTTGACTGCTTGTCCACAAGATGCGGTCGACCAACCTCTCGCGCAAGAGGCTTGCGGCCAATTGCCCCCCTGCCTCGACCATCAGGCTGCCGATACCGGCATCGGCAATCGCCTTCATCACAGCGGCAAGCGACAATTTCCCGCTTTCGTCGGTTCCGACCGGCGTCACCTCGGCGCCGGCACCTCGCAAGGTGGCACGCGTTTCGGCATCGGCGTGTTCACCACAGAAAAAGGTCAGCCTCGTGTCATCGGTGGACTGAAACAGCCTTGCCGTAACTGGTGTGCGCAGAGACCCGTCAAGAATGAACCGGTGGGGGCTGTCACCACCAAGCCCGGGCAGACGGCAGGTGAATTCCGGATCGTCGGCAAGCACGGTGCCGACCGCCGACAGCAACCCCTCGGACCGGCTTCGCAGCAGATGAACGTAATTCCGCATCCGTTGGCCGGTGATCCAGCGTTTGGCACCATCGGACAGAGCGATCATGCCATCCAGTGAGGTCGCTGTCTTCAGCGTGACAAAAGGGCGCCCGCGCGTTGTTCTGCTGAGGAACCCCGCCATGACGCGGCGTGCCGCTTCGGCTTCAACACCAATCCGCAGCGTGATGCCATGGTCGGCGAGCCGGTCTATGCCACGGCCATTCACCCGGTCATCGGGGTCGCGAAGCGCCACGACAACGCGGGCAATCCCGGCGTCGATCAGCGCATCCACGCATGGTCCGGTCTGGCCATGATGCGCGCAGGGTTCAAGCGTCACATAGGCGGTGCCACCGCGCGCCGCCTCACCGGCCATGGCAAGAGCCTGAACCTCGGCATGCGGTCGTCCGCCAATGGCGGTGTGTCCGGTGGCGACAAGCTGTCCAGTTGCTGCAACAATGGCGCATCCAACCGGCGGGTTGGGTGCCGTCCGCCCTTCAGCGCGGCGCGCCTCGGCAATAGCAACACGCATCCATCTTCGATCATCGGCTGGCGATGGTCCTGGCGTCGTGTCAGTCACCGAGTTCCTTTTCCACGAAATCCTCGAAATCGGTGGCTTCATCGAAATTTCTGTAGACTGAGGCGTAGCGGACATAGGCAACCTGATCCAATCCGGCCAGCGCCTTCATCACCAGCTCGCCGACAAGATGCGACGGGACATCGCCCTCGGCATGACCTTCAAGCGTACGGACAATATCATTGATCGCCCGCGCCACCTCATCCTTGTCGACATCGCGCTTGCGGAGCGCAATCTCGAATGACCGCTCGAGCTTGTCGCGGTCAAACACGGATTTGCGTCCGCTGCGCTTGACGATGTTGATTTCCCGGAGCTGGACGCGCTCGAAAGTGGTGAAACGCGCCCCGCACGTACCGCATAGACGCCGCCGACGGATGGCGGCACCATCCTCGGCAGGCCGAGAATCCTTTACCTGGGTGTCTTCACTACCACAAAACGGACAGAGCATGATCCCCCGCAACGCCAGATGTTGATGCGGCCGGGAGTGTACACACTATTGATAGATTGGGAAAGCCCGGCAAAGTTCGCGCACCTCATTGCGTACACGGTTCTCGACTTCGCCATTGTCGTCCGGATTGGCGGCAAGACCATCAAGAACATCACCGATCAGATGACCGATCCTGGCGAATTCGGTCGTTCCGAACCCGCGCGTCGTACCGGCTGGCGAGCCCAGGCGAACACCTGATGTCACCATCGGTGGCTGCGGGTCAAACGGCACGCCGTTCTTGTTGCAGGTAATGCCGGCATTTTCCAGCGACACCTCGGAGATGTTGCCGGTCAATCCCTTGGGCCGCAAATCGACAAGCACCAGATGCGTGTCGGTACCTCCCGACACGATATCGAGACCACGTTCTATCAGGGCATCGGACAGAGTTCTGGCATTCGAGACCACCTGTTCGATGTAAGTACGGAATTCCGGACGCAGGGCCTCGCCGAAACCGGCCGCCTTGCCAGCGATGGCATGCATCAACGGTCCCCCCTGAAGCCCCGGGAATACCGCCGAATTGACCTTCTTGCCAAGCGCCTCGTCATTCGACAGGATGATTCCACCACGTCCTGCACGCAATGTCTTGTGCGTTGTCGAGGTGACGATATGCGCATGCGGCACCGGGTTCGGATGCACGCCGGCGGCCACCAGCCCCGAAATATGCGCCATATCGACCATCAGATAAGCGCCCACCGCATCAGCGATCTCGCGGAATTTGGCGAAATCAAGAGTCCGCGGATAGGCCGAGCCACCGGCAAGGATGATCTTCGGCTGGCATTCCTTGGCCTTTGCCATCAACGCGTCGAAATCGATCTGCGCCGTATCCTCGTCAACACCATATTGTTCGGCATTGAACCATTTGCCAGACAGGTTCGGTGCCGCACCATGAGTCAGATGACCACCGGCGGCAAGCGACATGCCGAGGATTGTGTCACCCGGCTTGAGAAGCGACAGGAACACGGCCTGGTTTGCCTGTGCGCCGGAATGCGGTTGCACATTGACAAAGGCCGCGCCAAACAGCTCCTTTGCGCGCTCGATGGCCAATGTTTCTGCAACATCGACGAATTCACAGCCGCCATAATAGCGCCGACCGGAATACCCTTCGGCATATTTGTTGGTCAGCACGGATCCCTGCGCTTCGAGCACGGCATTGCTGACGATATTCTCCGACGCGATCATTTCGATCTGGTCCTGCTGGCGCACAAGCTCATGCCTGATTGCCCCTGCCAGTTCCGGATCCGAATCGGCAAGTCCTGCCGAAAAGAAGCCGTCCATTATCGCGTATTTTCTGATGTCATCCATGATGGTCTCCTGTGGCGTGCCCTGCCGCCAGATTGCCGTTAGCACTACGCCGTATCGCCGGGACTCGCCAGCTTGTCAACACGGCGAGCATGACGCCCCCCCTCGAATTCGGTCTTCAAGAAAATATCGACACAATCAAGCGCCACCGCAACGCCGGTCAGACGTTGGCCAAGGGCCAGCACGTTTGCGTCATTATGTTCACGGCACAGGCGCGCGGCGGTCGCATCACCGACCAGCGCTGCCCGCACCCAGGAAAATCTGTTGACCGCAATGGAAATCCCGATGCCACTGCCACAAACGGCAACACCGCGCGATTGCGGGTCATCCTTCATGGCCTGTGCCAGCCTCGCCCCGTAATCGGGATAATCAACCGACTCATCCGAGGCCGGACCAAGATCCTCGACGACATGGCCAAGATCAACAAGATGCGCGGCGACAGTGCGCCGCAGATCAGCCCCGGCGTGATCCGAACTCAGATAGATTTTCGAGACGGGCGTCGCCATCAGCGCTGTTTCTCCGATCATGACGGGCTTCACCCCGTCTGAAAATATGCAGCGGCAGACATTACTATCATTGGCACGACGCGCCAACCTTGAGTTTTGGCTCGCCTTGTCGCACCGGGACGTCCAGGCTCGCATGTTGACGTTCGCAGCGCTCATGACCGCAGCAGGTACATATGCTTTCGTGCGCCAATTTCAATGTTGTAATCCCGCAAGCGTCTGCCAATCATCCACCGCCTGACAGGAATATTTCAAAGGCCCGAGGAAATTTCTAAAATTCGTATAATTTTTTGTCGACAGAAGAAGTTTTCGTGCCTAACATTTTGTTTATAAAAACGCGGACAAGATACCGGGTTTAGGGAGAGAGCGGAGCCGGGACAACCCGGCCCATTCAGAAAAGGCAAGGCAGGCGCCTTGCTTTTTTTGTGGCTTCCGTTTCGCGGCCTTTTTTACACGCGCAACGCCGTCGTTACGCCCGATGATCAGCCGGCGGGAATGCCAATCGAGATGATCTGAGCGGAAATAACCCAGTCGACCACAATTGTCAGCACAGCCGCGATCACCGTCGCGGCAAGACCCTTTCGCCACAGCATGGGGCGCGCCGGGGCGGACGGGGCGTGACCGGACTCCGGCGTATCCACGGTCCGCACGCCGAATGGCAGGCTCATCAGGAACACCCACCACCAGAGCAGCAGGAACACGACCAGCGCGGAAACAAAATCCATCAGTCGCCAACCTCCTCAAGTTCTATCAGGGTGCCGCAGAAATCCTTCGGGTGCAGGAACAGCACAGGCGTACCATGGGCCCCTGTCTTTGGCTCACCATCTCCGAGCACGCGTGCGCCCGATGCCATGAGGTGATCACGCGCAGCGCGGATATTGGCCACCTCATAGCAGATATGATGCATGCCGCCGGCCGGATTGCGTTGCAGAAAGGCGGCGATGGGTGAATCCTCGCCAAGCGGTTCCATCAGTTCCACCTTTGTGTTCGGTTGTTCGACAAACACGACCGTTACCCCATGTTCGGGGAGCGCCTGTGGCGCGCTGCAGGTGGCGCCAAGGCCGGTCTCCCATTGCCGCGCTGCCGCAACAAGATCGGGCACCGCGATGGCAATATGATTGATACGGCCAATCATGACGGTCCTCTGTACCTTTCCACCCTAGGCGACACCGCGAAGATCGTCTTCGCTCAGGCGCATGATATGGACATGCGCAACCGGGCGAAGGCCGAACATGCTGCGCGCCACCCGGCGCAATGCCTGACCGGCAATCTCCTCGACATTCGCGTCATCGCGGCGGGCCGCCCGGCCCATGCCGGCTAGCGCATCCTCGATCGCGAGACTTGCCGTCGCGACATAATCTGCGGCGGCGGCCTCATCGCTTATGCCTGTCTGTGATATCGCCGGGACAGCACACAGGCCGCCATCACGATTCATCACCAGACTGGCGGTCACAACACCGTTCCACAACATCCGGCGGCGTGCCCGCATCATGTCCGACTGGATTTCCAGGATCTTGCCCTTTTCATGTGTCAGCGCGCCGGTCCTCACATTGTCGATAATCGACGCGCTTGACTCGCCGCCCGCCCCGGCGAGCCGGATCACCGTGCCATTGTCGGGAAGCAGAGTCTGGCGGACCTGGCAGGCCTCGGCAAGTTCGGCATGGGCGACAAGGTGACGGGCCGTGCCATGCACCGGAATGGCGATCCGCGGCTTCACCAGCCCGTACATCTCGACCATCTCCTCACGTGACGGGTGGCCGGAAACATGTACCGGCGCGTCTTCGTCCGTAATCAGGTTGATCCGGCGGCGGATCAGCGCATCCTGAACACGTGCGATGGCCGGCTCGTTACCGGGAATCTGGCGCGAGGAATAGATCACCGTGTCACCCTGCTCCAGCTTGACACTCTCATGGGCGCCGGCAGCAATCTTGGCCATGGCGGCACGTGGTTCGCCCTGCGTGCCGGTGCAGATGATGACGATGTTGTTGCGTGGGAGCAGATCAATATCCTCTTCCGGGACAAAATCGGGAAGATCGCGCAGATAGCCGACTTCCTGCGCGGCCGATATGGCCCGCTTGATCGCCCGGCCCACCACGGCAACCGACCGGTCGTTCGCCTTGGCGGCGCTGATGATTGACTGGATACGCGCCACATTGCTTGAAAAACAGGTCACCGCGACCCGGCCGGTGGCGGCGGCGATGACCTCACGAAGGCCGGCCTCGGCCTCGGCCTCCGATCCTGTGCGCCCCTCGACCATGGCGTTTGTCGAATCCCCGACCATCGCCAGCACGCCCTCGTCACCGATCTGAGCCAGACGCGTGGTGTCAGTCATATCACCAAGTCCCGGTGCCGGATCGAACTTCCAGTCACCCGTATGCAGCACCGTGCCGGCATCACACCGGATGGCCAGCGCCGTCGGGTCCGGAATGGAGTGCGTCAGCCCCACCATCTCGACGCTGAAGGGGCCGATCTCGGTGACCGTGCCGGGGCCGATCTCGATCAGTGGAATGTCCATCTGCCGGCCGTTCTCGGCCAGCTTTCGACGCAGCAGTGCCAGCGTGAACGCGCTGCCATAGACCGGACATCCAAGCTGTGACCACATATAGGGGATCGCCCCGAGATGGTCCTCATGGCCGTGCGTGATCACCAGCCCGGCAAGACTGTCACGCCGCTGCTCGATGAAGCTGAGATCCGGCAATACGACATCGATCCCCGGCATGCTGTCATCCGGAAACGAAATGCCGAGATCAACCATCAACCAACTGCCATCATAATGATAGAGATTGGCATTCATGCCGATTTCGCCAGACCCGCCAAGTGGCACAAACAGAAGGTCGGTACTGTGATACATGTGTTTTCAATTTCCCATAGTGTCGCGCGATCAGCGATTGCGCGCAAAAATTTCGAACAGGCCTTTCACGGTCAGATCGGTATCGACGATGACCGGGCCGGCAAGATGGTCCGCAAAAAGACCTGCCAGCCCGCCGGTCATGATGGCCTGCATATCGTCGCCCGGCCGCGCATGGGCGGCGCGAAGACGCGCCATGAGCCCGTCGATCATGCTTACATAGCCCCAGAACACACCGGATTCCATTGCGGCGACGGTATTTTTTCCCAGTATGGGAAGATCATCTTCAAAACGCCTCAGTTCCAGCCTGGGAAGTTGCGCCGCCGCCCGTTCGAGCGATTCAATCGACAGCGCCACGCCGGGGGCAATGATTCCCCCCTCATAGGCACCATCCGCGGCAACGAGATCAAGCGTCGTCGCGGTGCCGAAATCAAGCACGATGGCGGGAAGTAGATGATGCGCCCCTGCCCCGACAGCATTCACCAGACGGTCCGCCCCGGCCTGTTCCGGCCGGTCGATATTCACATCGATACCGATATCCACCCCGGGAGCACCCACAACAAGAGGCGCCCTGCCGGTCAGCGCGGTCAATGACGTGACAACATGCGGCGTCACGTCCGGAACGACACTGGCAATGATCGCGTCGGTCGCGCCAGCAAGCGCCGAGCCGATTGTCGTATGCATCAGTTCGGCACAGGTTGCGGTATCGCATATGGCGTCGGTGCGAATCCGCCATACATCGCGGATATCGCCATCCACCTCACCAAGCGCAAGCACAAGGTTCGTGTTTCCAACATCAATGGCAAGCAGCATTCAGGGTCTACCCATCAGTTCAACATCGCCTGTCGTAACGCGGTTCAGATCGCCGGTGTCATCTCGCAGCACAAGCGCGCCGTCACTGTCAAGATCGACAAACAAGCCCTCGACCACATCGGCGCCGGTCGACACCCTCATCTGACCCTCGATATGGGCACAGTGGCGAAGCCATTCCAGCCTGACCGGGTTGAAACCTGCCTGCACGAAACCATCGAGGCGCGCCAGCAGGTTGCGCCCGTAGCTCTCTGCCAGATCTTCCGGCGTGACATCCAAACCACCAAGGTCATGGACCGAGGCTGGCGGCAGCCTTGCCCCGTCAACCGGCATCACGGGTGCGATATTGACGCCGGTGCCAATCACCACGGTATCGCCGCGCGCCTCGAGCAGGATCCCGCAGATCTTGCCGCCTCCGGCCAGGACATCATTCGGCCATTTCAGGCGCACATCCTTCCCGACAAGCCTCGCCGCCAGTTCCTCGCGGATGGCAAGCGCGGCAATGAAGGACAGGCCGAAGAACGCATCCGAAGCAATCGCCGGTCGCAGCAGGATCGACAGATACATGCCGCCGCGTGCCGAAGACCAGACAGCGCCGCGTCGCCCGCGTCCGGCTGTCTGCTCCCCGACCAGAAAGGCAGTGCCGGAAGCAGCCCCGTCCTCAGCCGCGCGCCAGGCGAGGTCGGACGAGGATGACGCGACATCAACGCTGTACAGTGAAAGCTTGGATGGTGCCGGCATTGTCACCAGACAGGTCAGCCGAGGACAATCAGCGCCACCGCCGCGCTGTCCGCCGCTGCCAACAGACCGGCGATACCGGCGAAGAACAGCAGAATCACTGCCAGGCTTGCCCCCAGAACAACACGGTTGGCCATCGGGATCTTGGAGTCGAGAGGCGAATCGGTGTCCTCGAAATACATCAATCTGATGATCCGCAGATAGTAGAACGCGCCGATCACAGACATCACGACACCGATTACAGCCAAAGGCACAAGACCTGCCTCGACAGCAGCGAGGAAGACATACCATTTGCCAAAAAATCCGGCCAGGGGAGGAATGCCGGCCATCGAGAACATCATCACGAGAAGGCCCAGCGCCAACAACGGGTGCGTGCGCGACAACCCCTGCAGGTCGGTGATGCGCGTCGCCTCGGCGCCGTCGCGGCGCATCAGCAGAATGATGGCAAAGGTCCCGGCCCCCATGAAGACATAGCCTGTCATATAGATCATCACGCCCGTCACACCGGCCACGGTGCCGGCGGCGAGGCCGGCAAGCGCGTATCCCATATGGGCAATCGAGGAATAGGCCATCATCCGTTTGATATCTGTCTGCATGATGGCCCCAAGCGCGCCGATCACCATTGAGCCGACAGACAGCGCGATCAGAACCTGCTGCCACTGGTCGGCGATGCTGCCGAAAGCGCCATAGCTCAGACGCAGGAGCAACGAGATGGCGGCCACCTTGGGCGCGATAGCGAACAGCGCCGTGACCAGCGTCGGCGAACCTTCATAAACATCCGGCGTCCACATATGGAACGGCGCGGCAGATACCTTGAAGGCAAGCCCCGAGATCATGAAGACCATGCCGATGATGAAGACAGTCGGCATGTCACGCCCGGAAATCGCCTCGGCAATGCCGGCAAAATCGGTGGTGCCGGCAACGCCATAGACAAGCGATGCGCCGTAGAGAAGCATTCCCGATGACAGCGCGCCAAGAAGGAAATATTTCAATCCGGCCTCTGACGAACGAAGCGAATTGGTGCGCATCGCCGCCACCACATACAGCGGCAATGACTGCAATTCCACACCCATATAGAGCGCCATCAGATTGTCCGCCGAAATCATCAGCATCATGCCGACAAGCGCCAGCAGCACAAGAAGGCTGTATTCGGGCTTGTTGATGTCGCTGTCACCATCCGAGCGCAGCGACATGCCAAGTGCCGCAAAGGTGCCGAGCAGAACCAGAACCTTCATATAGATGGCAAAGCTGTCAGCCGAGAACATGCCGCCAAATGCCCGCGACGCCAACGGATCCCCATTCACCACCAGCGCAAGAGTGATCAGGATGCCGCCCATGGCAATGCGGGTGACGCGACGCGCACTGCGGGGCGTCTCGCCACCATAGGCCGCAACAAGGACCAGAACCAGGGCAATGCCAGCGAGAAAGATTTCCGGCAATGCCGGCATGATATCGGCCATCTGGAATGCGAACATGGCCCTATCTCCCTGCAATCACGATGGCACCGCCGGCGGCGGCGCTGTCAAGAATGATCTGAATGCTCGACGCCATGACATCGAGAAGTGACGCCGGATAGATACCGAACCACAGCACCAGCAGGGTCAGCGGCGCGAAAATCAGCACCTCACGCCTGCTGATCCGCTCCATCGCCTCGACCTCGGCGCTGACAACCTTGCCGAACATCACCCGCCGGTACAGCCAGAGCATATAGGTCGCGCCAAGCACAAGGCCGGTCGCGGTGAACAGCGCCACCCAGCTGCTGGCCTTCCAGGCACCGACAAGAACCAGCATCTCGCCGACGAAGCCGCTTGTACCGGGCAGGCCGACCGAGGCCAGCATCATGAACATGAAGAAGACAGCATAGCGCGGCATCACCGCGGCCACGCCGCCATAGGCACCGATATCGCGCGTATGAAGGCGGTCATAAACAACGCCGACGCAGAAGAACAGTGCCGCCGAGACAAGCCCGTGGCTGATCATCTGGAACATCGCGCCGGCAACGCCCTGCTCGGTCAGCGTGAAGATGCCGATGGTCACGAAGCCCATATGCGCCACCGAGGAATAGGCGATCAGTTTTTTCATGTCGGACTGCGCCAGCGCTACCAGCGAGGTGTAGACAATGGCGATGATCGACAGCGCGAAAATCAACGGCGCAAAGAATTCCGAGGCCAGCGGGAACATCGGCAACGAAAAGCGGATAAAGCCGTAACCGCCCATCTTCAGCAGCACACCGGCCAGGATCATCGAGCCGGCGGTGGGCGCCTCGACATGGGCGTCGGGAAGCCAGGTATGGACCGGCCACATCGGCACCTTGACCGCGAATGAGGCCAGAAATCCGAGAAACAGCCAGGTCTGCATGCCAGCCGCGAACCCATGCGACGTCAGCATCGGGATATCGGTGGTGCCGGCGTCGATATACATCGCCAGCATACAGACAAGCATCAGCACCGATCCAAGCAGCGTGTAGAGGAAGAACTTGAAGGCGGCATAAACACGCCGCGCCCCACCCCAGACACCGATGATGATGAACATCGGGATCAGGACACCCTCGAAGAACAGATAGAACATCAGCATGTCCAGCGAGGCGAACATGCCGATCATCATCGTCTCCAGAACCAGGAAGGCGATCATATATTCACGGACACGAACGGTGATGGCCTTCCAGCTGGCGAGAATGGCCAGCGGCGACAACAATGTCGAAAGCAGGATGAAGGGCATCGAGATGCCGTCGACACCAAGGTGATAGCTGATGCCGGCGCCGGGCAGCCAGTCACTGCGTTCCTCGAACTGATAGCCCGGTGCCTGTGGGTCGAAATTCAGCACAAGCGCCAGCGACACCACGAAGGTGAAGCCGCTGACCCACAGCGCTACATGGCGCGCATTGCGGGCGACCACATCATCATCGCCGCGGATCATCAGCAGAAACAGCACGCCGATCATTGGCAGGAAGGTGATGATCGTCAGAAGGGGCCAGTTGCCAATCATTGCCTACATCCCCCCGAAACGAAGATAATACCAGGTGACAAGAGCCACCACGCCGATCAGCATCGCAAACGCGTAATGGAAGACAAAGCCTGATTGCAGCCGTGCCGCCGCTGCCGAGACGCGCACCACAAGGCCGGACAGACCATCCGGCCCCAGGCCATCGATGGTGTCACGGTCACCCTTGTGCCACAGGAAGGCGCCGATCCGCACCGCCGGACGAACGAAGATCGCGTCATAAAGCTCGTCGAAATACCATTTGTTGTAGAAGAAGGCGTGGATCGGACGGAAAGCCCGCACGGTTGCCGCCGGCACCCCTGTCCAGACGCTGTAACACAGCACCGCCAGCACAACGCCGGAGGTCGCCAGCACGACCGGCAAAAGCTTGACCCAGGTCGGAACATGATGGGCGTGTTCCATCGCCGTATGGATCGGCAGGATCAGGATCGAGTCACCCCAGAACCGGTCCATGCCGGCACCGACAAACAGCTCATATCCAAGCCAGCCCGAGAATACCGCACCGATCGACAGCACCAGCAGCGGCAGCGTCATCACCAGCGGTGACTCATGAACATGCGACATCACCTCGGCCGAGGCGCGGGGCTTGCCATGGAACGCCATGATCAGCAGCCGCCAGCTGTAGAAGGCGGTCAGGAATGCCGCCGCGCAGCCAAGCCAGAAGGCCAGCGAGCCGACACCCGTATGCGCAGCATAGGCGGCCTCGAGAATCATGTCCTTGGAATAGAAACCGGCGAAGAACGGAAAGCCGGCCAACGCCAGCGAGCCGATCCACATCATCGCATAGGTCACCGGCACCTTGCGCCAGATGCCGCCCATGTTGCGAAGGTCCTGTTCATCGGACATCGCATGGATCACCGATCCGGCACCAAGGAACAGCAAGGCCTTGAAGAAGGCGTGGGTGGTCAGGTGGAACATCGCCGCCGGATAGGCCGACACGCCGGCCGCGAAAAACATGTAGCCAAGCTGCGAACAGGTCGAATAGGCAATGACCCGCTTGATATCGAACTGCGTGAATCCGACCGTCGCGGCGAAGATCGCTGTCAATGCGCCGACAATGGTGATGATGTCGAGTGACAGCGGCGCATATTCCAGCATCGGCGACAGGCGGCAGACCATGAAGACACCGGCCGTGACCATGGTCGCCGCGTGGATTAACGCCGAAACGGGTGTCGGGCCTTCCATGGCGTCGGGAAGCCAGGTATGCAGTCCGAGCTGCGCCGATTTGCCCATCGCGCCGATGAACAGCAGTATGCCTGCCACCTCGAGCGCCGGCAGCGCGCCGCCAAGGAAATTGATCTCGGTGTTCGCCATGACAGCGGCGTTGGTGAAGATCTCGTCAAACTGGATCGAGCCGAAAATCTGATAGACCGCCAGGATGCCCAGCGCGAAGCCGAAATCACCGACGCGGTTGACCACGAACGCCTTCATCGCCGCGCTGTGCGCGCTGTCCTTCTTGTACCAGAAACCGATCAGCAGGTAGGAGGCCACGCCAACCCCTTCCCAGCCGAAGAACAGCTGCACCAGATTGTCCGCCGTCACCAGCATCAGCATGGCAAAGGTGAACAGGCTGAGATAGGCCATGAAACGGGCCCGTGCATTGTCATGCGACATGTAGCCGACAGAATAAATATGGACCATCGACGACACGCCGGTAACGACGATCAGCATCACCGCTGTCAGCGTGTCGAAACGCAGCCGCCACATCGCCTCGAAATCGCCGGAGACGATCCAGCGTGCAAGGTCAATGGTGATCGGCTGCCCGTCGATTGCGACCTGCGCGAAGGCGATGATCGAGAATAGAAGCGACAGCAGCATGCAGCCACAGGTGATCAGCTCGGCGGCGCGGTCACGGTTGCCAAGACTGAGCCAGCCGGCGATCAGCGAGCCGATCAGGGGAAGAAAGACAATCGATGCATACATTCCCGGTCAGCCTTTCATCATGTTCACATCCTCAACCGCAATCGACCCGCGGTTGCGGAAGAATACGACGAGGATGGCAAGGCCGATCGCAGCCTCTGCGGCGGCGACTGTCAGGATGAAGAGCGAGAAAATCTGGCCCTCGAGGTCCCCGTTATAGGCGGAGAAGGCGACCATGTTGATGTTCACCGCCAGAAGCATCAGTTCGATCGACATCAGGATCGTGATCACATTCTTGCGGTTCAGGAAAATGCCGAAAGTGCCAAGCGCGAACAGCACCGCCGACACGGCCAGATAATGATTCAGCGAAAGTTCAAGCATGCCTCACCTCTCACGCTTGCCCGGAGGCACCGTGGCGACAGTCCGCGCCGATGCCCCGACCGGCACATCGACAATCTCGACACTGTCCTCGCGGCGGCGCATGTTCTGCTCAGCGATCACCTGCCGGCGCACACCTGAACGGCGGCGCATGGTCAACGAGATGGCACCGATCATCGCCACCAGAAGGATCAGGCCCGCCACCTGGAACAGGTACATGTATTTCGTGTACAGGACATTGCCGAGGGCCCGCGTGTTGCTGATCTCCGACGCCGCCGGCAGCGTCGCGCCGCTGAAGGCATCGCCATACATCGCCGCCACCAGTTCAAAGACCAGAATGCCGCCGACGACAAGGCCGATCGGCAGATATTTCTGGAAGCCGGCCCGCATCTCGGCGAAATTGATGTCCAGCATCATCACGACAAACAGGAACAGCACCGCGACAGCGCCGACATAGACAACGACAAGCAACATCGCGATGAATTCAGCACCGATCAGGACAAACAGTCCGGCCGCGTTGAAAAATGCCAGAATCAGGAACAGTACCGAGAAGACCGGGTTGCGCGACACAACGACCATCAGGCCGGCGCCAAGCATCACCGCGGCGAACAGGTAGAAGAACAGCGCCTCAATCATGTGCCGCCATCCCGGTATTTGAGTTCACGATATCCTCCCCCTGTCATAATCAGCGCCAGCGCGCATCGGCGGCAAGATTGCGGGCAATTTCGGTCTCCCAGCGATCACCATTCGCAAGAAGCTTGTCCTTGTCGTAATAAAGCTCCTCGCGGGTTTCGGTGGCGAATTCGAAATTCGGTCCTTCGACGATGGCGTCGACCGGACAAGCTTCCTGGCAGAAACCGCAATAGATGCATTTCGTCATGTCGATGTCATAACGCGTTGTCCGGCGGCTGCCATCATCGCGCGGTTCGGCCTCGATGGTGATGGCCTGCGCCGGGCATACCGCCTCGCACAGCTTGCAGGCAATGCAGCGTTCCTCGCCATTCGGATAGCGACGCAGCGCGTGTTCGCCCCGGAAGCGCGGCGACAGGCTGCCCTTCTCATAGGGATAGTTGATGGTCACCTTCGGCTTGAAGAAATATTTCAGCGTCAGCAACAGGCCCCGGCCGAGTTCCAGCAACAGGAACGAACGCAGGCTGTCGATCATGGCACGCATCGCAACTCTCCCTTATCCAGCCATCACGGCCGGCAGGTTGTCGGTCCACAGCAGGAAGCCCGACGTCAATACCACCCAGATCAGCGAGAATGGCAGGAATATCTTCCAGCCAAGCCGCATCAGCTGGTCATAGCGGTAGCGCGGTGTCGTCGCCCGCACCCACAGGAACACGAACAGCAGCAGCATCACCTTCAGGATGAACCAAAGCGGCCCCGGAACAATGTTCAGCGGCCAGATATCGAAAGGCGGCAACCAGCCGCCAAGGAACAGCACCGTTGTCATGCCGCTCATCAGGATCATGTTGGCATATTCGCCGAGGAAGAAGAGCGCAAAGCTCATCGACGAATATTCAACGAAATAACCGGCGACAAGTTCCGACTCGCCTTCCGGCAGGTCGAACGGCGCGCGATTGGTCTCGGCCAATGTCGAGATGAAGAAGACGATGAACATCGGCAGCAGCGGCAGCGCGAACCACATCCCGCGCTGCGCCTCGACAATGGCCGTCAGATTCAGCGAACCGACGCAGATCAGAACATTGATGATGACAAGGCCCATCGAGACCTCGTAGGACACCATCTGCGCAGCCGAGCGAAGCGCGCCCAGAAAGGCATATTTCGAATTGCTGGCCCAGCCGGCCATGATCACGCCATAGACGCCGAGTGATGAAATCGCGAACAGATACAGGATGCCGACATTGATATCGGCAATCACCAGCCCCTCGCCGAACGGGATCACCGCCCAGGCCACCAGCGCCAGGATGAAGGTCAGCATTGGCGCGAACATGAAGACGACCTTGTTGGCCCCGGCCGGAAGGATGGTCTCCTTGGCCATCAGCTTCAGCGCATCGGCAAAAGGCTGGAACATGCCAAACGGGCCGACAACATTCGGCCCCTTGCGAAGCTGCATGAAACCGATGACACGTCGCTCGGCGAGTGTCAGATAGGCCACCGCGATCAGCAGCGGGCCGACAACCAGCATGATCTTGCCGACGATCCACGCCAGTTCGATGACATAGCTGTTCATGATCAGGTCCATATCGTCACTCCGCCGCGTCCTGCGCCTGGTCGGCCTGCGCAAGATCGGCCTGCAGGGCCATCAGACACTGCCCCATTGTCTCCGACGCCCGGCTGACGGCACAGGTCATGTAGAACCCGTCAAGCGCCGCGGCGACCGGTGTCGAGCTGATCTTGCCGCGCCCCCCGAATTTTGCCCAGCGGGCTGATTTTATTTCGTCCTGATCGGCGAAATGCGGCACGATTTCAGATAGTTCCGTGCGCAACTCATCAAGGCTGTCAAAGCCAAGATTGATCCCCATCCGCCCGGCAAGCGCACGAATGATTGTCCAGTCCTCGCGCGCCTCGCCCGGTGGGAAGGTCGCCCGTCCGGCATATTGCACCCGCCCCTCGGTATTGAGGTAGATGCCGTCCTTCTCGGTGTAGGCCGCGCCGGGGAGGATGACATCGGCGATATGCGCACCGCGATCACCATGATGTCCCTGATAGATGACAAAGGCGTCCTTCAGCCTGTCAGCATCGATCTCGTCGGCGGCCTGAAGCCAGACAATATCGAGCTTGCCCGCCTCGGCCGCCTTGTACATGCCGGCCACATCCATCTGGCCTCGTCCCGGTGTCAGGCCAAGATCAAGACCGGCAACGCGGGCTGCCGCCGTATGGAGGACATTGAAGCCGTTCCAGCCACCCGCGACAACGCCATAGGTGTCGGCGATCTCATGCGCCTTGCCGAGAATGGCCGCGCCGTCGGGTCGCGCCAGCGCGCCCATGCCGACAATAATCATCGGCTTCTTCGCGCGCTTCAGCTTGGCGGCGAATTTCGCCTTGCCGGACAGGATGTCGGCAAGGATCGCAGGATCGTCGCCAAGGGTCTCGGTATCATAGGTCAGGTCCATCTGCGGGCCGACGACGCCGACCGGAAGGCGGGTGGCAAGCCAGTTGCGGCGGATGCGGGCATTCAGCACGGCCGCCTCGATGCGCGGATTGCTGCCGATGATCAGCAGCGCGTCCGCCTCGTCGATACCGGCAATGGTGGAATTGAACAGATAGCCGGCCCGTGCCCCGCCGATGGTGGCGCCATCCTGACGGCAGTCGATATTGCCACTGCCAAGCTTGTCGAACAAACGCTTCAGCGCGAACATCGATTCAGCATCGCACTGGTCGCCGGTGATTGCCGCGATTGCCGCCGGCTTCGCCTTTTTCAGCCTTGCCGCCACGATGCCAAGCGCGTCATCCCAGCTGACCGGTGCCAGCTTGCCATCACGGCCCCGGACATAGGGCCTGTCAAGCCGCTGCCGGCGCAGCCCGTCGATTGCGTAGCGCGTCTTGTCGGAAATCCATTCCTCGTTGATGTCCTCATTCAGGCGCGGCAGCACGCGAAGCACCTGCGCGCCGCGCGAATCCACCCGGATGTTGCTGCCAACCGCGTCCATCACATCGACGGATTCGGTCTTGTTCAACTCCCACGGGCGCGCGGTGAAGGCATAGGGCTTGGAGGTCAGCGCGCCAACCGGGCACAGATCGATGACATTCGCCGACAATTCGGACGCCAGCGTCTTTTCCAGATAGGTGGTGATTTCCATCGACTCGCCGCGGCCTATGGCACCAAGCTCGGGAACACCGGCCACCTCGGTGGCGAAGCGGACGCAGCGCGTGCAATGGATACAGCGCGTCATCGTGGTGCTGATCAGCGGGCCCATATGCTTGTCCTCGACGGCGCGCTTGTTTTCCTCATAGCGCGATGAGTCGAAACCATAGCCCATGGCCTGGTCCTGAAGGTCGCATTCACCACCCTGGTCGCAGATCGGACAATCAAGCGGGTGATTGATCAACAGGAATTCCATTACCCCTTCACGCGCCTTGGTCACGCGGTCGGTATCGGTGCGGATCACCATGCCCTCGCCGGCAGGCATGGCGCAGGAGGCGATCGGTTTTGGCGCGCGCTCCATATCGACAAGGCACATCCGGCAATTGCCGGCAATCGACAGGCGGTCATGGTAGCAGAAGCGCGGGATCTCGACGCCGGCTTCCTCACAGGCGTGAAGGACGGTGGCGCCGTCCTCGACCTCGACCTCGATGCCATTGACTGTCAGCTTTGGCATGACCCTCTCCCTATTCCGCCGCTTCCACGGCGACGGCGGTGCGGTGCGCGGTGATGCGGCGCTCGATTTCCGGCCGGAAATGCTTGATCAGTCCCTGAATTGGCCAGGCCGCGGCATCGCCAAGCGCGCAGATGGTATGACCTTCAACCTGCCGCGTGACCTGCTCCAACGTCTCGATCTCGTGGATTTCGGCGTCGCCGCGGACAAGCCGTTCCATCATCCGCCACATCCATCCGGTTCCCTCGCGACAGGGCGTGCACTGCCCGCAGGATTCATGCTTGTAGAAATAGGACAGCCGCGCGATGGCCTTCACCACATCGGTGCTCTTGTCCATGACGATCACGCCGGCGGTGCCAAGCCCGGTGCCGGCTTCCTTGAGCGCGTCGAAATCCATCGTCATGGTGTTGCAGACGCTCTGCGGCATCAGCGGTGTGGAGGATCCGCCCGGGATGACCGCAAGGAGATTGTCCCAGCCACCACGCACACCTCCGGCATGTTTCTCTATAAGTTCACGAAGCGGAATGCCCATTTCCTCTTCGACATTGCAGGGCCGGTTCACATGACCGGAAATACAGAACAGCTTGGTGCCGGTGTTGTTTTCCTTGCCAAGGCCAGAGAACCAGTCGGCGCCGCGCCGCAGTATGGTCGGCGTCACGGCGATGGATTCGACATTGTTCACCGTTGTCGGGCAGCCATACAGGCCGGCACCGGCAGGGAATGGCGGCTTCAGCCGCGGCTGGCCTTTCTTGCCCTCGAGCGACTCGATCAGCGCGGTTTCCTCGCCACAGATATAGGCGCCAGCACCACGATGCAGATAGATGTCGAATTTCCAGCCCGATTTCGCGGCATTGTTGCCAAGAAGACCAGCGTCATAGGCCTCGTCTATGGCGGCCTGGAGGCGGCGTGCCTCGTTCACGAACTCGCCCCGAATATAAATGTAGGCGGCATGCGCGCGCATCGCGAAACCGGCGACAAGACAGCCTTCGAGCAGCTTGTGAGGCTCATGCCGGATGATATCGCGGTCCTTGCATGTGCCGGGTTCGGATTCATCGGCATTAACGACAAGATAATGAGGCCGTGCGCCGACTTCCTTTGGCATGAAGGACCATTTCAGCCCGGTCGGGAACCCCGCCCCGCCGCGCCCGCGAAGACCGGAGGCCTTGATCCGCTCGACGATCTCGTCATGACCAAGCTTCAGCAGCTTGGCGGTGTTCTGCCAGTCGCCACGTTTCTTCGCACCGGCAAGGCCGGAATCCATCCAGCCATAGAGATTGGTGAAAATGCGATCTTCGTCTTTCAGCATTCTATCCCTCCCTATTCCGCCGGCTTCAGTTCTTGCAGGGTGGTCGCCCCGCCATCGGCCTCGGATCCGGACCGGCCGGTGACCGACCCGACCGGAAGCGGCGACCCCGCCTCGAGCGAGTCAAGAAGCGCGCCGGTGCTGGCGTAATCAAGATCCTCGTAGAAATCGTCATTGACCTGCAGGATCGGCGCGTTCACGCAGGCCCCGAGGCATTCCACCTCAAGAAGCGTGAAACGGCCGCATTCCGAGGTTTCACCCGAGCTGATGCCATAACGATCCTTGATGCAGCGCATCATGTTGTCGGACCCGCGAAGCCAGCACGGCGTCGTCGTGCAGGCCTGCAGAAAATATGTGCCGACCGGCTTCAGATTGAACATCGTGTAGAAGGTCGCCACCTCCAGCACCCGGATTTCGGCCATATCCAGCTTTGCCGCGATCATCTCGATGGCCTTCATAGGGATCCAGTTGTCATGCTGTCGCTGCGCGAGGTCAAGAAGCGGCATCACCGCGCTGGCCTGACGGCCTTTCGGGTATTTCGCGATGATGCGTTTGGCTTCGGCCTCATTCTCGCGGGTGAAGGCGAAACTGTCCGGCTGGTCGTCTGCGATGCGGGCGTCGATACTCATCGGTCGATCTCACCAAAAACGATGTCAAGCGACCCGATGATGGCCACCGAGTCGGCAAGCATGTGGCCACGTGACAGATAATCGACCGCCGCCATGAAATAGAAGCCTGGCGCGCGGATCTTGCAGCGGTAAGGCTTGTTGGACCCGTCGGCCACAAGATAGACCCCGAACTCGCCCTTCGGCGCCTCGACAGCGGTGTAGCTGTCACCCTCGGGAACGTGGAACCCCTCGGTATAGAGCTTGAAATGATGGATCAGCGCTTCCATCGACTGTTTCATCTCGCCGCGTTTCGGCGGGGTGATCTTGTTGTTCTCGGCCAGCACGGGTCCGGCCGGCATGTTGTCGATACATTGCGTGATGATGCGCAATGACTGGCGCATTTCCTCGACCCTCACCAGATAGCGGGCATAGCAATCGCCGGTCTTGCCGACGGGAACATCGAAATCCATTTCGCCATAGGCGTCATAGGGCTGCGACTTGCGCAGGTCCCATGCAACGCCACTGCCGCGAAGACACGGTCCTGTCATGCCGAGATCAAGCGCCGCCTCCTCGGTGATCACACCGATATCGACCGTGCGTTGTTTGAAAATGCGGTTGTTGGTGAGCAGAGTTTCAAGATCGGCGATAAAGGCCGGGAACCGCTCCACCCAGTCGGCGATTTCGTCAAGCAGACCTTCGGGAAGGTCCTGATGCACCCCGCCCGGCCGGAAATAGGCCGCGTGAAGGCGCGCCCCGCAGGCCCGCTCATAAAAGCCCATCAGTTCCTCACGCTCCTCAAAACCCCACAGAAGCGGCGTCATAGCGCCAACATCAATGGCAAATGTGGTAAGGTTCAGAAGATGGTTCAGAATCCGCCCGATCTCGCAATACATCACGCGGATATATTGCGCGCGACGCGGCACCTCGATCCCGACGGCACGCTCAACCGCCAGCGCCCAGGCATGTTCCTGATTCATCGGCGACACATAGTCTAGCCGGTCAAAATAGGGCAACGCCTGAAGATAGGTCTTGTGCTCGATCAGCTTTTCGGTGCCGCGATGCAGCAAACCGATATGCGGGTCGGCACGTTCGATCACCTCGCCATCCATTTCAAGCACGAGGCGCAGCACCCCGTGCGCCGCCGGGTGCTGCGGTCCGAAATTCATCGTGATCGGTTTGATCTGCATTTCCGCCATGACCGACCCCTTACCCGTCCCTGCCTGCTTTTTCATCGCCCGGGATCTGCGCCTGCATGCCTTCCCACGGGCTCAGGAAATCGAAATCGCGGAATTCCTGGACAAGTGACACCGGTTCATTGACGACGCGGCGCTGCGTGTCGTCATAACGAACCTCGACATGCCCGGTCAGCGGGAAATCCTTGCGAAGCGGATGTCCCTCGAACCCATAATCGGTCAGCAGCCGCCGCAGATCCGGATGGCCGGCAAAGAAGATGCCGAACATGTCCCACGCCTCGCGCTCGGCCCAGTTCGCGGCGGAATAGACCGCTGTCATTGACGGCACTGCCTGCCCCTCGCCAACGGCCGCACAGACGCGAAGGCGCATGTTGTTCTTCATCGACAGCAGTTGATAGATCATCTCGAACCGCTCCGGGCGCTCCGGATAGTCAACGGCGGTCAGATCGGACAGCTGGTTGAAGGCGGCGTGCTGGTCATCGCGAAGCGCGACCAGCGTCTGCTGAATGGCAGAGACAGCAACCTCCAGCACGATCTGGCCATGGACGACACGGCTTTCGATCAGGCTGCCACCAACAAGCTGCCTGAGATGGCCCTGCATTGCCTGGAGCGGCGCGTCGACGCCTGCGGCACTGTCTGCTTCGGTATTGGCAGCTTCAGTCATCTCTTGATTCCCAATGCCACCGGCGGGGTGGCTCTGACACCCGGCCACCATGCTGATGGCCGGCATGGCGCCAGGAAAGATTTGCACAAGGGGTTGTGTCAAGCACCGCGACAACTCCCCCATAAAAAGCCCGTTCAGCCGCGCGCAATCGTTGCCGTGCGTCTGATCTTCTTCTGAAGCTGCAGCAATCCGTAGATCAGCGCTTCGGCCGTCGGCGGACAGCCCGGAACATAGACATCGACCGGCACGATGCGGTCGCACCCGCGAACCACAGCATAGGAATAATGGTAATAGCCGCCGCCATTGGCGCATGATCCCATCGACAGGACCCAGCGCGGCTCCGGCATCTGGTCATAGACGCGGCGCAGCGCCGGCGCCATCTTGTTGGTCAGAGTGCCGGCAACGATCATCACGTCCGACTGGCGCGGACTTGGCCGGAACAGCATGCCGTAACGGTCCATGTCATAGCGGCTGGCGGCGGAATGCATCATCTCGACCGCACAGCAGGCAAGGCCGAAAGTCATTGGCCAGAGCGAGCCGGAACGCGCCCAGTTGAACAGCTTGTCGGCGCTGGCGATAACAAAACCGCGGTTGGTGATCTCGTCACCGACAGCTTTCAGGATGGCATCCTGTTCGGGCCCCGGCCCGATCGGTGCGGCCTGACGGGGGTCGATCACTCCCATTCCAGCGCTCCCTTTTTCCACTCATAAACAAAACCGATGGTCAGCACGGCAAGGAACAGCATCATCGACCAGAAGCCGAACACGCCAATTCCACCAAGCGATACCGCCCAGGGAAACAGGAACGCAACCTCCAGATCGAAGATGATGAACAGGATCGCGACAAGATAAAATCGCACGTCGAACTGGCGGCGCGAATCATCGAACGCGTCGAACCCGCATTCATAGGCTGTCATCTTCTCGTCATCGGGACGCTGGTTGCCAAGCAACAGCGATGCGCTGACCATGGCGATGGCCAGACCGACGGCAATCGCGAAGAACACCGCGATAGGTAAATATTCATGTAAAAGCTCGGGCACCGGGTTCTCTACTCCCACTAAGAAAACCACCGTCTGAATAATTCAGAGACCGGCCAAAAGCAAGCCAAACACGCATATTTCGGGGCAGATAAAATGCCGCTGCGACATGTCAGCCCCAATTGGCACTTGCAATCACAAATCCCACCGCTCTCCATGCTGCAGCGCGCAAAAGCGCGACGGCACAATTCCGGCCGCGGCCAGAGCTTCCGCCAGCCGCCGCGGCGGTTCGGCCAGCGGCTCCAGGGTCAGTTTGAACGTTCCCCAGTGAATGGCGACAGCCTGACCGGCGTCAAGATCCCGGAATATCTGGACCGCCTCCTCGGGATTGCAGTGCGATCCCCGCATGAAATCCCGCGGTTCATAGGCGCCGATCGGGATAGCCGCAAATTCCGGCGCCCCAAGACGTTCACGTGTTTCGACAAAATCCGCGCTGTATGCTGTATCACCGGCGAAATAGAACTGATAACCGTCGGCGAAGCGGAACATGAAACCCGCCCAAAGAGTCCGGTTGCGATCAAACGGGGTGCGCGAGGACCAATGCCGCGCCGGGGTCGCGGTGACCGTCACCCCGTCTCGATGATCGGACTGCCACCAGTCGATCTCGACAACATCATCAAAGCCGGCGCGGCGCACATATCTGGCCAGACCAAGCGGCACGATGAACCGGATATGCGGTTGCAGCGCCGCCAGACGCCGAAGGCCCGGCAGATCAAGATGATCGTAATGCGCGTGCGAGATCACCGCGACATCGACCTGCGGCAACGTTTCAGCCGTGTAGGCCGGCGGCGCAACACGTTTCGGGCCGGTGAAACCGAAGGGCGACGCGCGTTCGGAAAAGACCGGGTCGGTCAGGACGCTGACGCCGCGATAGGTGAACAGCAATGTCGAATGCCCGATCCAGGTGACATGGGGACCATCGCCGGTGGGCGGCGCGAGGGCCGCCGGGTCGAGAACAGGAAACCCCTCGGTTTCGGCAGGATCGGCCTCACGACCCAAAAAGGCGCGGGCAAGACCAAGCACATCCAGCAGCCCCTTGTCATGCCGATATCCCTTTGAATGCTGAAAAGCGTTGTCAGCCGGATCAAATTGCGGTGACTCACTGTAAGGCTTCATGCTGCTGCACCCGGTCACGATAATCGCCGCCAGCAGGACAAACATGGCGAACTTTATTCTCAGCTTCATTTTCGGCTTCACTTCTGTCTGCCGGCCGCGTCACGATCAGCGCGTGACAGCAACCGCAATGGTCGGCGGCATAGCATATCGCTCGGTTTCATGCAAAACGGGCAGTCGAAGAACCGCATGGACTTGCCCGGACTTTCGTGGTTACTGACACGCCTTGGAGGGCCACTGACCGGAAGGGGAATGACGGACAAATGTCGCGGAATGTCGCCATGCTGTTGATCATCGCCGGCGCCACATGCATGAGCTTTGTGGGCCTGTTGATGCGTCTTCTCGAAACCACGGACGGCATGGTCATACTGTTCTACCGTTCGATCACGCTTGCCGGCATGGTGGGCGTGGTGGCCTGCCTGCGCCGTCGCCAGCCGCCAGCCGCCTTTCTACGCTCGCTCGACCGCACCGACCTGATGATGGGACTGGCGCTTGCCATTGCCTTCATGACCTATGTCTACGCCCTGCTTCTGACCTCGGTGGCGTCGGCGTTGCTGCTCCTGACGCTGTCGCCTTTCTTCGCCGCCATACTTGGTTGGGTGTGGATTGGCGAGCGACCGCATATACTGACCTGGCCAGCCATGGCGGCGGCGTTGATCGGCGTCGCGCTGATGATCAGCGACGGGATGTCCCTTGGCCGGACAGCCGGCAACCTGGTGGCCCTTGTCTCGTCATTCAGCTTTGCGGTGATGCTGGTTCTGGCGCGTCGAAGCCGCCGTGACGACGTGCTGGGAGGCACCTTCCTTGGCGGGGTGCTGGCGCTGTGCATGGCCGGCATTGCCGCTGGCGCGATCGGCGAAGGGCTGGCCATCTCGCGGCCCGACCTGTTGCTGACGCTGTTCATGGGGGCTTTCACCATCGGCATCGGCATTGCGCTGGTAACCTGGGGCACCGGCTATGTACCGGCGGCCGAGGTCAGCCTGCTGACCCTGACCGAAAGCGTCCTCGGGCCGATCTGGCCCTGGATTTTCCTGGGCCAGGCCATGACATTGACCGAGATCGGCGGTGGTGCGATCGTTCTTGGCGCGGTGGCTATGCTCGCACTGGCCACGCGAGAGCCGCGCAAGGTTGGCTTATCACGGCAGGACAGGCACAGCGCATGAAGACCAACTCCACCCCGCCGGACACCAGTACCCAGACTGCCACCCCCGAGGATGTCGCCCCGCCGCTTGCCAGCCTGATGGGGTTTGGCGGTCTGATTCCGTTTTTTGTCTGTGCCGGCGCGGCGCATAGCGGTGTCGCGCCATGGGCCGGGCTGGCCCTGATCATCTGCGGCATCTACGGTGCCGTGATCCTCAGCTTTGTCGGCGCCGTGCATTGGGGCCTCGCCATGCGGGGTGACCGCAGCCAGCGCTGGTTCATCTGGTCGGTCGTGCCGGCTCTCTATGCCTGGCCCCCCATCGTCTTTCTCGACACGCGGACAGCCCTGCTGGCGCTGGTCCCCGGGTTCCTGCTCTGCTGGAGTGTCGACCGGCGTGCCGCCGATGCTGGGCTGATCCCGGCCTGGTATATGCGGCTGCGCCATATGCTGACACTCGGCGCCTCGATGGGGCTTGCCGCCGCGTCGCTGGCACCGTCGCCCTTCCTGCATGGATAATGATCGCTGGCCAATGACGGGCGGATCAGTCGCGGGACCTGATCACCATAAAGTTGCCGATGATCACCAGCACCAAGCCGACCAGTGACGGCAAACTCCATTCGTAGCCCTCGTACCGGGCCGAAATCAGCAGCGCGAAAATCGGGAACACAACAGTGGCGTAGGCTGCCCGCCCCGGGCCGATTCGTCCGATCAGAATGAGATAGCAGGCAAAGGTCATGACCGAGGAGACGATGATCAGCCAGGCAAGGCTGCCAAAATAGGTGATCGTCGGGTCAATGATGAAGTCATGGCCGCGGACAAGTGCCACCAGCACCATGAAACCGGCGCCATAGAGCATCCCCCAGCTTGTCGAGGCGAAAACATGAATGCCACTCCCCTGGCTGGCCGAGGACAGCATGTTGCCGATACAGAAGCAGATCATCCCGGCAAAGCCGAAAGCCATTGACGTCAGCACAGTTGACGACATCCGCAGTTCAGGAAGGAAGACAAGCGCCAGCCCGGCAAGACCGGTCAGCGCGGCTCCCACCTGCATCAGCGGTGGTGACCGGCGGTTGACTGCCGCGACCAGCCCGACATTGATCAGGGACGACATGGACAGCATAACTGCCAGAAGGCCTGATGCGGCATAGAGGCTGGCATTGTAGAACAGCGCAAAATTCGTCGAGAACAACACCATGCCAAGCATCAGGAACCTTGCATGCTCGGACCGGCTGAAATGGAGATCGATCCGACGCAGCGCGCAGATGCCGAACATCATCAGACTGGAAATCGCGAACCGCCAGACAATAGACACCTCCGGCGCGACAACACCAAGCTGCAATGACAGCGGATACCAGCTTGTCGACCAGCCGATGATGACCGCGACATAGAGCAGAAAGTCATATGGACGCATGAAGGATTATACCGATCAGCGACAAAGGCCGGAATGGCGTTCAGCCATCGGCGGACCCGCTGATGGCCCAGGTCTCGCCATCGACATCAAGGAACGCCTCGACTGCTGCCGAGGCGATGACGGTTGGCGTATCCTGTGCGTCGTCCTCGATGTTGAGCCCTCCGTGAACCACCGTCACTTCCGGGTTGCCGCGCGGCAGCGATTCCGCCACCCGCTGAATATCGACACTTTCGGGATCCTGCACGCCGATCGTGACCCTGACCACCATGTCGCGGTGGTTGTAACCACAGGACCTGAACAGCGACAGCGAGCTGTGCCCTATGGCATCACGAACAGCGCGGCAGGCCGCCTTTGTATAGTCACCGCCATACAGATCGGTGCCCGTTCCCATTTCAAGGATCAGCCGTTTCATGCCGACACCGCCTTGTCCTCCATGCCGGCGCCCGGTGTGTCGGTCCGCCGTTCCATGTCAAAGGATATGATAATGGCGGCATTGGCGAGAATTGTGACGCCGTCACCATCGGGTTTCGGGATATCAAGCCCGCCCCGGACAATCCGCACCCCACCATTGCCATAGGGAAGAACGGCCTTCACCGCGTCACCATCCACTGCTTCGGGCTTCTGCACCCCGATCTGGACATCGATGAGCATGTCCGATTTCTCAAACCCGAAGGCCTCGGCAAAGCTGATGGAATTCCGCCACAGGGCATCCTGAACCGCGCGCACCGCGGCGCGCGTGTAGTCGCCCTTGCGAAGCGACGTTCCCATCCCAAGTTCAAGCGCCATTCTTGTCTTCGCCATTCCGATCCGACCTGTTTCCTGTCTGTTGTTGTTCCTGCCGACGTCAGGCCAGCCCCAGCGACCCACGCGCCCCGTCATCCCATCCAATGATTGTGGCGCCGTCCGCCAGCACAATCAGCGGCCGTTTCATAAGCGGCGGATTCCCGGCAAGAAGATCCGCCGGGTCGCCGGCGCGCGCCGTCTCGTCCAGCCCGCGCCAGGTCGTCGAACGGCGGTTGATCACCTTGTCCGCGCCATGGTCGTCAAGCGCCCGGCGCAGCACATCCGGCGGCACGCCGTCATCCCTCACATCGCGGAATGCGACCTCCATGCCGGCAGCATCCAGTGCCTTCAACGCGGCGCGGCAACTGTCGCAGTTTTTCAATCCGTACAATTGCAGTGCCATGAAGGTGCCTCCCGATTGTCGGCAGACTATACCTGCCAATGGTTTCATGCAATGGCACGGGAATCCACATCGGAGGGTGACAGCGGAAAGGTGACAGCGCCGCCTCGACTGGAGTACACATGCACACCGCAACAGCCATGTCAGGGCGAGATCAATGATCAGGGCGAGGTCAATGAAGATCGACAGTCATC
>JAAZUU010000165.1 GCA_018624035.1 Rhodobiaceae bacterium | reverse complement strand
GTATCGCGTCGATATTACCGGCTTCAACGAACGCCGTATCATCACGCCATCCGACGCTTCCGATCCGGCCTGGTCACCTTTGCGACGGTGAGGCTGAAAACTGAATTTGAGGTTTGATGCCCGCCCGCATGGGAGTTTTTGTTTCCATTACATGATTTTTTGGGTTACTAAATGACGGAGATTTAAGGATCCGGGCGAACCGGCACCGAAAAGCTTGGCTGATCAACGGGTTTTGGCAGGGGCATTCCAGTTTTTGGCAAATTGGCCAGAACGTCACCGTTAATCAATCAAGGTACGAAAACATTCGATAGACCGGATCAAAGACGAACCGGACCTAAGACAGGGAGCATAACCATGTTGCACCGCCTGATCGCTCTTGTGGCAATCGCCTTTTTCATTGCCGCGTGCGAAACCGCATCCCAGACGACTGCTGACAGTAGCGGCGAGTCAAGCTCGTCGACCGCGGCATCTTCTGCCTCGACCACATCCAGCTCCGGTTCTTCCGGTTCAACCGCCTCTTCCGGTTCGTCCGGTTCGTCCGGTTCGTCCGGTTCGTCCAGCAGTTCATCTTCAGGCTCAGGCTCGTCAGGCAGCTCCAGCGCGTCCAGCGCTGCCAGTGACAAGGCGTCCGCTGAAGAAGCACTGGCCGCCATCGGTAACACCGTTTACTTCGCCTTCGACAGCTCTGCACTGACCGCAGACACCGAAGGCACACTGATGCGCCAGGCCGCGTTCCTGAATGCCAATCCGGCGCTGACGGTGACCATCGAAGGCCATTGCGATGAGCGCGGCACGCGTGAATACAACCTCGCCCTTGGCGAGCGCCGCGCCACTGCCGCCCGCGACTTCCTGCTCGCCCAGGGCGTTGATTCGGCCCGTATCCGCACGATCTCCTACGGCAAGGAACGTCCTGCCGTTGCCGGATCGAACGAGGGCGCCTGGGCGAAGAACCGGCGCGCCGCCACGGTCATCAACTAGGCCGCCAGTGTTTCTGGACGGCACCCGGTATTCGGCATCAGCCATCGCCGGACAGTGAACCGATGAAGAGAGGAGCCGCGCGCTCCTCTTTTTTTGCCAAAATTGTGCCTCAAAGGCCGGTTAGACATTCTTCCATGGCCTCTGTCCTGTCGACAAAAGGATCGTGAAATGCTCGCGCGTTCAAAATTCATCCCAGTGTTGATTTCCGGCCTGATTTCCGGCCTGATTGCCACCTCAACAGCCACTGTGCCCGCGATGGCGCAGGAATCGCGTGATGGCGCGGCAACGCAGTCCAGCAATTCCGGTGACGCGGCAGCGCCGAACGCATCTGTGTTGCTGACCCGCCAGAGCCAGCGGATTGAGATGCTGGAAACAGATCTGCGGGACATGCGCGGGCAGATGGAAACCGATATTCGCAGTCTGAAGATGCAGATCACCCAGCTTGGCAACAACGCATCGAGTGGTGAGACGGCCACCACTGCCGAGCTTCGCGACCTCCGCGACCAGGTCGAGCGTCTGGCCGACGCCGTGTCAATGGCGAGCCGCCGCATGGAACGAACGCTGGAAATCACTTCGGACATGGAATTCCGCCTCCTTCGCATGGAAAAACGAATGCAGACGCTCATGAAGCTGGGCGGAGACGATCTGGCCAGCGCGGCGGTCCAGGACGATACGATCCCGGCTGGCGAGACGCCCGAAGTGTCGATGCAGCGGGATATCACGACGGGTGAAATCACCTGGCAGATGAGTGCCGGCAAGCTGAATGAACAGCTTGAGGCGAACAACCGCCAGCCGCAGACGACGGACCTTGCCAGCATCGGCGCGCTTCCTGCCAGTGGTGACAGTGCGGGGGGTGGTACGACCGCGACGGGTATTGATGCCGGCGCGCCCAGGACAACCATTGGCAATGGCGGCGCGGCGTTGACGCAGTCGCCAGCTGCACCACCATCTGCACCGGCGGTCGTCACGCCGCCAAAGCCTGAAATCCTGCCCGACACCTCGCCTGAGGAGCAGTATAATTTCGCCCTTCAGCGCGCCATGCAGAACGATCTTGAGACGGCCGAAGCGGCCTTCGCCGAGTTTCGTCAGTTCAATGCCGGACATCCAAGAGAGGCCGACTCCCTGTTCTGGCTTGGCAGAATTCAGTTTCTTCGGGGGCAGTTTGAACAGGCGGCCCTGACCTTTTCGGAATTCAGCCGTGCCTATCCGGAAGATGCTCGTCTGAACGACACCACAATCTGGGTTGCTGAATCGGTATCGCGTTTCGCGCCGCCCGATCAGGCCTGTGACATTTACCGGCAGCTGCCAAGCGTCGTTCCGGAGCCGTCGCAGCGGCTGACGGAACGGCTGGCGGCATTGAGCGAGGCCGCCAACTGCGGTGGCTGATGGCGGTGCCAGCAGAGCCGTCGCCACCGCGTTGCCAGCGGTTTTTGATGACGCCCTGCGGACATGCCTTGAGAGCGCCGGCAGGCACCATGAAACAAACAACCTTTTCACCGCGCTGTCGGGCGGCCCTGACAGTATGGCGCTGGCCTGTCTGGCGCAGGATTATGCGACGCGGCACGGCCTGCGCCATACCGCGCTGATTGTCGACCATCATATCCGCGATGACAGCACAACCGAGGCGCATCATGTCGCCGACTCCATCCGCAGATTTGGTGTGATGGCGGAAATTCTGAGCGTTGGCGATGAAGCCCCGTCCACCGGAATTCAGGCCTGGGCGCGGCAACGGCGCTATCAACTGCTGCTCACGCGCGTTCGTCGGGAGAGTGGATGTCTGCTTCTTGGCCACCATGCCGGCGATCAGGCGGAAACGGTGATGATGCGCCTGTCACGCGGGTCCGGTCTGGCCGGTCTTGCCGCCATGCGGGCGGTGTCACATCGCGAAGGGGTGATGATCCTGCGGCCGCTCCTCGATATGCCGGCGCCGTCGCTGATCGAGTATTGCCGCGCCGGCGATGCCGGTTTTGTGAGTGACCCGAGCAATCTGGACTTCAGGTTCGAACGTGTGCGGGTGCGCAACGCACTGGCGGCACTGGACATGACGGACGCTGCGATGTCGGACGGTACGATGTCGGACAGGTTGCGTCGTCTGGCGCGTGCGGCCGGCAGAATTGACGATGCGCTGATGCGCGCGTTGACCGAGAGGGGTTTTGTTCCGGCAGCACAACCATCGGGACATATGGTGCTGCCGCCGGCTGTCGCGGCATTGCCGCTGTCTGTTGCGGCGCGCTTGCTGGCGCATGTCATCGCTCAAGTGGCACGCCCGAAGGTGCCGCCCGCGACGCGGGCCCTGCGCCATCTCGCCCTGCGGCTGTCTGATGACAAGGCGGCGACGCTTGGCGGTGCGCGGTTCTCGTTCCATGAAGGGGCCTGGCTTGTCACCGCCGAGATCGGCCGCGATCCGCTGCGCCTGCGAGTGCGGGGCGGGGAGCGGGTGATTTTCGCCGGAATGTGGGAGATTGCCAGCCCGGTGGATGCGGTGATCCGGCGTCTTGGCGAGGCCGGCAGCGGCGGGGTGAAAGGCTGGGCAGACCGTCCGGGCTGGTGTGCGCTTCCGTCGCTGGTGCGGCGGTCGGTACCGGTGCTTGAAACCCTTGACGGCGCTTTGCTCTACCCCCACTTACATAGCACCGATATGCCGGTAGATGCCGCTGGCGTCGCAACGGCACGTTTCCTGCCCATGTCGTTTGCCAGGGCAGCATATCGAAACTGATTTCTGGTCCTGCCCGCCGGCAATATGACGGTCGGTGATGTCACACTGGTTCGAAGGAAAGTTGAAACCATGAACAACATGGGTCGCAACATCATCATCTGGCTGATTTTCGGCGCTGCTCTGCTGGCGCTGTTCAACCTGTTCCAAAGCCCGTCCTCCAACGCCCCCGGAAGCCAGCTCGCCTATTCCGACTTTATCGCCGAAGTGGAAAGCCGGCAGGTTGTCGAGGTCGTGATCGACGGGCGGAATCTGAAAGGCACGGCGAATAATGGCCGGGTGGTCACCTCGGTGATGCCTGAGGGCACCGACGTGGTGGAGGTGCTTGACGCCAATGATGTCCGGATCATCGCCAGCCCGGAAGACAGCGGCATGCCGAGCTTCCTGTCGATCCTGCTGTCCTGGTTCCCGATGCTGCTGTTTATCGGCATCTGGGTGTTTTTCATGCGTCAGATGCAGGGCGGCTCTCGCGGTGCCATGGGATTTGGCAAGTCGCGCGCCAAATTGCTGACCGAGCATCAGGGCCGCGTGACCTTTGAGGATGTCGCCGGTATCGACGAGGCGAAGACCGAGCTTGAAGAGGTTGTCGAGTTTCTGAAGGACCCCGGCAAGTTTCAGCGGCTTGGCGGCAAGATCCCGAAAGGGGTGCTTCTCGTCGGCCCGCCCGGCACCGGCAAGACGCTCCTAGCCAAGGCCATCGCCGGCGAGGCCAATGTTCCCTTCTTCACCATCTCCGGTTCCGACTTCGTCGAAATGTTTGTCGGTGTCGGTGCCAGCCGTGTCCGTGACATGTTCGAGCAGGGCAAGAAGAATGCGCCCTGCATCATCTTCATTGACGAGATCGACGCTGTGGGACGGCATCGCGGTGCCGGGCTCGGTGGCGGCAAT
>JAAZUU010000079.1 GCA_018624035.1 Rhodobiaceae bacterium | reverse complement strand
TGTGGCACTGGCCCGTTGTCTGGTCAATGACCCGTCGCTGATCCTGATGGATGAACCGCTTGGCGCCCTTGACGCGCTGACCCGCGAGAAGATGCCGTCGCTGATTCTCGAACTGTGGAAGAAAACCGGCAAAACCATCATCGTCATCACCCATTCGGTCGAGGAGGCGCTTCTTCTTGGCGAGAGGCTGTTCGTGATGGCACCGCGCCCGGGGCGAATCCACCGCGAATATAATCTGCCCTTTGCCGAGATGGGGCTCATCCGCTCGCTTCGCGAGATCAAGCAGGAATCCGAATTCGCCGGAATTCGCGAGGAGATCCTGACCATGATCTGGGACATGGAAGAGGAGATCATGGGCAATGTTTGAATGGCTATCCGACAACCGCGCGAGTTTCGCGCTCGTCACCCTCATCGGGCTTGTCATCGCCTTTGTCTGGTCGATCAGGATCGGTGTTGAACAGACACGCCTTCGCGCCAGGGACGAGGTGTTCGGCGATCCGGAGCGCACACGCGGCGGCTGGTACTGGGCGCTGTGCGGTGTATCCGCGCTGATGCTGGTGTGGTTCTATTATTCCTGGGGGATGGCCCGCGCCATCTTCCCGAAGGCCGCCAACGAGATGTGCCAGGTGGCGAAAATCGATGAATCACTGGCCCCGATCACCGCGGCGCTGTCGATCCGCTCGCGCTACCTGAAATCAACGACCCTTGTCGTGCGCAACGTTGGACAGCTGGCGGCGTTGGAAGCCACCATGCCGGTTGATGTTCTGGGACGAACCGAAATCGCGCAGATGCAGACGATCATCGGGCAGACCCGGCAGTTGATGGTGCTCATGTCCAGTCCGGACGCGGTTGGCGACAGCGCGCTGGCCGAGCTGGCGGATGTGGAAGACCGGCTTCTCAACCTGTCCGACATGCTGAATGCCGGTCCGGCGGGTCTGGAGCCGAGCGCCAAGGCGCTGGCACAGCCGAAATGGGGAACCTCCGAGGTTGAGATCCCGATCCTGCCAATGACGCCGCGCGGCGTGATGTTCGACCGGGTCAGCGCCGAGCTGGTGCCGATTGCCGGTCAGTTCCTGCAAATCCGCAACCTGTCGCCGGAGGTGGACTCACTGATTGCCTCGACAGCCGAAGTGATCGCCACCGTCAAGGCCGCGCCGCCGCAACAGCGTCTTGACGAGGCTGGCGCGAAGCAACGAAGCGACTATATCAAGGCGCTGGAGCGGATTTTCAGGCGGATTGATGACGCGGTGATTTTCCCGGCCACGACCATGGCGGAAATCGAACAGGCGGTTGATACGCTCTATGGTGCTGTCAGCCGCGCGAAGGGAAGCCTCGGCTTCATTGATGCGGTGTTCATCCCCGGCCCGGGGGTCGTCAAATCGCGGACCCAATGTACCGAGCAGGGGTCGGGCCGCTGGCTGCCAAAGCCGAGTGATGTCGTCGCCACCTTCTCAACCCTTGCCAACCCCGACATTGCCGGAGGCGGCGGCTATAAGGGGACGACGCTGCTGTGGTGGAAATGGCTGCCGGTGGCCAATGTTGTCGGGTTCCTGATTCCGGACGTTCTGGTCGACATGCTGCCGGGACGGTACGGCATGCATGGCGGGGATGGCAATTTCCAGCCAACCTACAAGGACCGGCTTCTTGCTGTCGCGCAGGGGGATGTCTATCTCGGCGCGGTGCCGATGCTTGACGGGCATATCTGGGATTCGATGTTTCGGGTCCTTGTGGCGCTGTCGCTTGGCATTCTTCTGGGCGTGCCGCTCGGCATCTATATGGGCGTCTCGCGATTCTTCAAATCCTTCTTCGATCCGATGATCGAACTGTACCGGCCGGTCCCGCCACTGGCCTGGGCGCCGCTGATCCTGACGATTTTCGGTATTCAGGATGATGGCAAGATCTTCCTGCTGTTCATGGTTGCCTTCGCGATCATGGTGATCTCGGCACGGACCGGTGCCTCGGGAACGCAGCTGTCGAAGATTCGCGCGTCACATTCGCTTGGCGCGACGAACGGGTAGATCCTGCGTCATGTCATTCTTCCCAATGCATTGCCCGAAATCCTGACCGGGGTGCGGATCGCCATCGGTGTCTGCTGGGGGACGCTTGTCGCGGCCGAGATGCTGGCCGGCACGACCGGTATCGGCTTTATCGAGAATGTCGCGCGGACCGTGTCGGATTATGAGTTGATCTGGGTGACGATCCTGATCATGGGGCTGTTGGGATTGTTGTTTGACCTTGCCATGCGCTGGGTGATTGGACGGTTGATCCCGTGGCGCGGCAAGGGCTGATCGCGGCAAGGCCTGATCGCCGCAAGAGCTGGTGCCGGACGGTGCGGTGCGCCATTAAAACAGGCCGGTGGCGATGAGCCGCCCACCCATGATCAGAAAGGCGACCAGCACGATCTGGCGGAACCTGTCCTGCGAGATGCGTTCGCGCAGGATTTCGCCAATCCGGAAGCCGGTCAGCGTCATCAGCAGGCCGAGAAGCGATTTCACGATCACCGGCCAGGTGATCAGCCCCGAGATAACGAGCCCGGCACCAAGCGGCAGACAACCGGCGAGAAACAGAAATCCGGTGGTGCCGATGAACATGTCCTTTGGTGTATTGCGCGCCATCAGATACATCGCCACCGGTGGTGACCAGATCGAGGACAAGCCGCCAAGGACACCCGACACAATGCCAACGCCAACCTGCCATCCGCGGCCCGGACCGACCGGCAATGACAGACCGAACAGCAGGTTCAGTGAAAAAACCACCATCGCGATGCCGATGGCGACGGTCAGCAGGGCGGTCGGATAGTCATTGATGAACAGCGATGTCAGGAAAATGCTGCAGAAAATCGCGACGGCGAACCATTTATAGGTAGTGGCGATCTCGCGCTTGTTTCTCGCCCGGCCGTACTGGAATATGTTGGTGAACAGGATCGGTAGCCACAGCAGGGAAATCGCCTCGGTCGGGGAGATGATCAGCGTCAGAAGACCCATCGCCGCCGCAGGGAGACCGATCCCGAGGAATCCCTTGACGATCCCGGCGAAGACGAAGATTGCGCAGATGCTGGCGATCAACTGCGGGTCGAGGCTTGGCAAGAGCGCCTGAAGGGACAGAGTATTCACCCCGCCAGTCTCGCATCAACCATCGTCATAGACCAGACCATAGAGTTTGAGGCGCTGGACCTTGCCGGACGGTCCCTTCGGCAGGTCGTCAAGGACGTGCACGCGGTCAGGTGCCTTGAACCTGCCAAGCCGTGCAACGCAATGTGCCTGCAAAATCGCCTCGTCGGCCACCTTGCCGGGCTTGAAGCGAATGCAGGCCTCGACACGCTGGCCATATTGGTCGCATGGCACGGCGAAGGCCGCCGCCTCGAGAATACTGACATGCTCCAGCAGCACCTCATCGACCTCGCGTGGGGCGATATTCTCGCCGCCCTTGATGATCAGCTCCTTGATGCGGCCGGTCACAAAGACAAACCCGTCCTCGTCCATATGGCCAAGATCACCGGTGCGAAGCCATCCCTCGGGGGTGATGGTCCTCGCGGTTTCCTCCGGCTGACCGAGATAGCCTCGCATCACATTCGAACCGCGCACCAGAATCTCGCCGGTGACACCGCGTGCTACTTCCTGCTGGCTGTCGTCAGCGATGATGATCTCGTTGCCGACAGCAACGCCGGGCGAGCCGATCTTGCGGGTGGCTGGTGGCATGGGGTTGGTCAGTATCTGCGCGCCGGTTTCGGTCAGGCCCATGGTTTCGATGATCGGAATGCCGAACCGGTCCTCGAAACGCCGGTGGATTTCCGGTGACAGGGGTGCCGAGGCGGAGCGCGAGAAGCGCAGCCTCTCGCGATTGATCTGTGGCGGCGTCTCGTCATTCAGAAGATAGGCGAACAGGGTCGGTACGGCGCTGAACCAGCTGACATCGCAGTCGCGAACCTGCTGCCAGAAGGCCCTCACCGAGAATCTGTAGGGTATCACAAGGCCGCTGCCCGACATCAGCGTACCCATCACCGTCACGCACAGCCCGTTGATGTGATAGATCGGCAGAACGCACATCGCCGTGTCATCAGGGCGAACGCCATGGCCGTCAACGACATTCATGCCGGCGGCCATCAGGTTGGCGTGGCTGAGAACAACACCCTTCGGATTGCCGGTCGTCCCCGAGGTATACATCAGCAGGCCGGCAGTGTCGGAATCCGGTACTGAGCGCGGTGTTTGAGCCGGGGCCGGTCCGTCAGGCCAATCCGGCCCGCTGTCGGGGTCAAGTCTGATGATTGTCACCTGACGGTCAATGCCTGTCAGCGCTTCGTCGATCAGTTGGCGGTGATCATCGGTACACAGGATCACCTCGACCCCGGAATGATCGATGACATAGGACATCACCCGTGCGCCGGCGACAAGGTTCAGCGGCGTCGCCAGATAGCCGCCGGTGGTGATGCCGGCAAAGCACAGCGTCGACCAGATCGCGTTCTGCGCGGCGACGGCGACGGGCGCCCTGTCAGCAAGCCCCATCGCATCGAGCCGGCAGGCGATCTCGCGCGCGTGCGATGCCGCCTCTGCCCAGGTGACGCTGTCACCCGTATCAGGCGAGGTCAGCCATACCGCATCGCCATCTGCCGCGGCATTGGCGTCAAGCTGCGCGATGATGCTCTGCGTCATTTGCCGTGATCTTCCCAATAATCGCCGAAAATCTCGTCAAGCGACGGTTTGCGTTCGGGGATTGTCCGTACGATGCGGACCTGGTTCACGAAATGGCGCCAGTTCAGGTTCTCATCGATGGAATTGCCGCCCCAGCTGCCACATCCCATCGACAGCGAAAAGGGCATGCCGTTGTTGAAGAAACCGCCATTGGCGAAACAATGCGCCTGATTGACGATCACCCGGCAGGTGCGCGCCTCCATGGCCAGCCTTCGGGCGCGCCCGTCATCGCTGGAGTGAAGACCAAGCGAATGGCCGGCACCCATGACATTCTGGATGGCGATGGCCTTGTGCATGGCTTCATCGAAATCACCGGCGCGGTGAAGTGCCAGGAACAGGGCCATTTTCTCGCCGGTCATCGGGTGATCGGGGCCAATCTGTGTTTGCGGCGCGACAAGAAAGCGGGTGCCAGGTGGCGCGCCGGCGGCAAGGCCGGTCTCGGCCAGCACGATGTCGATATCCTTGGCAAGCAGACCCGGGGCCAGCTTGCCATGATGCCAGTGCATGGCCTCCAGCGCGGTTGCCTGCGGCTCGTCCAGAAGATAGCCACCCTCGGCGGCCAGCGCCGCGACAAGCTCGTCATGGACCGCATCAACGGCAATCACCGCATTTTCCGACGAGCAGGAGGTGGCATTGTCAAAGGTCTTGGATGCGGCGATTTTCGCCGCCGCCGCGGCAATATCGGCGGTCTCGTCAACGATGGTCACCACATTGCCTGCCCCGACACCGATGGCCGGCGTTCCCGATGAATAGCCGGCCCGCACATTCGCCTGCGATCCGGTGACAAGCACCATGTCGGCAAGCTGCATCAGGCGTTCGGTCTTCGGCTTTGACGGCGGTACCGGCACCATCTGCACAAGTCCCTCCGGCAAACCGAGCGCAGCCAGCGCCGGATGGATATGCTCCAGCAGGGCCAGCAAAGGCTTCACACCCTTTGGCGAGGGGGCGAGGATAATCGCATTGCCTGTCTTCAACGCGTTGATCATATTGTTGACCGGCGTTGCCAGCGGGTTCGTCGACGGCACGATGGCGGCGACGACGCCTTTCGGCCGCAGGAAGGTCGACAGGCCGAGCTCCGCGTCTTCCCCGATGTGGCCAAAGGCGGTGACACCCTTGATATCGCGCATCAGGCCGAGCGTCTTGTTGTGGTTTTTGCGAACCTTGTCATCGGCATTGCCAAGCCCGGTCTCGGCGACGGCGAATTCGGCAAGGCGCCGGTTCCGGTCAGGTTCCATCAGGCACCAGGCCACAGCCTGGCAGGCACGGTCGAACAATTCCTGCGATCCCATCGCCTCATAGGCGCTCTGGGCACCGCGGGCTCTGGCGACGAGCTCGTCTATGGTGGTGTCTGTCTGGGCGATGTCGTCTGACACGGCACGTCCTTTCCGGGGCCGGGCCTCTCTAGGCGGTGTTCGAGGATGATGCGAACGCTCTATACAGGCCGGCGGCCAGTGTCAATGTGCCGGCGACAATCAGGATGGAGCAGATCGGCCGCGAGAAGTAGGTTCCCAGATCATAATGCACCATCTGCATGCCCTGGGCGAAATTCTGCTCGCCAATCTTGCCAAGAATCAGTCCAAGCACGATGCCGGGAATCGAATATCCCGTTCGGCGCAGCAGGAAACCCAGAATGCCGGCGGCGAACATCACCATCACGTCCAGCACAAGTCCACGGCTGATATAGGCGCCAATGGTGGCAAGAAGCAGGATCAGTGGCGCCAGGAACTGGAACGGAATCTTCAGCAGATAGAGAATCGTCTTGGTTTCGATCAGCCCGATGAACAGGATCGACAGGTTGGCGTAGAACATCGCCGCGAAGACAATCCAGATCAGGTCGGGCGAATTATAGAACACAAGCGGTCCGGGTTCGAGGTCATGCATCTGGAACACGGCCACCATCATCGCGGTCAGCGCGCCGCCGGGAAGGCCGAGTGCCAGCAGCGGGATCATCGCCGCGCCGGTGGCGGCGTTGTTGGCTGTCTCGGATGAGATCACGCCTTCCAGCTTGCCCTTGCCGAACTCTTCCTTGTTCTTTGACCAGCGTACCGCCTCGCCATAGCCCATGAAGGCCGCCAGCGTGGCGCCGATGCCGGGAAGGATGCCGCAGAAGAAGCCGACAAGGATCGACCGCAACACGGCGAATTTATGCATCCACAGCTCGATGACCGTGGGGAACGACATGCCGACTTTCGGCGCGTCGAACTGGCCGGTCGCCTTCTTTTCCGCCTGGACAAAGATTTCCGATACCGCGAAGAAGCCGAGGATCGCCGGCACGAAGGCGATGCCGGCGGCAAGATCGGTGAACCCGAAATTATACCGGTTGATGCCGCCAACCGGGTCCTGGCCGATGGTCGCGATGAGAAGGCCGAGAAGCACCGACATCCAGCCCTTCCAGATGGTCCGTCCACCGACCGACGAGGCAACGGCGAGTCCGAAGAAGACCAGCGCGAAGATTTCCGGTGGGCCGATATTGCGGATCGCCCAGGTGGCCAGCGGTTCTGTCGCCGCCATCATCACCAGCGCCGATGCGACGCCGCCGATGGCCGAGCAAAGTACAGCCGCGCCAACGGCTTTGCCGGACTGTCCCTTGCGGGTCATCGGGTAGCCGTCAAAGGCGGTCGGCGCATTTTCCGGCGCGCCCGGAATGTTGAACAGGATCGCCGTTATGGCGCCGCCATAGGTGCCGGTACAGTATATGACGGCGAACAGCATCACCCCCTGTGCAGGTTCAAGGTCGGCGGTGAAGGGAAGCAGGATCGCCGCAAGTGTCAGCATGCTGACCCCGGGAATGGCGCCGAACAGCATGCCGCCAACGACACCGAAAACAAAGATCGCGATGGTGAAGGGATCGCCGAAGAGCGCGCCGGTTCCGGCGAGGAAATTTTCCAGCATGTGCGTTACCAGAGCTGTTGCAGTTGCGTGTTCATTTTCAGGATGAACCCGCTAACATCATAAAATGGCGAAACGTTCCCCTGTGGCAGGGGCGCGTTGAGCGTCACGACGAACAGGCCAAGCAGAATGGCGTAGATCAGCAGCGTGATGCCGACAATCCATCGCCACCGCCGCTCGCCGAACAGCCAGATCACGGCGGCGATGAAAAACGGCGCGCCGGAATACATCCCGACCGGCTTCAGCAGCCAGGCGAAGAGAAACGGCGTGAACAGGATCGCCATGATTTTGGCAAGGGTCGCCGGGTTGCTGTAATCCGTTGGCGCCTCGTCCGTCTCGGCAATGCCCACGCGCCCTTTCTGGATGGCCGAACCATTCTTGAAATGATGATAGAGATTTCCAAGGGTGACCACGAGCAGCAGCAGGATGATGACACGCGGCCAACCGGTAGCGCCGAACTTGTAAATTTCGATCGGCTGGTTGAACTCGAACGTGTAACCGAAAAAAATGGCCACGATCAGCGACCAGATGCCGGCTTCGACCAAGTGCGATTTACCGAGCTGACCCAACGGTCTCTCCTTCACTCAAACCCTGACAGCAAGGCTGTCGACATTTCACGTCAAAAACGGGAGATACCATGCCCCCAAAATCATGGCCCCAAAATCATGCCCCCGGCACCGCAAGCGCCGGAGGCACGGAATTTTAGCAGGGCAGACCTATTTCACATCCATGCCCATCGACTTGTACACGTCACGGTACTGGGCGATCGAACGGGTGATCAGCTCGCGGGCACCTGCGGTGTCACGGTAGCTGTCGATGACGGTCATGAACTTCGACTCATTGAACGCCTGATAGCTGTCCTGGCAATAACCGCGCTGGAAGGCCCATTGCAGCCACTTCACGCGGTCCGCCGGGGCATCCTTGTGAACGTAGAAGCCACGGAAACGAAGCAGCGGATCGAAATCCATGCCCATTTCGCGGTGCGTCGGCACATCGGCAAAGACCGACGGGCGTTCGTCGAAGATTGTCAGGATCGGCTTGAAGTTGTCGGCATCCAGAAACTTGCGAACGTCGCCCGGCTGCTCGAACAGCGCATCGACCTGGCCACCAAGAAGTGCGCCATAGCGCGGCGCGCCCTTGTCGAACGAGATCTGCTGGATTTCCATGCCCGTCGCGTCGGTGATGAATTTCATCGTGACACGCTCCATGGAGCCTTCTTTCGAGACGTTGGCGATAGTCGCCTTGCCACCTTGCGCCTTTACCCATGCCACGAATGAATCCCAGTCATTGTAGCGGGTCTCGTTGGTGCGGATATAGATCTGCGAGAAGGTGACCTGCGAGATCACCAGCGGGATCAGATCCTCGGCCGGGTTCGGCCGTGATGAGTCGAGCGCATGCGCCGACGAGGCGTCGTCGATATGCTCAAGAACATTATATCCATCTGCCGGCGACGCCATATAGGCGGTCATGCCGACGGTGCCCGAACCGCCGGGCTTGTGGTCACGGTTGATCGCGACGCCTGTCAGGCCGGTAACACCTTCGGCCATCGCCGCGGCAACCTGACCCGAACCACCGGCCGGGCCATAAGGTACGATCATGGTCAGGGCCCGCTCGGGAAAGCCGCCGGGCTTGTCCATTGAGGTTTCCTTGACCTTGCATTCAAATGCGTTGGCTGAGCCGCCCACTGCCATCATCATGGTGGCAGCAACGCCAATAACGAGAAGTTTTCTCATTGGGTTCCTCCAAATTTATGTCGCCATTGCCTTGTCCCCCGGCAACAGCCCCGATTATGAGCATCATTTTCAAGACAGGAAAAGTCAAAAACGATCTGTCAACGGGCCGGGATTTGTCCTGCGGCGCGGTTAAATGTCACGCTCTTGCCCGTTGAGGCGATTTCAGCCGACACGCGAGCTTAACAACAGGCTGGTATCGGTTTCCTTGATTCCGGGAATCTGGCGGAGCCGTGAAATGGCATTATCAAAGCTTTCCAGCGTCGGCGTCTGGATTTCAGCTGTCAGGTCCCACCGACCGTTGGTCGTGAAAAGCCGTGAGATCTCAGGCATGCCGACCAGCTTCCTGATCGCGGCTTCTTCCTCGTTGGCGTCGACTGTAATCATGATCCATCCGGACACGTTATGCCGGAACTCCTCGACGCCAAGGGTCACCGTATAGCCGGTGATGATGCCCGCCTGCTCCATCTTCTTGATATGCGCGTCGATGGTGACCCGCGAGGCCCTGAGTTCGTGGGCTATCTGCGTGACAGACATGCGGGCATTGCGTTTCAGCAGGGCGATGATACTGGCGTCAAGATCTTTCATTCGGGAAAACCGCTTTGGTTGCTTCTGGACAAGTGATCATGGCATTCAGTCTTTACTGTTATAACATTACTAATTTATTAAATAATGATCAAAATAAATCCTCTTTGGACAAAACGCTCAGAAAATACGCGACAGAACTCTCTTCTATGCATGCAGTCCAGTCGATTTTGGCAGTTATGCTGATCAGTCTCCGGCTTGATCTCAATCAACAAGCGCGCGCACTGTCTCGATATTATCGGCCTCGTCCGCCGGCTTGTCCCAGCGAATCCTGTTGATCCGGGGGAACCGGAGCGCGATGCCCGATTTGTGGCGCGGGCTGTCATGCGCGCTGTCGAAGGCGAGCTCGACGACAAGGCGCTTTTCGACCTCGCGGACCGGACCGAACCTGTTGGTGGTGTTGGCACGGACCCATTTGTCGAGATCGCGAAGCTCGTCATCTGTGAAACCGGAATAGGCCTTGCCGACAGGCACGATCTCATTGCCGCGCCAGATACCGAAGGTGAAATCGGAATAGAAGGAGCTTCGCCGTCCATGGCCGCGCTGGGCATACATCATGACTGTGTCGATCATTCGTGGGTCACGCTTCCATTTGAACCAGGGGCCCTTTGGCCGGCCGGCGACATAGGGGCTTTGCCGGCCCTTGATCATCAGCCCCTCATAGCCATGGATCTCGGCCCCTTCGAGGCGCAGCCGTGCCAGATCTTCCCAATCGTCAAAGGGCAGGATTTCGGAAAGATCAAGCCTGTCACCGGCATATTCCCGCATCCATTGCTCCAGCCGCCGGCGACGGGCCGACAGGGGCAGGTCGCGAAGGTCCTCATCCCCGTCGAAAAGCATGTCATAGACCCTCACAAAGGCTGGCAGGTCGCGAAGATGCGTTTTCGCCGGTGTCTTGCGGTTGAGACGCTGCTGCAGGCTGTTGAAGGCCAGCGGCTGGAAATCCTGACCAACCAGCAATTCGCCATCGAGAACGGCGTGCCCGTGCAGCGCCGCGACAAGGTCGGGGAAGGCAGCGGACACGTCATCGCCGGTGCGCGAGAAGATCCGCCGGCTCTCGCCATCGAAGACCAGCTGCACGCGGATGCCATCCCATTTCCATTCAGCCTGATAGTCGGCGGCGTCGAGCCTGTCGAAATCACGCGCCTCGTCGATCGGGTTCGAGAGCATCATCGGATGAAAGGTCCGCCCCGGCTGAATGCGCGGCGCCGCGGCGCGGCCGTCCAGCCAGGCGAACAACTCGGTATAGGGGGGCTCCAGCCCGTGCCAGATCTTCTCGATCTCGGCAAGATCCTGGCCGCCATAGTCTGCCAGCGCTGTCTTTGCGAGGCGCGCCGACACACCGACCCGCAATCCACCCGTGGCCAGCTTGATCATCGCCCAGCGTTCTGCCGGGGTGGCGCTGTCGAGAAGCGCGGCAAGGTGGTTGGCGACGTCCACCTTTGGCCGCGATTCGATGCCGGTGATGAAATCAGCCACGCCCTGGAGTGTCGAGCTGCTGTCGGCTTCGCCGGGGTGCGGCCAGATCAGCGAGATTGTCTCGGCAAGATCGCCTACATAATCATAGCTCATCAGGAACAGTTCGGGGTCGACCCTGGCCATCGCCAGCTGCCGAAGCGCCCCGGCCTTGAGATTGGACAGCGTCAGGTCGCGCGTGATGGCGGCAAGCGCAAACCCGCGATCAGGGTCCGGCGTCGTCTGGAAATAGCGCGCCATCGCCGCAATCTTCGCATTGCGCGATGGGGTAAGGACAAGCGTCTCCAGCAATTCCGCGAACCGTTTCATTCGCCGGCATCCTCTTCACGGCCCTGCATGTAGAGCGGTTCGGCCTGCAATCCGCGTGACCGGCACCAGTGGACAAGCGCATCCTCGCGGCCATGTGTGACCCAGATGGTGTCGGCGCCGGTGGCGGTGATGGTGTCTGTCAACTCGTTCCAGTCGGCATGGTCGGAGATCACCAGCGGCAGTTCCACCCCGCTTTGCTTGGCGCGCTGCTTTATTGTCATCCAGCCGGAGGCCTGACAGACCACCGGGTCGGGCAGGCGGCGCGACCAGCGGTCACGAAGTGCCGATGGTGGGGCGATAACGATATGTCCGGGAAAGGATGCCTTGTCGCGGTCGAGGGCTTTTTGCAGATTGCCGAGATTGATCCCCTGGCTGGCATAATAGGCGCACAGTTTTTCCTGCGCGCCATGAAGGAAAATCGGCGCGTCATGTCCGGCCTCGCGGATCAGCCGGATCACCCGTTGCGCCTTGCCAAGCGCATAGGCACCGATGACATGGCAGCGTTCCGGCTCTGCCTGCACCGAGGCCAGAAGACGCGAAATTTCCTGTCGCGGGTCCGGATGCTGGAAGACCGGCAGCCCGAAGGTTGCCTCGGTGACGAACAGATCGCAGGGAACAAGCTCGAAATTCTGGGCCGTACTGTCGGCATGTGTTTTGTAATCGCCGGTGACGACGGCGACCCGGCCCCGATAGGCCAGCCTGACCTGTGCGCTGCCAAGGATATGGCCGGCCGGAAACAGGGTGATGGTCACCGGTCCGTCGACAAGCGGTGTTCCGAACTCGAGTTCCTGAAACGAGCCGGCGCAATGCGCCCCGTAACGCTGCTTCATGATGGCGATTGTCTGCGGCGTCGCCAGCACATGATCATGCCCCGGACGGGCATGATCGGCATGGCCATGTGTGATAATCGCGCGCCTGACCGGACGAGCCGGGTCGATATAGGCGTCGATCGGCTCTATATAGAGCTCATGGTTCAACAAGGTCATGACATTCAATATAGGGACGCGCCGGCGCGCCTCCAGTCCCACCCGCTGACAGCGTGGCTCCGCCAACGGGGCTGGAGCTGGTTCGATCACCAGATCGAGACGGCGGAACATGCGCTGGCACGGCGTGATGTCGTCGTCTTCGCGCCAACCGGGGCCGGCAAGACGCTGGCAGGCTTCCTGCCATCCTTTCTCGATATCGCCGAAACTCGCTCGACCGGCCGGTTGCACACGCTCTATATCTCGCCGCTGAAGGCATTGGCGGTCGACGTGCACCGCAACATCGCGGCGCCGATCGAGGCGCTGGACCTGCCGGTGAGTTTCGAGACGCGCACCGGTGATACCCCGCAATCGCGACGCCAGCGCCAGAAGAAGAAGCCGCCGGATTTTCTGATGACGACGCCGGAATCGCTTGCCCTTCTGCTGTCCTATGAGGATGCCGGTGCCTTTTTCAGCGGCCTTCGCTTCATCATCATTGATGAGCTTCACGCCTTTTTCGACAACAAGCGTGGCGATCTTCTCAGCCTCAATCTGGCGCGGCTTGCCACCCTGGCCCCGCGGGCGCGGCGGATTGGCCTGTCCGCCACAATCGACAGACCGAAGCTGGCGCGCGACTGGCTGTGTCGGCGCGGCGGCAGGATCGTCACGGCGGCGCAGGCGGCGGCTCCGGTGATCGACATTCTGCAGACCGGCAACCGCATCCCCTGGTCGGGCCACATGGCGCGGCACGCGCTGGATGAGGTCTATGCACAGATCGCCGGCGCGCGGATGAGCGTCGTGTTCGTCAAT
>JAAZUU010000164.1 GCA_018624035.1 Rhodobiaceae bacterium | reverse complement strand
CTTCACCGCCGCGCATGTGATCCGCCAGATCAAGCGGCCGACATTGATCCTCGCGCCGAACAAGACGCTGGCGGCGCAGCTCTATGGCGAGATGAAGACGCTGTTCCCCAACAATGCGGTGGAATATTTCGTCTCCTATTACGATTATTACCAGCCCGAGGCCTATGTCCCGCGATCCGACACCTATATCGAGAAGGAAAGCTCGATCAATGAGCAGATCGACCGCATGCGCCACTCGGCGACGCGGGCGCTGCTGGAGCGCGACGACGTGATCATCGTCGCCTCGGTGTCCTGCATCTATGGCATCGGGTCGGTCGAGACCTATTCGACGATGACCTTCCGGCTGGCCGTCGGCGAGCAGATCGAGCGGCAGAGCCTGCTGCGCCGGCTGACCGAGCTGCAATATCGCCGCAACGACACCAATTTCGTGCGCGGCACCTTCCGCGTTCGCGGTGACAATGTCGAGCTGTTCCCGGCCCACCTCGAGGACCGGGCCTGGCGGATCTCGCTGTTCGGCGACGAGATCGAGGATATTTTCGAGGTCGACCCGCTGACCGGCGAGAAGACGGCGAAGCTGCCGCAGATCACGGTGTTCGCCAATTCGCACTATGTGACGCCGCGCCCGACATTGCAGCAGGCGACGAAGCTGATCCGCACCGAGCTGAAACAGCGGATCGCCGAATTCACCGAACAGGGCAAGTTGCTGGAGGCGCAGCGGATCGAGCAGCGCACACAGTTCGATATCGAGATGATCGAGGCCACCGGGTCCTGCGCCGGCATCGAGAACTACTCGCGCTACCTGTCGGGGCGCGGGCCCGGCGAGCCGCCGCCGACGCTGTTCGAATATCTGCCGGAGAACGCGCTGCTGATCATCGATGAAAGCCATGTCACGGTGCCGCAGATCGGGGCCATGTACAAAGGCGACTTCGCGCGCAAGACCACCCTGTCCGAATATGGGTTCAGGCTGCCATCCTGCATGGATAACAGACCGTTGAAATTCGAGGAATGGGAGGGCTTCCGCCCGCAGACCATCCATGTCTCGGCCACCCCGGGCACCTGGGAGATGGAGCGCACCGGCGGCGTGTTCTCGGAACAGGTGGTGCGCCCGACCGGCCTGACCGACCCGGACTGCATCATCCGCCCGACGACAAGCCAGGTCGACGACATCATCGCCGAATGCCGCGAGGCGGCGGCAAAGGGCCAGCGGGTGCTGATCACCACCCTGACCAAGAAAATGGCCGAGGCGCTGTCGGAATATATGTATGAGGCCGGAATCCGGGTGCGTTATCTGCATTCGGATATCGACACGCTGGAGCGGATCGAGATCATGCGCGACCTGCGGCTTGGCGTGTTCGATGTGCTGATCGGCATCAACCTGCTGCGCGAGGGGCTGGACATTCCGGAATGCGCGCTTGTCGGAATCCTCGATGCCGACAAGGAAGGCTATCTCAGGTCACGCACCTCGCTGATCCAGACCATCGGACGGGCGGCGCGCAATGTCGACGGGCGGGTGATCCTCTATGCCGACAAGGTCACCGACTCGATGCAATACGCGCTTGACGAGACGAACCGTCGCCGCGCCAAGCAGGAAGCGTGGAACGAGGCGAACGGCATCACCCCGGAATCAATCCGCAAGGAGATCAACGATGTTCTGGAGTCGGTCTATGAGCGCGGCGACCATGTCACGCCGGAGGCCGGCGCCAAAGCGGGCGACCTTGTCGGCAACAACTACGCCACGGTGATCGCCGATCTCGAGAAATCGATGCAGGACGCGGCGGCCAATCTGGAATTCGAGGAGGCGGCGCGGCTTCGCGACGAGATCCGCCGGATGGAGGCTGCCGAGCTGGGCCTGAACGCGCCCGGTGTGCCGCAGGCGATCGCCCAGCGACACGCCGATGGCCGCAGGGACGGTGGCCGCGAAGGCGGGTCATCGGGCGCCAGATTCCCCGCCGGCACCCCCGGCAGCAGTCCGCGAAAACGTCCACGACGTCGCTGACCGGATGAAGAGTTTCTCGGCGACAACTGATTTCATTGCGTTTTTCAAACGGGCCGGCAGAGCCGTATTTTTTTATCAGCCCGACTTGACAGTGCCGCCTTGGGCCCGGGCGAATCGCACGCTGTTTTGCACAGCGTCACATTTCTGTGATCCTTGGCTGAAAATTCGTCGATTCCGTTCACATCCGGCAATAACTCATCCATTACGAAATATTCAAGTTATTGTTTTTAAACTATTTTATATGATGTGCCTAAAATTTCATCATTTTGTAAAATTTCCCATGTTTTCAGCGACCAAGACCCGGGGATTTGATTTCATCCACATAGTTATCCACAGTTTTCGGGGATAGGTTTTCAGCCCGGAAACATCGCCACGTCACCATGGTGGCGATGCCGGACACGGGGGATCGTCGCACCCCCTATCACGACCGCGCGATGCCGGTTAGATTGGCGGGTGATGATGGACACCGAGCTGCAAGATAATGTGCAAGACAATTTGCAAGGTGGCGGGGCCGGCGGCACGAATCTGCCACCTGACCTGTCGCGCGGCCTTGCCTATCTGAAAGCCGAAGTGCGCAAGCTGAGCGGTGATCCGGGCGTCTACCGGATGCTGAACGGCGTTGGTGAGGCGCTCTATGTCGGCAAGGCGCGCAACCTGGCGCGGCGCGTGACCAGCTACACGCAGCCGAACAGGCTGTCGAACAGGCTGATGCGGATGGTCAGCGAGACCGAAACGCTCGAGGTCATCGTCACCAAATCGGAAATCGAGGCGCTGCTTCTTGAATCGAACCTGATCAAGAAGCTGAAGCCGCGCTACAACATCCTGCTTCGTGACGACAAGAGCCTGCCGCAGATCCTGATCACCGCCGATCACCCGTTCGGCCAGCTGACCAAACATCGCGGCCGAAAGACCCGCAAGGGCGATTATTTCGGTCCCTTCGCCTCGGCCGGGGCGGTCAACCGCACGGTGGCCGATCTGGCGCGCGCCTTCATGCTGCGCACCTGTTCGGATTCGATCTTCAGCGCCCGCACGCGCCCCTGCCTGCAATATCAGATCAAGCGCTGCAGCGGCCCCTGTGTCGGGCTTGTCAGCGAGACGGATTATGCCGCGCAGCTTGACCAGGCGCGGCGGTTCCTGTCCGGCGGGTCGGCCGAGATCCAGCGCGACTATGCCGCGCGCATGCACCACGCCGCCGAGGCGCTGGAATTCGAGACCGCCGCGATCTGGCGCAACCGCATCCGCGCACTGAGCGGCATCCAGGCAAACCAGGACATCAATGTTCCGAATTTGCGCGACGCCGACATCATCGCGGTGGCCCGCAGCGGCGAGCGATCCTGCATTCAGGCCTTCTTCATCCGCGGCGGGTCAAATTATGGCAACAGGTCCTATTTCCTGAGCCACAATGCCGACAGCAGCGCCGCCGCCGTTCTGACAGCCTTTCTTGGCCAGTTCTATGATGACAAGGATCCGCCGGCCGAAATCCTGCTGTCGGACGAGGCCGAGGAACAGGACCTTCTCGCCGAGGCATTGTCGGTGCGGGCCGGACGCAAGGTCAGGATCAGCCGGCCGCAGCGCGGCGCCCGCCGCAAGCTTGCCGCGATGGCAATCCACAATGCCGAGGAAGCACTGGCCCGCAACCTTGCCGATACCAGCTCGCAACGCCGGTTGCTTGGCGAGCTTGGCGAGATTTTCAGCCTCGACGCACCGCCCGAACGGGTCGAGGTCTATGACAATTCGCATATCCAGGGCCAGCATGCCGTCGGCGGCATGATCGTCGCCGGCCCCGAGGGGTTCAACAAGGCCGCCTACCGCAAGTTCAACATCCGCGACGAGGGCCCGGAGGCGGTCAGTGGCGGCGATGATTTCGCGATGATGCGCCAGGTCATTCGCCGGCGGTTCGAACGCGCGCTGAAGGAAGATCCCGACCGCACCGGCGGCAACTGGCCGGACCTGCTGTTGATCGACGGTGGCAAGGGACAGCTCGGCTCGGTACTGGAAATCATGGATGACCTCGGCGTCAGCGACATCAGTGTGGTCGCCATTTCCAAGGGACCGGACCGCAATGCCGGGCGCGAACAGTTCCATATGCGCGGCCGCGACAGCTTTACCCTGTCACCACAGGCATCCGCGATGCATTTCCTGCAGCGGCTTCGCGACGAGGCGCATCGCTGGGCCATCGGCACGCACCGCGCCAAACGCCAGAAAACCGAACTCACCAGCCCGCTTGACGGCGTGCCGGGGATCGGTCCAAAGCGCAAGAAGGCGCTGTTGGCGCATTTCGGATCGGCCCGCGCCGTTTCCAGTGCCGGCCTTGATGATCTTGAATCGGTCGATGGCATCTCGAAAACGGTGGCGCGACAAATCTATGATTGGTTTTACAATGGCCATTCCTGATACGATATATCACCATAGCGGTTCCGGCGATGCCGGACGTTACAACATCGCGGGTGCCCGTTGCCGATGAACATAGCGCTGAAATCACTGCCGAACCTGATGACCGTCATGCGGTTGGCCGTGGCACCGGTGGTCGCCATCCTGATCTGGACCGACGACGTGACCGGCGGCTACGCGCCGGCACTGGCGCTGTTCATT
>JAAZUU010000078.1 GCA_018624035.1 Rhodobiaceae bacterium | reverse complement strand
TTTCATTGTCATGCCATCATGGGTCATGCCACTGGCATGGGTCATGCCGCCATCATGGCCTGAACGTGTCAGACCCCGAGGACGAGGCGGCGCGGATCCTCGACAAGTTCCTTGATGCGGGCCAGGAAGGACACCGCCTCGCGGCCATCGATGATCCGGTGGTCGTATGACAGCGCCAGATACATCATCGGGCGAATCACCATTTGGTCGTCAATCACCACCGGCCGCTTCTCGATCTTGTGCATGCCGAGGATTCCCGACTGTGGCGGATTCAGGATCGGTGTCGACATCAGCGAGCCGTAGACACCGCCATTCGAGATGGTGAAGGTGCCGCCGGCCATGTCGTCCGGAGTGATCTTGCCATTGCGGGCGCGATCGCCAAAATCGGCAATCTGCGATTCGATGGCCGCCAGATTCATCGCGCCGGCATCGCGCACCACCGGCACGACAAGCCCCTGAGGCGTGCCGACGGCGACCCCGATATTGTAGTAATTCTTGTAAATGATGTCGGTACCGTCGATTTCGGCATTCACCGCCGGAAAGTCCTGCAACGCCTGAATCGAGGCCAGAACGAACACGCCCATGAATCCGAGCCGCGTGCCATAGGCGGCCTCGAACTCCTGACGGTAATCCGCGCGCATCGACATCAGCGCCGACATGTCGACCTCGTTGAAGGTGGTCAGCATCGCGGCGGTGTTCTGCGCTATCTTCAGCCGCGTCGCAATGACCTGGCGGAGCTTTGACATCGGCACGCGTTCCTCGCGCGCGGCATCCTCGGGGCGCGGCGTCTGGCGCGGCGCGGCCGGGGCGGCGGCGGGCGCGGCGGCAGGGGGGGCGGCCTGAGCCCCCTTCATATGGGCAAGGACGTCGGCCTTGGTCAGCCGCCCGTCGACACCTGTACCCCTGATCGCGGCCGGGTTGAGGTTGTTCTCCTCGACAAGGCGGCGCACAGCCGGCGACAACGGCAGATCGGACGCAGCCGCCGGCGCGACAGCGGGTGCCGTGGCGGCGGGTGCGGCTTCCGGGGTCGGAGTCACGGGGGCGGAGGCGGCAGTAGGGGCGGCACCTTCATTCAGGATGGCAAGGCTGGCACCCACCTCGACGCTGCTCCCCTCGGCGGCGATGATCTCGCCAAGCGTACCGGCAGCCGGTGCCGGCACCTCGAGCGTCACCTTGTCGGTCTCGAGCTCGACAACCGGCTCATCGGCGGCGACGGCATCGCCGGTCTTCTTGATCCAGCGAGCCACCGTCGCATCCGCTACGGATTCACCAAGAGTGGGAACTGTGATTTCGATCGCCATGGCGCTGCGGCCTCCTCGGTCCGGGGCTGTCTTCGCCCCTGTTGTCAAACTTCGACGTGACCGGCCCCCGGCGGGCCAGCCTGTTTTATCACCCCGGCCTATGTGTCGGTCGACAGGCCGAGCGCATCGGCGACAAGCTTTGCCTGTTCACGCTTGTGGCGGCCAAGCGTGCCCGTCGCCGGTGAGGCGGCAGCCTCCCGGCCGGCATAGATCAGCCGTTGCCTCTTAGCGCCCACCTTGTCCATCGCTTCCTCTATGAAGTCGCGGACAAAGGTCCAGCCACCCATATTCCGCGGCTCTTCCTGACACCACACCATTGTCGCATCCGGTGTCTGTTCCAGCACCTCGATCACCGCCCGTGTCGGGAAAGGATAGAGCTGTTCGACCCTGATGATCTCGGTGTCCCAAAGCTCCGCCTCGTCACGGGCCGCCGCCAGATCGTAATAGACCTTGCCGCTGCACATGACGATCCGCTTCGCCTTGCCGGATTTCACCTGTGTGTCGCGCTCGTCAAGAACGCGGTGGAAGGAGGTGCCCGGCCCCATATCGGCAAGCGACGACACGCAGCCCTTGTGACGAAGCAGCGATTTCGGCGTCATGATGACCAGCGGCTTTCGGAAGTCGCGGCGAAGCTGGCGACGAAGCACATGGAAATAATTGGCCGGCGTCGTGCAGTTGACGACCTGCATATTGTCCTCGGCGCACAGCTGCAGATAGCGTTCCAGCCGCGCCGATGAATGTTCGGGGCCCTGCCCCTCATAGCCATGCGGCAACAGCAGCACCAGCGCGTTCATACGCAGCCATTTCGCCTCGCCCGATGAGATGAACTGGTCGATCACCACCTGCGCGCCATTCGCGAAGTCACCGAACTGCGCCTCCCACATCACCAGCGCGTTCGGCTCGACCTGCGAGAAGCCATATTCAAATCCCATCACCGACGCTTCGGACAGGGGGGAGTCGATGACCTCGAAAGGCGCCTGGTCCGGCGACAGATGCGCCAGCGGCGCGTATCGTTCCTCGCTCGCCTGGTCGACAAGAACGGCGTGACGCTGGCTGAAGGTGCCACGACAGGAATCCTGCCCCGAAAGCCGCACCATGTCGCCTTCAAGCAACAGCGAGCCGAACGCAAGATGCTCGGCGGTGGCCCAGTCCAGACCCTCACCCTCGCCGATCCGCGCCGCCCGCGCGTCGATGATGCGGGTCAGCTTCGGGTTCAGCGTCATATGCTCGGGAACCGTTGTCATCGTCGTGCCGATCCGGCGTAGCGTGTCGATATCGACAGCGGTCTCGCCGCGCCGTTCGACACCATGCGCGGTGCGCATGCCGGACCAGCTTCCCTCGAGCCAGTCGGCCTTGTTCGGCCGATAGCTCGTGCCGGCCTCGAATTCCGCATCGAGATAGGCAATCCGCTCATCGACAACCACCTGCGTCTCGGCCCGGCTCATGATGCCCTCGGCAACAAGCTTGTCGGCATAGATGGTGCGCGTTGTCGGATGTTTGCCAATGGTCTTGTACATCAATGGCTGGGTGAACATCGGCTCGTCACCCTCATTATGGCCAAAGCGGCGATAGCAGAACATGTCCAGCACCACATCGGTGCCGAAAGCCTGACGAAACTCGATGGCGATCCGCGCCGCATGGACAACCGCCTCGGGATCATCGCCATTCACATGGAAGATCGGCGCCATCACCATCTTCGCGACATCGGTCGGATAGGGCGACGAGCGCGAATAATGCGGGCTTGTCGTGAATCCGATCTGGTTGTTCACGATGATGTGGATGGTGCCGCCGGTGCGATAGCCGCGAAGCGCTGAAAAGGCAAAGGTCTCGCCAACCACGCCCTGGCCGGCAAAGGCGGCATCGCCATGCAGAAGGATGCCGACAACCTCGCGCCGGTCGACATCGTCGCGCTGCTGCTGCTTGGCGCGGACCCGGCCGACAACGACCGGATCGACGATTTCAAGATGCGACGGGTTCGGCGCCAGGCTGAGATGCACGGTCTTGCCGTCAAACTCACGGTCCGAGGACGCCCCCATATGGTATTTCACATCACCTGACCCGCCGGCATCCTCCGGGTTGGCCGGGTTGCCGAGAAATTCCGAGATGATGGCACGGAACGGCTTGCCGAACACATTGTGAAGCATGTTCAGGCGGCCACGATGCGCCATGCCGACGACAATCTCGCCAAGGCCAAGCTGCGATCCGCGCTTCAGGATCTGCTCGATGGCCGGAATCATCGCCTCGCCGCCATCCATGCCGAACCGCTTGGTGCCGGTATATTTCTTGTGAAGATATTTCTCGAATTCCTCGGCATCGACAAGGCGTTCATAGATCGCCTTCTTGCCGCGCTTGGTGAAATCGGTGCGGTTGCCGATGGCCTCGATACGTTCCTGGATCCAGGCCTTTTGCGCCGGGTCCTGAATATGCATGAATTCGACACCGATGGTCCCGCAATAGGTGCGGCGCAGCGTCTCGACGATTTCACGAAGTGTCGCTGTTTCCAGACCGAGAACGTAATTGATGAAGATCGGGCGGTCCCAATCCTCGTCGGTGAAACCGTAGGTGACCGGATCAAGCTCGGGATGAAGCGGTTTGTTCTCCAGCGACAAGGGATCCAGATCGGCGATCAGATGCCCCCGGATCCGATAGGCGCGGATCAGCATCACGGCGCGAAGCGAATCCAGCGTCGCCGCCCGCATGTCATCGGCATTCATCCGCCGTCCGGCGGCATGACCGGCGGCAACGGCATTGATCGAGTCCGCCGGATCGGTGGCGCCGACAATGCGACTGGCATTCCGCGCCCAGCTGGGGCCATGATCGATTTCGGCGCTGCTGTCGCCAAGCGCGTTCAGCTGTTCGAAATAGCGCGCCCAGCGCGCATCGACCGCCGACGGGTCGCGCCGCCAGGCGGCGTTCATCTCGGCAATGAAGGTGGCGTTGGCCGCCGACAGGAAGGTCAGATCAAAGTCACCAGCCGGATCTGGCGGGGCTGGCACCTGCGCCGCGTCATCCATATGTAAAGCACCCGTTCATGTTGTGTCCCGTCCCCAGTCTAGGCTCTGGCGGCTGAGATTCAAGCCATCAGCGTTTCAGACGCCCCGCGCCATGGCGCGGGTCACGGCATTACCGATATCCGCCGGCGATTCCGCCATCTCGAACCCGGCCGCCTGCATGGCGCCGATCTTGTCGGCAGCGCCTCCGCTGCCACCGCTGACAATGGCGCCGGCATGCCCCATGCGGCGGCCCGGCGGCGCTGTCTGGCCGGCAATGAAGCCGGCAATCGGCTTGCGCTGCGGCTGCGCGCTATAGAAGGCCGCTGCCTCTTCCTCGGCCGACCCGCCGATTTCGCCGATCATCACGATCGCCTCGGTCTGGTCATCGGCAAGGAACATCTCCAGGCAGTCAATGAAATTGGTGCCGTTCACCGGGTCGCCGCCAATGCCGATGCAGGTCGACTGGCCAAGCCCGACAGCGCTGGTCTGGGCCACCGCCTCATAGGTCAGCGTTCCCGAGCGCGACACGATCCCGACCTTGCCCGGGGTGTGAATATGGCCGGGCATGATGCCGATCTTGCACTCGCCAGGGGTGATGATACCGGGGCAGTTCGGGCCGATCAGGCGGCTTTGGCTGCCGTCAAGCGCCCGCTTCACCCGCACCATGTCAAGCACCGGAATGCCCTCGGTGATGCAGATGATCAGCGGCATGCCGGCATCAATGGCCTCAAGGATCGAATCCGCGGCGAAGGGTGGCGGCACATAGATGACCGAGGCGTTGGCGCCGGTCTCGGCCATCGCCTCGCCAACCGAATTGAATACCGGCAGGTCAAGATGCGTCTGCCCGCCCTTGCCCGGTGTCACGCCGCCAACCATGACGGTGCCGTAATCAATCGCCTGTTCGGAATGGAAGGTGCCCTGCGAGCCGGTAAAGCCCTGGCAGATGACCCTTGTCTGGCTATTCACGAGAACTGGCATGACTTTCCCCCGTCAGGCGGTGGCGGCGACAATCTTCGCCGCCGCATCGGCCAGATTGTCCGCCGGAATGATGTCGAGGCCGCTTTCGGCCATGATGCGCTTGCCTTCATCGACATTTGTGCCTTCGAGCCGCACGACAAGCGGCTTGTCGAGGCCGAGCGTGCGCGCCGCGCCGACAACGCCCTCGGCGATGATGTCACAGCGCATGATGCCGCCGAAGATGTTCACCAGAATACCGCGCACATTCTCGTCCGAGAGAATGATCTTGAAGGCCTCGGTCACACGCTCCGTCGTCGCGCTGCCGCCCACATCCAGGAAATTGGCCGGCGAGCCGCCCTGAAGCTGGATGATGTCCATCGTCGCCATGGCGAGGCCGGCGCCGTTGACCATGCAGCCGATATTGCCGTCGAGCTTGATGTAATTGAGATCGAACTCGCTGGCGCGGACCTCGGCCGGATCCTCCTCGGCGAGATCGCGAAGCGCCATTACCTCGGGATGCCGGTACAGCGCGTTGTCATCAAAGCTCATCTTGGCATCAAGCGCCAGCAGATCGCCGGCACCGGTCACGACCAGCGGGTTGATCTCGATCAGGCTGGCATCAAGTGCGCTGAACGCGTCATACAGGCCGCCAAGGAATGTCGGAAGCTGCTTCGCCGTCACGCCGGTCAGCCCCATGACCCCGGCAAGGCGGCGCGCGTGATGCGGCTGCAGGCCGGTTGCCGGGTCGATGGCGACGGACAGGATCTTGTTGGGCTGGGTGGCGGCCACCTCCTCGATATCCATGCCGCCCTCGCTGGAGGCGATGATGGTGATCCGGCTGCTGCCACGATCCACAAGCAGGGACAGATAGAGCTCATCCCCGATATCGCAGCCTTCCTCGACATACAGGCGCTTGACCTCGCGGCCCTGCGGGCCGGTCTGGTGCGTGACAAGAGCCTTGCCGAGGAGGTCCTCGGCAACCTCGCGCACCTCGTCAACCGAGGCGACAACCTTGACACCGCCCGCCTTGCCGCGGCCACCGGCATGGATCTGCGCCTTTACCACATGCACCGGCCCGCCAAGATCGGTGGCGGCATCGACCGCCTCGGCGACCGAGAATGCCGGCTTGCCACGCGGCACCGGAACCCCGAAACCGGCCAGCAAGGTCTTGGCCTGATGTTCATGGATGTTCATCTGAATTCCCCCACAAGGCGGGCCATCGCCCGCACCAGAACCTATTCCAGAGAGTAGACAACCTCGTTAAGCGCCCGCACCGCGGCGACAGAATGGTCGAACATCGCCTTTTCCTCGTCATCAAGCGCAATCTCGACAATGCGCTCGACACCGCCGGCGCCAAGCACGACCGGCACACCGACATAAAGACCCGACAGCCCATAGGCGCCATCCACATAGGCGGCGCATGGAAGCACGCGTTTCTTGTCGAGAAGATAGGCCTCTGCCATCTCGATGGCCGAGGAGGCCGGCGCGTAGAAGGCTGAGCCGGTTTTCAGCAGGCCGACGATTTCAGCACCGCCATCGCGCGTGCGCTGCACGATCTCGGCTATTCTCGCCTCGGTCGACCATCCCATGGCGATCAGGTCCGGCACCGGAATGCCGGCCACCGTCGAATAACGGACAAGCGGCACCATCGTATCGCCATGACCACCAAGAACAAATGCCGTCACATCCTCGACCGAGACCTTGAATTCCTCGGCAAGGAAATAGCGGAAGCGCGCCGAATCCAGAACGCCGGCCATGCCGACAACACGTGCTGTCGGCAGGCCCGCGGCCTGCTGTAGCACACCGACCATCACATCAAGCGGATTGGTGATGCAGATCAAGAAGGCATCAGGGCAATTGTCGCGGATGCCGGCGCCAACCTGCTGCATGACCGTGGTGTTGATGCCGATCAGATCGTCACGGCTCATGCCTGGCTTGCGGGCGACCCCGGCGGTGACGATCACCACATCGCTTCCGGCCAGCGCCGCATAGTCGTTGGAGCCGCCAAGAGATGCGTCGAACCCCTCGATGGGGCTTGCCTGCGCGATATCAAGAGCCTTGCCCTGCGGAATGCCCTCGGCGATGTCGAAAAGCGTAACGTCGCCAAGTTGCTTAAGGCCGGCGAGAAGGGCCAGAGTGCCCCCGATGTTGCCAGCGCCGACCAGTGAAATTTTGTTGCGAGCCATATCCTGCGGTTCCTGAGATGCGTTTGGAATTGCGGAGCGCCGGCACCTGGGGGCGTGCGACGAAATGTTGCCGGTGGTTTACCGGAATCCACCCGTCTAAACAAGAGGAATTGCCGCTCCCCGGCAACCTTGCCGGCGGGCGCCGGCACGCGGTCGTACTCTATGGCTTGCCATGCCGCCGCGTCATTTCCCCAAGCCGTGATCGCGTCCGGTCAAATTCAAACGCGAAAAGATGACCGTCATACAGCGTCTCGATCTCGCTGGCGGCCGACGCGATCAGAAAGCGCTGCCGGTCATAGAGCGCATCGACAAGCCACATGAACCGCCGCGCCGACGCCTCGTTCGTGTCCGACAGTTCCGGCACATGATCGATGATCAGGCCGGCAAAACGCCCGGCAATGGCAAGATAGTCACGCGCCGCCAGCGGTGCCTCGCACAACGCCGCGAAACTGACCCGCGCCACATCGCCCGCCACCCGGTCGAAATGGATCTCGCGCCCGGCGACCCGGATGACATCGCCGGTGACCGGGGCGGTGCCGGCAAGCTGGCGAAAGCTGTCAGCAAGCGCGGTTTCGGCGCGCTGGTCATCCGGCACATACCAGGCCGGCAGCGAGGCCAGCATGCTGGCGCGCCAGTCCTGCCCATCCGCTATTTCGTGAATCGCACACCGCGTCTTCAAAAGCTCGATAAAGGGAAGGAAACGGTCTCGATGAAGGCCATTCCTGTAGAGCTCGTCAGCATGCCGGTTCGAGGTGGCCACCACCGTCACGCCGCGATCGAACAGTGCCGTGAAAAGCCGCGCCAGGATCATCGCATCGGCAATGTCCCGCACCTCCATTTCATCGAAGCACAATACCCGGCCATGCGCCGCCAGGCTGTTGGCGGCCGCCACGATCGGATCATCGGCACCGGCTTCGCGGGCGGCATGGACCGCATCCTGCGCCATCACCATGAAATCATGAAAATGCAGGCGGAATGGACGAATGTCACCGTGCGAAAGGGCAAGCGCGTGGTGGAACATGTCCATCAGCATGGTCTTGCCACGCCCCACCCCGCCATGGATGTAGAGCCCGGTGACGGGCGTGGCACGGCGTCCAATACCGGTGAACCAGCGCCGTTTCGGCACCTGTTCCAGTCTCGCGATCAGATCATCGAGCGCCGCCGCCACGGCCATCTGGCCGGCATCATGCGACAGCACGCCACTTTCAATGCGGGCGGCGAGGGCGGCGCCTACCGTGGCGCCTTTTGTGGTGCCTGTTGTGGCGGGTGCGGCGGTATCAGCCATTCGTCATTCCGGCAGCCGGGTCAGGGCGCAGCGTGGTGGCATCACCGGCTGGCGATCTCGCTTTTGATGCTGGCGATGGCCTGGCCCGGATTCAGCCCCTTGGGGCAGGTCTTCGCGCAGTTCATGATGGTATGGCAGCGATAGAGCGCGAAGCTGTCATCCAGCGCATCAAGCCGTTCGGCCGTGTGGTCATCACGGCTGTCAGCCACCCACCGATAGGCCTGAAGCAGCACCGCCGGCCCCAGATATTCGTCGCCATTCCACCAATAGCTCGGGCAGGCCGTCGAACAGCTGAAACACAATACGCATTCCCACAGCCCGTCGAGCTTCTCGCGCTCGGCCGGCGACTGGCGTCGTTCCTCACCCTCGGGTGCGGCGTCATCCGCCTTCAGCCAGGGTTCAATCGAGGCAAGCTGGCGATAGGCGTTGCTGAGATCGGGGACAAGATCCTTGACCACCGGCATGTGCGGCAGCGGGAAGATCTTCACATCACCCTTCACATCCTCGATGCTTTTCAGGCAGGCCAGCGTGTTGGTGCCGTCGATATTCATCGAGCAGGAGCCACAGATTCCCTCGCGGCAGGAGCGCCGGAAGGTCAGGCTGCTGTCCTGCTCGCTCTTGATCTTGATCAGCGCATCGAGAACCATCGGGCCACATTCGTCGAGATCGACCTCGAATTTGTCGACGCGCGGGTTGTCATCATCATCCGGTGACCAGCGATAGATCTGGAACACACGGACATTCGATGCGCTCTCGGGAGCCGGATAATGATCCCCGGAGGTGATCCTTGAATGCGCGGGAAGGGTGAATTCAGCCATGATGTCGCCAGCCCCCATACTGCCTTTTTGTCTGCTGCCTTGCCACCTGCAGCCCGAATGCCTTGTACAACTTGCCGGTCAGTAGACGCGCGGTGCCGGTGGTATCGGCGCCACATCGTTGCTGAGCGTGTTCATCACGACCTTACGGTAATCGAGACGCGATTCATTGTCGTCATCGAGCCACATGACCGTGTGTTTCATCCAGTTCTCGTCATCGCGCTCCGGCCAGTCCTCATGCGCGTGCGCACCGCGTGATTCCTCGCGCTGGTCAGCAGAACGGATGGTGACAAGCGCCTGGCCCATCAGATTTTCCAGCTCCATCGCCTCGATAAGGTCGGTGTTCCAGATCAGCGACTGATCCTTGATCCCAATATCTCCCATCTGCGCGGCGACGCGATCCATGTTCGAGACGCCGTCGGAAAGGCTGTCGGTCGACCGGAATACGGCGGCATGTTTCTGCATCACCTGCTGCATTTCCAGACGGATCTCGGCCGCCCCGGTGCCACCTTTCGCATGGCGCATGCGGTCGAACCTCTCCAGCGCCTTGTCGGTCGCCGCCTGCGGTGCCGTCCGCGCAGCGCCCCCGGGCGTACAGGTCTCGGTGGCGCGATGCGCGGCGGCGCGTCCGAAGACGACGATGTCGAGGAGCGAATTCGTGCCAAGGCGGTTCGCCCCGTGCACCGACACGCAGGCCGCCTCGCCGATGGCCATCAGGCCGGGAACGATAGCGCTGTCGTCGCCATCCTTCGCCGAGATCACCTCGCCATGATAGTTGGTGGGGATGCCGCCCATATTGTAATGCACCGTCGGCAGGACGGGAATCGGCTCGCGGGTGACATCGACGCCGCAGAAGATCCGCGCCGTTTCGGTGATCCCGGGAAGCCGCCGGTGCAGCGTATCGGCGTCGATATGTTCAAGATGAAGCATGATATGGTCCTTGGTCGGACCAACTCCGCGGCCTTCATTGATCTCGATCGTCATCGCCCGGCTGACGACATCGCGGCTGGCCAGATCCTTGGCCGTCGGCGCGAACCGTTCCATGAAACGCTCGCCCTCGGAATTCGTCAGATAACCGCCTTCGCCGCGCGCGCCCTCGGTGATCAGCACGCCGGCGCCATAAACACCGGTCGGGTGAAACTGCACGAACTCCATATCCTGAAGCGGCAGACCGGCGCGCAGCGCCATCGCATTGCCGTCGCCGGTGCAGGTGTGCGCCGAGGTGCAGGAGAAATAGACACGCCCGTACCCGCCGGTGGCGAGAACCGTCTGCTGGCCCCAGAACCGGTGCAGCGTGCCATCCTCCATGCACAGCGCGATCACGCCGGCGCATTCACCATCCTCGTTCATCAGCAGATCAAGCGCGAAGAACTCGATATGGAAATGCGCCTTATGCTTCAGACATTGCTGATAGAGCGTATGCAGGATGGCGTGGCCGGTCCGGTCGGCGGCGGCGCAGGCGCGACGCGCCATCGACTTGCCGTAATCAAGCGTGTGGCCGCCAAAGGGCCGCTGATAGATCCTGCCTTCCTCGGTCCGCGAGAAGGGTACGCCATAATTTTCCAGCTCGATCACCGACGGGATGGCGTTGCGACACATATATTCGATGGCATCCTGGTCGCCAAGCCAGTCGGACCCCTTGACGGTGTCATACATGTGATACTGCCAGTTGTCGCCTTCGCCCATATTGTTCAGCGCGGCGCCGATGCCGCCCTGTGCGGCAACCGTGTGCGAACGTGTCGGAAACACCTTGGTAATGCAGGCCGTACTCAGCCCCGACGCCGCCATGCCCAGGGTCGCGCGCAACCCGGCGCCGCCGGCGCCGACAACAACGACATCGTAATGATGGTCCGTAATTTCATAAGCCGACATCAGGTCAACCCTTCCTGTCTTTCATTAGATTAGCGCCAGTGCGTCACCAGCATATCACAGCGCCACCCGCGCGATGGCCCACAGGCTCGACACGCCGATCAGCCCCATTGCAACCCGAACCACCAACAGCGCGGCACGGCGACCACCATCCACGCTGATATAATCCTCTATCACCACCTGCAATCCAAGCGCAGCGTGCCACAGGCCAATGGTGACAAGGCCGGCGAGCGCCAGCGCGTTCACCGGGTGTCCGACCAGCGCCAGCGCGCCGGCATGATCCAGAACACCGAGGCTCGCCAGCGTGACCACGAAATAGATCAGCAGCAGCAGCACGACAACGGCGCTGTATCGCTGCCAGCGCCAGTGCCCCAGTCCCGGGATGCGGCGCCGATTCACAATGCCTGCCGGATGATCAGCCATGGCGTGTCCCCTATGCCAGGATGGCAAGCCACAGGCAAGCCGTCAGCAGGAACGTCAGAAACAGCACGATATGCCCGCTGCGATACACTTCGGGGATGCTCAGCCCGAACCCCAAATCCCAAAACAGATGCCTGATTCCATTCATCGCATGGTAGATCAGCGCCACCGAATAACCGAATAGGACAAATTGCCCCAAAGGATGCGTCACGGCCATGGCCATCATGGCGAAGGTCTCTCCGCCAAGCGCCACCGCGACAAGCCATGCCGCCAGCACCAGCGTGCCGGTGGTCAGCGCGACCCCTGTCGCACGGTGGGTTATCGACATCATCGACGTCAGTTGCGGGCGATAAACCTGCAAATGCGGCGATAACGGACGCTGTCTCGCCATCACGGTCTTCCTGTTAGAATGGGCACCTTGTTCAGAGTTTTAGGGTCTCATGCCGACAATAGTCAATGCGAAAGCACGCCGCATATTGACGCTGCCTGCCAAGGGTGCGGGCCCGGTACAAGATTTCATTTGCCTAATGGAAAAATTCCGAGGACAACTCGCGGGCGATGAAAAATGTGCTGTCCATTCACTCCTCGGTCACTGTCGGCTTTGTCGGTAACAATGTCGTCGGTCCGGTTCTGACCGCGCTTGGCCTTGCGCCGCTGCTTGTCCCCACGGTGATGCTGGCGGCGCATCCGGGCTATGGGCGCCGTGTCGGCGATGCCGTGCCCGATCACATTGTCGGGGATGTCCTCGCCGGTCTTGACGAGATGACCGAGATCGGACAGATCGCGGGTGTGGTCTCGGGCTATCTTGGTTCGGTCGGGCAGACCGACGCCATCGCCACCTTTGTCGATGGCTGGCGCGCCGCCAGCGCCGGCAGCTACATCCTCGACCCGGTTCTTGGCGACAGGGGGCGGCTTTATCTGCCCGAAGCGCTGGCAAAGGCGATGATCGAGACGCTGCTGCCCCGCGCCGACATCATCACCCCGAACAGTTTCGAACTCGGCTTTCTGACCGGGATGCCGGTGTCTGACCGGGCCACGGCCAAAGCCGCCGCGCGGCAGCTTGTGAGGACGCACCGCCTTCAGGCCATCATCGCCACCGGTATCGATGACGGGCCGGGCAGGGTCGGCGATCTGCTGGTGCCACGGTCAGGCGACAGCCTCTGGTGCGCGGCAGGCAGTAACGGCAAGAATGTGGCCGGCGGCGGCGATTTGCTGACCGCGATTCTGGCCGGCCAGCTGGCGCGAGGCGTGCCGCTTGAGCCAGCCTTTCAGGCAGCCAGCCGGACCGCGCAGGAGATCATCGCGGCAAGCGCCTCGCCGCGCGATCTTGCCTTGCGTGAGAATCTCGGCCGTGTGGCGGCGCTGGCGGATCGGGACAAAGCCTGACGGCCCAAACCTGACGGCCGCCCTGACGACCCGTCCTCTAGCGACCGGACAGGCCGCGTTCGGAGACAAGCTCGGCGATCTGCACCGAATTCAGGGCCGCGCCCTTTCGCAGATTGTCCGACACGCACCAGAAAACCATGCCGTTCTCGACCGTCGGGTCCTTGCGGATTCGGCTGATGAAGACGGCATCCTCGCCGGCGGCCTCATGCGGCGTGACATACCCCTCATCGGCACGGTGATCGATCACCGTGACCCCCGGCGATTCACGCAGCAGCTCGCGAACGCCCGA
>JAAZUU010000163.1 GCA_018624035.1 Rhodobiaceae bacterium | reverse complement strand
GGATCGACCGCGACACATCGGGATTGCTGTTGCTGGCACGTGATCGCGCGGCGGCACGCAGCCTGACCGCCGCCTTTGCCGGGCGTGATATGGAAAAGACCTATCTGGCGCTGGTCGCCGGCAAGCCGCCGGCCAGCCTGCGAATCACCGACCGGCTGCAGAAGAAGGGGCGCGCCGGCTTTGAAAGCATGGTGGTCGATCCGGACGGGCAGTCCGCGCACAGCGAAATGCGCCTGCTCGAGGCGGCCGGGCACAGTGTCTCGCTGGTCGCATTGCGTCCGCATACCGGCCGCACGCATCAGCTTCGTGTCCATATGGCGCATGTCGGCCATCCGATTGTCGGTGACCCGAAATATCGCGGCACGAGGCGTGATGGCGCGGCCGGTGCCGGCGGAGCGGCCAGTGCCGGTGGTGTGATTGGCCGCAGGCTGCATCTTCATGCCTGGCGGCTGCGTCTTCCCGAAGGCCGGCAGATCGAGGCGCCGCTACCGGCGCATTTTCTGTCCACACTGGACGCGCTCGGGCTTGCCGTGCCGGCGTCCGACTGGCAGTTTGCCTGAACCTTTCAGTTCTGTCCCGTCATCCCGGAGTTCTCTCGCATGACCGCAAGGAAGCGTTTCTACAAGACCGTCACGGTGAATGATGAGGCGGGGGGACTGGTCGTCAGGCTTGATGGGCGGGTGGTGAAATCGCCTGCCGGAGCCGTTGCGGTTCTGCCGTCGTTGGCGCTCGCCGATGCGGTGGCCGGCGAGTGGGATGCGCAGGGTGACGGGATCGATGCCGCCAGCATGCCGTTGTTCAGCCTCGCCGTCACCGTTCTTGACCGGGTGACGCCGCAGCGCACCGCAATCATTGACGAGCTCGTCGCCTATGGTGGCAATGATCTGTTGTGTTATCAGGATGCCGACGATCCCGAGCTTGGCACAAGGCAGGCTCAGGGATGGACTCCCTGGATCGACTGGGCACGCACCTCGCTTGGTGCGGAACTAGCGGTGGCGGCCGGGGTGATGCCGGTCAGCCAGTCCGCGGACAGCCTCGCCGCGTTGGGCCGGGCGGTGGCAATGCATGATGACTGGGAACTCGGCATGCTGTATCGCGCGACGACGCTTGGCGGCTCGCTGGTGCTGGGACTTGCCATGCTGCGCGATGAGATGGATTCAGGCGCGCTGTTCGAGGCGGCCTTCCTCGATGAGTTGTGGCAGGCCGGAAAATGGGGAAGTGACCGGGAGGCCGAGGACCGCCGCGCCGGCATCCGCGCCGAACTCGACCACGCGCATCGGTTTCTGGGGCTTCTTCGTGGCGGCGGCCGGTAATGCTGGCGGCGGGACAGATGACCGGCCTGAATGGCTTCGACAAGGCGAAATTGGGCCCGCATGCCGCCGCGCTGCTTGACGAGTTGCGCCGCGCCGCGGCGGCAAATATGCCGCTTGCCGTCACCGTGCTGGCGGCGACACTTGTTGATGTGGTGGCGCATGAAGAGGCCGGTCCGGCCGGTGTCATCGATGGCGTTTATTTCGCCTATGCCGGCAATAAGGCGGCGCTTGGCTGGCTTCGCGGGCGCCGCAACACCATCCTGCATCACGAAGGCCCGGCCGACGGGTTGATGGGCGAGGCGGGGGCCGATTCCTGGCAGTGGCAGGATGCCAATCGTGCGGTCGAGGCGCTGCTCGGCTATCTGGAAGATGTGACAGGCTGACTGTCGGCAGCCGGGAACGCCATGGAGAAGGCGTCGCGCAAGGCGCTGTCGAGTGCGGCCATATCGGCCGCGATTCCAAGCTGGTGAAGCGAGGTCACCCCACCGTCGCGAACACCGCAGGGAATGATCGCATCAAAACCTGCAAGGTCCGGGTCGAGATTGATCGCAACCCCGTGCCAGGTGACCCAGCGGCTGATCCGCACGCCAATGGCGGCGATCTTGTCGAGCCGGCCCGGCGCTGTTGGTGAGGGTACCCAGATCCCCGGCAGACCGTCGCGCCGCGTGCCGGCCACGCCGAATCTCGTCAGCGTGCTGATGATCCACTCCTCCAGCGCGTGAACATAGGCCCGCACATCCGGGGTGCGGCGTTGCAGGTCCAGCATCACATAGGCCACGCGCTGGCCGGGGCCGTGCCAGGTCCATTGCCCGCCACGGCTGGTCTCGTGGACCGAAATGGCGCCCGGATTGACAAGGTCTGTCGGCCTTGCCGAGGTGCCGCCGGTCAGCACCGGCGCATGTTCGAGAAACCACACCTCCTCATCCGCCGTGCCGGCGCGGATGGCCGCGGCATGAGCCTGCATGGCGGCCAGCGTCTCGGCATAGGGGGCGTGGCCGTCAATCGTGCGGAAGACCGGTGTCATCGCGCGCGCATCAACCCGCCCGGGCTGAGCGGCATATGCCGGTTCACATCCTTGTAGAGAAGATAGCGGAACGGCTCGTCGCCCTTCGCGATACAGGCCTGCGGGCAGAAGGCGCGAAGCCACATCATGTCGCCAGGGCCGACCTCGACCCAGTCGGTGTTCAGAAGGTAGCTGCCATGCCCCTGCAACACGAACAGCGCATGTTCCATGACATGCGTCTCGGCAAAGGGAATGCGTCCACCCGGCTGAAAGGTCACGATATTCACATGCATGTCATGGCGAAGATCGTCCGGGTCGACAAAACGCGAGGTGGCCCATACCCCGTCACAATCGGGCATCGGTGTCGGGGTCACGTCCCGGTCGCTGGTCACGAAGGCAGACGGGATGGCGATCCCCTCGACGGCGACATAATGTTTGCGGATCCAGTGGAAGAGGGCCGGTTCACTGCCACTGTTCCCGACCTGCCAGACCGTGCCCGGCGGGATATAGGCATAGCCGCCGGCTGTCAGTTCCCGCGCTGCGCCGTCAATGGTCAGCCAGATCGCCCCGCCGGTGACGAACAGAACCGCCTCGGCGGTGGAATCCGGCTCCGGGGCATTGCTGCCACCGCCGGCCGCCACCTCCATCAGGTAATGCGCGAAACTCTCGGAAAAGCCGGTCATCGGGCGCGCCAGCACCCAGGCTCGCGTCGCTTCCCAATGTGGCAGATAGCTGGTGACGATGTCGCTCATGACATCTGCCGGGATCAGTGCCCAGGCCTCGGTGAAGCGGGCGCGGCCTTCGGGTGATTCGGACTGTGGCGGCAGGCCGCCGGGGGCGGGGGGATAGCTGTATTCTGTCATGGAGGCTTTTGACCGGGAAGGTTTTGACGGGGAGGGTTTTGACGGGGAGGTTTTCGACATCGTGGGTCACGGTTCCGTTCGGGGCCGGTCTGTTCAGGTCAGCGCCAGCATGAAAATACACCGGACATTATAGCATGACGAAGCCGCATGTCAGCGCGGCATGTCGGATCCCGCCTTGATCCCGGTCAAGGAGATGCCCGGCCGAGTGCGTATGGTGTCATCAGGCATAAGCCTGTCTCCATGAAAAGGAAGGAGATGATCCGATGCATGAAAAACACACATCACTGGTGGCGCGCGCCGGGTGGGGCAAGGCCATCGGGTTCCTGTTCGGTCTGATCGGTCTGTTGATCCTGGCGTTCTCGTTGCCGGGAACGGGATGGCCGGTCTGGCTCGGGACATTGTTCTACTTCACAAATCTGGGTCTGCTTGTTGGTGTCCTCAGTGTCGACCTGAAGCATCCTCTGTTCCCGTGGGAAATGAAATGGTGGTTCATCGGCCTGTTTACCGGCGGGTGGCTCGCTTTCACGCTGATGCTGTTCATTGGCGACGCCTATGAAAAGCTTCTCAGCCTGTCAGAGGGTACATGGCGACATTTTTCCTCGCCGCTGTGGCTGATTGTCGACGGCGCGATCGCCTGACTGATCATCAGCTGGATTGTTCATCGCCGCGTCGGCGACTGATCAGTGGCGGGTGGTGATCCTGTCACTGCCGGTCAGCCACCAACAGCAAGCCATTTTCAATCTGGTCACCATCAATCTGACCACCATCAATCTGGGCCGCCGTCGCTGGCCGGAGAACCGGCGGCGGTCCACCATACCCGCCCCATCAGACCAGTTCATTCCTGCCGGGTCATGCCTGCCAGGTCATTCGTACCCGGTCATTCATACGCGGCTATTCATACCGGTTCCGTTCCCGTCCGGGCGGCAGTCTCGACATCTCCGCACGGTGACAAAAGCGCTTGATTAACGGCCTGCGCAATGACATAAACACCGCACTCAGCGTGCGGCCGTGGCGGAATTGGTAGACGCGCAGCGTTGAGGTCGCTGTGGGTTAATAGCCCGTGGAAGTTCGAGTCTTCTCGGCCGCACCATCACCTTCCGAAAAACCCCCGGAATACCTTGCGTTTCATCCGCCGTATGAATGGCGGGGTTACATTTGGTGATACAAATGTCCAAGTTCCGGGCACCTTATCTGGTGCGGAAACGCGGTATCTTTTATCTGCAAAAACGAATTCCCCAGCAACTCACAGGCCACTATGGACGTACCTTTGTCCGCAAGTCGTTGCGTACAACGGACAGGCTAGAGGCATCAAAGCTGGCCTCGCAGCTGGTTCGCGGCCTAGAGCGTGAATGGAACGAATTACTGTTCACCGTGTCTGCAACGGCTAGCGTGTACGATTTGTTGCACGACAAGCCCATTGCGCTG
>JAAZUU010000162.1 GCA_018624035.1 Rhodobiaceae bacterium | reverse complement strand
TCGGGCTTGCCGTACAGATGAAGATGCGCGCCGGAGCTTGCCAGAAGTGATGGCACACGCGTCATATCCTGTCCAAGAAGGTTCTCCATCTGCCAGCTGCCATAGGTCGTCGTGGCGCCGAAACCCATGCCGGCAAGAACCCGCGCCAGCTGCGTGAACTGGCTTGTCGCGCATCCCTCGATCGTCCAGTGAAAAGAATTATGGGGCCGCGGTGCCATTTCGTTGAACAGCAGCCTGCCATCGCTATCGACAAAGAACTCGACCGCCAGAAGACCAACAAGATCAACCGCCCCGGCAAGTGCCGCCGCCGCCGTCCGGGCCGCTTCGGCAAGCGTTGCGGACACCGGTGCCGGTGCGACGGAGGTGGCCAGAATACCGTTCCGGTGATTGTTCAAGGTGACCGGAAAATGACAAATGGCGCCGTCGGCGTCGCGCGCCAGAAGGGCGCTGATTTCGCTGTCGAAGGCGATCATCTCCTCGAGAATGACGTCATCACTCGCCAGCGCGGCAAATGCCGCGGCAAGATCATCCCCGGGCTTGATGCGGCGCTGCCCCTTGCCGTCATAGCCAAGACGGCAGGTTTTCAGGATTGCCGCGCCGTCAAGCGCCTGCATGGCCGCCACCAGATCCTCGTCATCGCGAATATGCCAGAAACGCGGTGTCGGAATGCCGAGCTCTGCGGCAAGGGATTTTTCGGCAATCCTGTGCTGCGCGGCCCGCAGCGCCGCGGCGCTGGGGCTGGCAAGGCATGTCGAGCCAATCACCTCCATCGTCGCCGCCGGCACATTCTCAAACTCGCTTGTCACGGCATCGACGCTGGCGGCGAAGCGGCGCAGCGCCGCGACATCATCATAGTCCGCCGTTGTCGACAGTGTCGCCACCTGCCCGGCAGGGCTGCTTTCGGCATCCGGCGCGAAGACATGCGTTTGCAGGCCAAGCTGTGCTGCCGCGATGGCCAGCATGCGGCCAAGCTGCCCGCCGCCAAGAATGCCGATACAGGCGGTGTGGGGAAAGGTGATGCCGCCGGTCATGATGGTGCGTCGGCGACGGAATCGGTCTGCGCCTGACGCCAGGCATCAAGGCGTTTCGCCAGACCGGTGTCCGACAATGCCAGGATCTGTGCTGCCAGAAGACCGGCATTGCGTGCGCCCGGCGCGCCGATGGCAAGCGTGCCAACCGGCACGCCGCCCGGCATCTGCACGATCGACAGCAGTGAGTCCATACCCTTCAGCGATTTCGATTCGACGGGCACGCCAAGGACCGGCAGTGTCGTATGCGCCGCCAGCATGCCGGGAAGGTGCGCTGCGCCGCCGGCGCCGGCGATGATCACGGACACCCCGGCCGCCGCCGCGCCGCGTGCGAAATCGGCAAGCCGTTCCGGCGTGCGGTGCGCCGAGATGATACGGACATCGTGGGGCACGGCTAGCGCCTTCAGGCTGTTCGCTGCTTCCTGCATCGTGTCCCAGTCGGACTGGCTCCCCATGCAAACGACGACTTTGGGCTGGAATCTGGCAGGTTTGGACATGGGCGTGCCTCGTCTTGGACTATGCGATGATATCGGGAAGAATTCGGCTGCGGACCAGGATGATTTCGTCTTTCAGTACCAGCTTTCTTTTCTTCAGCCTCTGCAGCCGCAACTGGTCGAACGGCCTGTCCTCGGCAAGCCGTTCGATGACATCGTCAAGATCGCGATGTTCGCTCTCCAGCGTGTGAAGGCGGGCATGAAGCTGCTGCTGTTCCTCGATTTCGGCGTTGCTCACCGGAGTTACTTCCCATGATCGCGGGCCACCCTCACGGTGATCCGTCTTTCCTTGTACCTGCCCCTGTCATGGCCGCGCCACTGACAGCTCAGGGCAGTTCACTGATGTCCGACACCTGTTCCTCGACCTGCACCGTGCCGCCGGCCTTCTCGATGGCCGCGTCAAGATCGGTCTGCTTGCAAAGACCGAGCATGGCCGGATGCTTTGCCGAGATGTTGCTGATGTTCCAGTGCGTCCGCTCGCGGATCTTGGTGATCGTCTCCTTGGTGGTGCCGATCAGCTTGACGATCTGCGAATCCTTCAGCTCCGGATGATGCTTGACCAGCCAGGCGATGCCGTCCGGCTTGTCCCCGCGGCGGGCCACCGGCACATAGCGCGGCCCCTTGGTGCGGCGGCTTGGCGTCGGAAGGTCCGATTCAGCAAGAACAAGGCGCGCTGACGGGTCGGCCTCGCAGCGTTCGATTTCGGCGCTCGTCAGCTGGCCATTCTGCACCGGGTCATAGCCCTGAATGCCGATGCCCGTCTCGCCATCGGCGATCGACTGCACTTCCAGCGGATGGAGGCTGCACAGATCGGCGATCTGGTCGAAGGAAAGACCGGTGTTGTCGATCAGCCATACGGCGGTCGCCTTTGGCATGAGCAATTGTGTCATAACTACCTGCTTTCTGCGGCACGTCCGGAAAACCGGCCGGCGCATGTTCGCGTTAAACTAGCGGGAGAGCCCTGTTATACGCCCGAAGCGCCTGTTTTGCAAAGGCCTTTCCGTCCGGTATGAAAAAGCTGATATTGTTACGGATACGGGTATGGCAGCAGGACACAGGGAGGATCCCATGGAAGATGAATTCGAGGCTCTCAGGCCGGCCGGTGCCGGCCCTGAGATGGAGCGCTGGAATGTCGAGGATTTGCAGGCCTATATCGACAATATGAAGGCCGAGATCGAGCGGGTGGAGACGATCCTCGCCGGCAAGAGTTCGGTCACTGCGGCGGCGGCGGCGCTGTTTGGCGACAAGGGGTGAGCCGGAGATCCGGCCCGGTCATTCGGCATCGGTACGCGCCGGTTGCGGCAGTGGCAACATCCAGTCCGGCGGGGCGAGCCGCGCCGGTGCCGCGCCAATACGCAGCGCGCTGTCATCCTGCATCAGGCGATGAAGGTCGGACAGTTTCATCGCCGCAAGACAGACCGCGCCATTACCGGTGGCCGCATGGCTGAGAACGGTTCCCAATGAGGCGTCGCCTTCGGTGACGGATGCCCCTGACAGCGAATCTGAGGCTGTGCTCTCCAGTTGCAACGGCACCAGCCGGCGTTTTACCAGTCCGCGATAATGGGTGCGGGCGGTCACTTCCTGGCCAACATAACATCCCTTCTCGAAATCGACGGCGCCAAGCCGGTCAAGGCCGGCCTCGAGCATCAGCGCCCGTTGGGGAACAAGGTCGACAGGTCCCTGCGGCACCCCGGCGGCGATCCGGCGGGCGTGCCACCGGTCAAGCGACACCATGTCATCGGCGGCGGTGGCGGGCGGCATCTCGCCCTGTGGTCCGATCCAGCGCCAGCCGAGATCGGGATGGCGCGGGTCGCCATGGGCACCGTGCGGCGCATCACCGTCCCAACCGACCCAGACGACCAGCAGCTCTTCCTTCACCAAATCGATCGGGCGGCGCAACCGGTAGCGTCGCAGCCTCGCAAAAAGGTCATCGGCGCGCGTGGCGTCACATTCCAACAGGAATCCGTCCGCCAACCGATGGATCATCATGTCGGCAAGGATGCGTCCTTGCGGGGTCAGAAGCGCGCCGGGCCGGCACGCATCAGCCGGCAAGGTCTCGACATTCGCGGTGACCAGCGACTGCAGGAAATCCTCGGCCTCGCTTCCGGCCACACGGATCACGCGGCGCGTCTCGTCCATGGCGATACAGGGTGCGGGTGTGGCGTTGTCGGTCATGGTGTTTCCGTAATCTCACCTTCATAGCGGGCTATATAGAAATGGCGCTTGCGAGCCCAGAAACAACGTTTCTCGTCCGGCCAGATTTCGCGGTAATGTTCGGCATCCCTGAAATAGAAGGTTTGTGTGCACAGCAGATACCGCACCTTGATTCTGTCCGGTCCCAAATCGAGCCTGCCACGGTCGCTGGTGCGGATGCTGATGGCTGGCCGGTCGCGGCGAAAGCACTGTCCGGCCTTTTCGCCCCGGCAGGCGGTCTCATCGGACACGGTGATGCGGACATAGGTGAAACGACCGCCTGAGAAGCGGAACCCCTCATCATCGAACATCGCACAGGAATCATGCGGCGGCGTCCGGCTTTTCGCGAATTCGCAGGTGAACCAGGTGCCGGCCCAGGATTCATCCGCCCGCGGCTGGGCGGTGCTGACAAACATCACCAGAAAGACAGCCGGAATGCCGATCAGAATGCGCATTGTCATAGCCGTCCCGCCGGTGCTTTCGTCAGCATCAATGTCGCGCCGGCCTGGGCCAGCAATGCCAGTGCGATATTCAGCATCATCAGCGTTGCCATGCCATAACCGGCATCGATCAGCATGCCCATCACCATCGGCGACAGGGCGGAGCTGAACACGCCAAGTGGCAGAAATATGGCCTTCACCTCGCCAAGATAGCGGGTGCCGTACATCTCGGCCATGGTGGCGGCCACGGCGGTGTTCGGCATGCCCGAGGCAAGGCCGAAGAAGATGAAGAACAGCAGGACACCGAGGCCGCCCTCGACAAGCCAAAGCGACAGGCAGGCGAGGGCGATGGGCAGCATCAGATGCGCCGCCACCCGCCGCCCGGTGAAGCGGTCGACAAGCTGGCCGGAAATCAGTGTGCCAGCGACAACACAGGCGGCGTAGATCACGTAATTGGC
>JAAZUU010000010.1 GCA_018624035.1 Rhodobiaceae bacterium | reverse complement strand
CAGAAGCTGTCGATCCTGAACACCCCGATTCCGTCGGAGTTCCTGTCAATGGCGCCCTATATCGCGACCATTGTCGTGGTTGCCGGCCTTGTCGGCCAGGCGCGCCCGCCAGCCGCCATCGGCAAGCCCTATGTCAAGGAATAGTCATGTCTAGACATAGTCGGGTGCAACATGCGGGAGGCATCGATGCAGGATGACGAAAAGCTGATGACCGCCGCGATCGCCGCCATGAGCCGTGCCTATGCTCCCTATTCCAAATTTCCGGTCGGCGCCGCGATCCTTGACGAGACCGGTGCCCTTCATGTCGGAGCGAATGTCGAGAATGCCGCCTATCCGGTTGGCAACTGTGCCGAGGCAAGCGCCATCGCCGCGATGGTGATGGCGGGTGGCAGGCGGATCGCGATGATCGCCGTAGCTGGCGGTGACGGCAATCTTCTGTGCACACCCTGCGGTGCCTGCCGCCAGCGCATTCGCGAGTTCGGCGCCGGGGAAACGCCTGTTCTTGTTGGCGCACCGGACGGGTTGCAACGGCGGTTCACCCTTGACGAGCTGTTGCCGGAAAGCTTCGGGCCGGAGAATCTGAGCGACTAGACACCGGTGTCTTCCCCGCCGCTCAGCCGGTGCCGTAGATCCTGTCACCAGCATCACCAAGACCCGGCAGGATATAACAGGATTCGTTCAGCTCACGGTCAAGCGCGGCGGTGACGATGGGTACATCGGGGTGCGCGTCATGAAGCGCCTTCACGCCTTCCGGCGCTGCCACAAGACAGGAAAAGACAATGTCCCTGACGCCGATTTCACGAAGCGTGTCCAGCGCCATCACCGCGCTGCCGCCGGTGGCCAGCATCGGATCGCCAAGAATGACCTGCCGCTGGGTGATATCGGTTGGCAGGCTGTTGTAATAGGAGATCGGTGCCATCGTGTCATGATCCCGGTAAAGGCCGAGATGCCCGACACTGGCCTCGGGGCAGACCTGGCTGAAACCGTCGATAAGCCCGTTGCCGGCGCGCAGAATCGAGACAAGGCACGGATAGGGGGGTTGCATCGCCTGACAGCTCGTCACCTCGAGCGGTGTCTGTATGTCCACGCCTTCCGTCTTCAGCGCCGCGAAGGCCGGATAGGCCAGAAGCCAGGACAGTTCGTGAAGCGTCTGCCGGAAGCGATGTGGCGGGCTCTCATGATCACGGAGAATTGAAAGCTTGTGATCGACGAGCGGGTGATCCATCACCGTCAAACCGGGTATCTGCGACGCGTTCATATTGCTGTGCTCCTTCGGATGGTATCGCATGACATTACCCATAAAGCCGCGCTTTTTCCATTCACAAAAGCCGCGCCCGGCGGCAGTATGGCGGGCCGTTCTAGGAGGGTTCCGATGGCCAAGCTGTATTTTTCATACGCCGCGATGAATGCCGGCAAATCAACCATCCTTCTGCAGGCCTCACACAATTATCGCGAGCGCGGGATGAGCACGCTGCTGCTGACCGCGCGGCTCGATGACCGGGTTGGTGCGGGCAGGATCGGGTCACGGATCGGCCTGGAATCGACAGCTTTCGTGTTCGATGGCGACACCGACATGACCGCGCTTGTTGCCGCCGAGAATGCCAGCACACCGCTTGCCTGTGTGATGGTCGACGAGGCGCAATTCCTGACCGACACACAGGTCTGGCAGCTGGCCGGCATCGCCGATGAGATGGGCATTCCGGTGATGTGCTATGGCCTTCGCACGGATTTTCAGGGCAACATGTTTCCCGGCAGCGCGCGGCTTCTGGCGATTGCCGATGTGCTGCGGGAAATCCGCACCATCTGCCATTGCGGGCGCAAGGCGACGATGGTTGTCAGACAGGATGATGAGGGCCGGGTGATCCGCGAGGGTGCTCAGGTCGAGATTGGCGGCAATGAACGCTATATCTCACTGTGCCGTCGTCATTGGGTGGAAACGATGGCCGGGGCGTGATCGGGGCGTCACCGGAGACTAACCGGGACGCTAGCCTGCCAGAACGTCATTCATGTCATAGAATCCGGCCTTTGCCGCGGCGGCAAAACGCGCCGCCCGCAAGGCGCCTCGGGCAAAGATAGCGCGATCGGTCGCCTTGTGCGAAATCTCGACCCGCTCTGAATCACCGAAGAAAATCACCGAATGTTCCCCCGTGACATCACCGCCGCGAAGCACCGCGAACCCGATATCGCCCTGCTTGCGCGCGCCTGTCTGGCCCTGGCGGACGATGTCGGACACGTCATCAAGCCTGACCCCGCGTCCGCGCGCCGCCGCCTCGCCAAGCGCCAGCGCGGTGCCGGAGGGGGCATCGACCTTGTGATGATGATGCGCTTCCAGAATTTCGATGTCCCACCCCTCGACAAGCTGCGCCGCCACCTGTTCGACAAGCTTTGCCAGCAGCGTGACGCCGACCGAGGTATTGGCGCAGTAGACAAGCGGGACGGAGTTCGCCGCCGCGGCCAGCGCGGCCTCGTCATCACCCGACAGACCGGTGGTACCAACCACCATGGCACAGCCCTGACCCGCCGCAATTCCGGCATGCGCGACACTCGCGGCCGGGCTGGTGAAATCGATCAGCACATCAGCGCCGGCGAGGGTTTCCGGATTGTCCGAGATCAACACATTATTCGTGCCGGTGCCGGCAAGCAGACCACTATCCTGGCCAAGCGCGTCGGAGTCAGCCCGGTCGGTCGCCGCGACCAGCTCAAGGTCAGGCGCGGCGGCAATCTCACAGATCAGCATACGGCCCATGCGGCCGGCCGCGCCCGGAATGCCGATCTTGATCATTGGGGATGTCATTGGTGCGGCCCTCCTTGCCGAATGCGGCGAGACTATAAAGCCCGCGCCGGCGGGGCAAGATGAAATCGCTGCGCGAACTAGCCGTCGTCAGCCCAGATACGACGCGCGCGTTTCAGAAAGCTGTCGGTTTCCGGGCTGGTGCCGCCCGCCTCGCCGAACTGCTTCAACAGGTCCTTTTGTTTCTTTGTCAGGTTCGTCGGTGTTTCAACCTGCACCTCGACAATCTGGTCGCCGCGCGTGTTGCGACGCAACACCGGCATGCCCTTGCCACGCATGCGGAAGCGCCTCCCGGACTGTGTTCCCGATTCGATGGTCAGCCGCGCCATACGGCCCTCGACCGTCGGGACATCGATGCTGCCACCAAGCGCGGCGGTCGTCATCGGCACCGGAATGCGGGTTAGAATATCCGCCCCGTCACGGACCAGAATGGGATGCGGGTCAACCGAAATGAAGATATAGAGATCGCCGGCCGGACCACCGCGGAACCCGGCCTCGCCCTTGCCCGACAGGCGGATGCGGTTGCCGCTGTCAACGCCGGCCGGCACCGAAACCGACAGCATCTTGTTCTGCCGCACCCGGCCCTCGCCGCCGCAAGCACCGCAAGGGTCGGTGATGACCTGCCCCATACCCTGACAGCTGTGGCAAGTGCGCTCGACAGCAAAGAAGCCCTGCTGCGCCCGGATACGGCCACTGCCACCACAGGTTCCACAATTGCGCGGCTGCGCACCGGCGGCCGACCCGCTGCCGCTGCATTCGTCACAGCCAACCGGAACGGTCACGTTTATATCGCGCTGGACGCCGGAGAAGGCCTCCTCGAGCGAAATGTTCAGATCATGGCGTAGGTCATTGCCTCCGTGGTCGGCCTGGCCCCCGCCGGCGCCGCGTGAGAATTCGGAAAACATCTGGTCAAAGATATCGGCAAAGCCGCCACCACCGAAGCCACCGCCGCCAAAGCCGCCACCGAAGCCACCACCGGCGGCATTGTCAAAGGCGGCATGGCCCATGCGGTCATAGGCGGCGCGTTTCTGCGAATCCTTCAAAACCTCATAGGCTTCGGTGGCCTCGCGAAACCGCTCGGCCGCGGCTTCGTCATCAGGGTTCCGGTCGGGGTGATTTTTCATCGCCAGCTTGCGATAGGCGGATTTGAGCGCGGATTCATCGGCGTCCTTGGACACGCCGAGAACATCATAATAATCACGCTTGCTCATGACTTCGCCGCCAGACTGACCAATGGAACAGTGCGGGGGACGGTGTCGTCACCGTCCGCCCGCGTCATGGTTTGAAAGGTTATTTCCTGTCGCCGGCACTATCATCGCCATCGACTTCCTCGAACTCTGCATCGACGACGGTTTCCTCATCGCCGGCATTGCCACCCTCGGCATCGCCCGCAGGCTGTTCGGCCTGATAGGCGGCCTCGCCCATCTTCATCATCGATTGCGACAATTCGGCCGATTTCGCGGCGATGACCTCGATATCGTCACCCTCGAGGGCCTCCTTCAGTGCGGCGATTCCTGCCTCGACCTCGGCCTTTGCTGCCGGGTCGGCCTTGTCACCAAGGTCGGTGATGGCCTTCTCGGCACCATGGACAAGCGCTTCGCCCTGATTGCGTTTCTCAACAGCGTCACGGCGCTTCTTGTCTTCCTCGGCGTTGGCCTCGGCCTCGCTGACCATGCGGTCGATCTCGCTGTCATCAAGACCGCCTGAGGCCTGGATGCGAATCTCCTGCTCCTTGCCGGTTGCCTTGTCCTTGGCGCTGACCTTGACAATGCCGTTGGCATCGATGTCAAACGTCACCTCGATCTGCGGCACCCCGCGCGGCGCCGGCGCGATGCCTTCCAGATTGAACTGGCCGAGATGCTTGTTGTCAGACGCCATCTCGCGCTCACCCTGATAGACCGATATGGTCACGGCCGACTGATTGTCATCGGCGGTCGAGAACACCTGGCTCTTCTTTGTCGGGATGGTCGTGTTGCGGTCGATCAGGCGGGTGAAGACACCGCCAAGCGTCTCGATGCCAAGCGACAACGGCGTGACGTCGAGAAGCAGGACATCCTTCACATCGCCGGTCAGGACACCGGCCTGGATGGCGGCTCCGGACGCCACAACCTCGTCCGGGTTCACGCCCCGGTGCGGTTCGGCGCCGAAAAACTCCTTCACCGTTTCGATAATCTTCGGCATGCGGGTCATGCCGCCGACAAGGATGACCTCGTCAATCTCACCGGGCTTCACCCCGGCATCCTTCAGCGCGGCCTGGCACGGCTTGATCGTGCGCTGTACCAGCGTTTCGACCAGCTGTTCCAGCTTGGCGCGGGTCAGCTTGACATTGAGGTGCTTGGGGCCGGTCGCATCAGCGGTGATGAAGGGCAGATTGACATCTGTCTGCACCGCCGATGACAGCTCGATCTTCGCCTTTTCGGCAGCTTCCTTCAGACGCTGCAGGGCCAGCTTGTCCTTGCGAAGATCGATACCCTCGCTCGATTTGAACTCCTCGGCCAGAAACTCGATGATATGGTGGTCGAAATCCTCGCCACCGAGGAAGGTGTCACCATTGGTTGACTTCACCTCGAAGACACCGTCACCAACCTCGAGGATCGACACATCAAAGGTACCGCCACCAAGATCATAGACAACAATCAGGCCGGATTCGCGACGATCGAGTCCATAGGCAAGCGCCGCCGCCGTCGGCTCGTTGATGATCCGCAGAACCTCGAGACCGGCAATCTTGCCGGCATCCTTGGTGGCCTGACGCTGTGAGTCGTTGAAATAGGCCGGCACGGTGATCACGGCTTCGGTCACGCTCTCGCCAAGATAGGCCTCGGCATCTTCCTTCAGCTTGCGAAGCGTGAACCCGGAAATCTGGCTTGGTGAATATTCCTCGCCATCGACCTTGACCCAGGCATCACCGTTCTTCGCGTTGGTGATTTCATAGGGAACGAGCTCGGTGAATTTCTTTGTCGCCGTATCATCATGGCGACGCCCGATCAGCCGCTTGATCGCGAAAAGCGTCTTTTCGGGGTTGGTCACCGCCTGCCGCTTCGCGGCCTGGCCGACAAGCCGTTCGCCGTCGTCGGCGAAGGCGACCATCGACGGGGTGGTGCGGGCGCCCTCGGCGTTTTCAATAACGCGGGCGTCCTTGCCATCCATCACGGCAACGCATGAATTTGTCGTTCCAAGGTCTATTCCAATAACTTTCCCCATGACGATCTCCTTTCCTGTCCACCAGTTCCCTCTGGACTGACACCCTGGTGACGTTCCGGCATTTGGCCCTGTAGCGCCCATGGCACCGCGCTGGCAGGTCATGCTCTTGCTGTTGAATTACACCGTCCATATAGGACGCGCTGTTCCGGTTACAAGTGCGGTCACTGGACCATCCTTACCGGCATCCTTACCCGACATCCTTACCCGGCATCCTCAGCCGGCATCCTCGGCCGGCGGTTCTGCGTCGGGCGCCGGGTCCGCCGCCTTGGCGACACCCACCATCGCCGGACGCAGCAGCCTGTCATGAAGCACATAGCCATGCTGCACCACCTCGACCACGGTTCCGGGCGGCTGGTCGGGATGCGGCATCTCGAACATGGCCTGATGGAAATTATAGTCGAACTTCTCGCCAAGCGGGCTGATCCGCCTGATCCCGTGCCGCTCCATCGTGGACTGGATTTCGGTCCAGCTCATCTCGAGGCCGGTAATCAGCGCGTTCACCGATTCCCCGACCGCTTCGTCATCGGCAGCCGGCGCGGCATCGATGGCGCGCGCCAGATTGTCGATCGCGCCGACCAGATCGCGGGCGAATCCAGTATGGCTGTATTTGCGGGCGGTCTCCACCTCGCGCTCGGTGCGGCGACGCATATTCTCGACATCGGCAAGCGCGCGAAGAAGCTGGTCTTTCAGCGAATCGCGTTCGGCGATCAGCGCTTCGAAGGCATCATCATTGACAATGTCATCGCTCTCGACCGCGTCACTGGCTTCGGGCAGCGATCCGGCGTCCCAGGATACCGATTCGCCCGCCGCTGCGGTCTCCGTTGTCGCCGGCGCGGCCTCGTCACCCCCGGCGTCCATATGCACATCCCCGTCGGGAGCGGCGTCTGCCGCCACATCCTTTTTGTTTTCAGCCATCATCCGTCCTTCATTTCTGTCGGCACCTGCCAGACATTTCGTCCTTTGCGTAGCGTTATTTAGGTCCATTTGTGATGTCAGCCAAGGGCAAGGACGCCGGAATCTTCACAAACGGCATGGAAGTTGCGTGATGGCCACAGTGCGGCGACACCCGAACGGGTCGGACCACGGCCGGCCGGTCATGTTGTCGGCAGAAATTGAATATGCGAGACTTGCCATCATTGCAGACGGCCCGGGCCGTCACCACGCAGACAGGGCAGAGGCCAATGGCGACCGTCAGACAATCAATCATGGCGCTTTATGAGCAGTCGCGGAAATCAGCCGCCGAGGGCCAGGCGATGTTTGCCGTGATCGAATCACAAGCCATGACCCCGGTCGAGGTGGATTTCGAGACCCGGGCAGGCGACGGGCGTCCGCCAATCGCCCGCCGGTTTGATGATTTGCGCAACCTTGCCGAACGTGAAATGCCGGACAGGATATCACCCCGTGGCGCGCCGCCGCCATCCACGGACATGACAGGCGCCGCGCAAGGTCGTCCGGTGGCCGGTTCTGGTGGCAACACGGAGGGGCCTTTCGATGCCGGCGAGGCATTGCCTGCCATTGACAGCCCCCCGACCCCCGCCATCTCCGAATCGCCCAACAGTGACGATATCGGCGGCGATACCAACACCGACATGAACACCGACAGGCCGGCAAGCGCGTCCGAACCGGCGCTTCCGAACGAGCCGCCGGCACCGGCCAACAGCGATGCGATGGCCGATATTGATGTCGCTGACATCCAGAAGCTGGTGCGACAGGCCTGGGAAGACAAGACCGCCCTTGGCAGCATTGACGGCCCGGCCGGCACCGATATCGACCGCACCATCAGCGATGCTGGCAATACGGACAGCATTGATGACCCGGATATGGAGGCCGCGATGCAGGAAATCGCCGCCGCTGTCGGGAAATCCGATGATTCGCCTGAGCCGGTCGATCTGGCCGCGATAAAGGCCGAGCTTGTCGCCGCGATGCGCAGCGAATTACAGGCTGTGGTGGCGGCTGATCTGCGGCCAATGATCAAGGCTGCCATTGCCGAGGCATTGCAGGAGCTTCCCGCGGCGCAACCGAAAACACGCGCGAAAAAAGCGGCCGCCGCCGGCGCGGCCGGGAAGAAGGCCTCCGGGAAGAAGGCAGCCACCCGTGCAAAAAAGACCCAAACGGCGAAAGAGAAATCCGACAGCTAATCGACGAGACTTATTTTTCACCTTGCTAACGATTTTTTAGTCACTGTCGCGGCACAAAGGACCGGACGGCACATCCCGCCGTCCAGTCAACGGGTCGCGATCACAGATGCAGCTGACAAGCCCGCATTGCCAGAACGCCCTGTCGGTGCCGGACAGGCTGCGACGCTATTACGACATGCCGGTGCGCTGTCACCGCTGCCGCCGCGTCTTCACCGTTCAGCGGCAGGGCCCGCGTGATGATTTTGGGCCTGCGCATGATATCCGGCGCCCTTTCGACAGATCGGTCTCGGCGCGGCAGAGCCACCACCTCATTGTCTGTCATGTCTGTAACGCGGAGTTGAGGGTGCCGGGACGGGCGCGGGATGGGCTTATGTCGCCTGACACGCCGTTGCGGCTGAGCTGTCCCTGTTGCGCTGCCGGTTTTCCCTATCATGGCACTGGCGATACGGCGCGTCTGGACCGGCTGATCATGATCCTGTGCGCCGGCATAGTCACCGGCAGCGCGGTGCTGTGGGGTCAGCATGAAGGTTATATCGAACTCCGCAACCTTGCCGGTCATGGCTGGCTTGCCGGGCCGCGGCAGATCCTGACGGAATCAATCGGTCATCTTCGGGACATCAACTGAGGACCGCGGCAATGGCACGGCTGGTGTAATCGACCATCGGGATAATCCTGGCGTAGTTCATATGACGAGGCCCCAAAACGCCGATGGCGCCGATGACATTCCTGTCGGCATTGTGATAGGGCGCGATGACCAGCGAGCAGCCGGTATTCACAAACATCCGGTGCTCGGCACCAATGAAGATTTTCACCCCGTCGCCGCCACTTGTCGCTTCCAGAAGGCGAAGTGCGTTCTCTCGCGCCTCGAGCTCGGAGAACAGTTGCCTGATCGTGTCGAGATCATCACCGGCCTCAAGATCCTCGAGAAGATTGGCCTGGCCCCGCATCACCAGCACGGCATCCTCCGCCAACTCTCCCGCGGTCCAAAGACCGACACCGGCCTCGACAAGCTGGCGGGACATTTCGTCGAGTTCGGCCCGGTGCACGGCGATCTCCGAGCGGATCAGCCCGGTGGCGGCACGCAGGTCACGCCCGGACAGACGCGCATTCATGTAGTTGCTGGCCCGCACCATCGCCGATTGCGGCACCCCGGCAGGCAGATCGATCAGCCGGTTCTCCACGCGGCCATCCATGCGCACCAACACCGCAAGGGCCCGATTCTCGCCAAGCGGCACGAATTCGAAATGCTGCAACTCGGCATTGCTTTTCGGGGACAGCACAAGGCTGGCACAGCGTGACAGGCCGGACAGGGTGCGGGTCGTCTTTTCCAGAAGATCATCAACGGATATGCCGCGCATCGCGCATTCCCCGTCGATCGACATCCGGTCCTCATCCGTCAGGTCGGGACTGTATTCCATCAACCCGTCGACGAACATGCGCAGACCGGTTTCGGTCGGCACCCGCCCGGCCGAGACATGCGGCGAGAACAGCAGCCCGGCCGCCTCGAGATCGCTCATGTTGCTGCGGATCGATGCCGGCGACAGATCAAGGCGCAGCCGCCGCGCCAGCATCTTCGACCCGATTGGCTGGCCGGATTCAAGATAGGCGGCGACAAGGGCGTTGAAAATTTCGATCGCCCTTGGTTTCAGGCCGAGAAGGGTGGCGTCATTCATATTTCCAGCTTAGGGTAACGCATAATAACGGGTCAATGTCGGTCTGCCCGTCTCCTGCCTCGCCGCGGCAATATGGTCATATGGCAACAGATGCATAGACACACAGATGCATAGCCTCATGGGGGCAACGACAGACCGACACATCTTTACGAGGGTTCCATGAATCGTTCCTCCGGCCGCGCGGCCGCCGATCTCCGCTCCGTGACGCTTGAAGCTGGCGTCTCTCTGCATGCCGAGGGCTCCTGTCTGGCAAAATTCGGCAATACGCATGTGTTGTGCACGGCCTCGGTCGAGGATCGCGTGCCGCATTTCCTGCGCAACACCGGACGTGGGTGGGTAACAGCCGAATACGGCATGCTGCCCCGCGCAACGCACAGCCGCACCGACCGCGAGGCGGCACGCGGCAAGCAGGGTGGACGGACCCTTGAAATCCAGCGTCTGATCGGGCGGGCACTGCGTTCCGTCACCGATCTCGAGGCGCTTGGCGAACACCAGATCAAGCTGGATTGCGACGTTATCCAGGCGGATGGCGGCACGCGAACCGCGGCCATTACCGGTGCCTGGGTGGCGTTGCGGATCGCCTGCGAGAAAATGCTGCTGTCGGGCGCGATCACGCGCCAACCGATGACCGACAATATCGCCGCCATTTCCTGCGGCGTCTGGCAGGGCCAGCCGATCGCCGATCTTGATTATGGCGAGGACAGCGCCGCCGAGGTCGATGCGAATTTTGTTCTCAGCGCCGATGGCGGGCTGGTCGAAATCCAGGCAACAGGCGAGGAGCGGCCCTTCAGCCGCGACGAGCTGAACCGGATCCTCGATCTGGCGGAGGCCGGATGCCGGCAGCTCTTCACGCTGCAGGACACCGCGGTACGCGGCGCGCTCTGATCACCCGGACCCTTGACGGCAGACTGACTGATGGCACGTATGTTCACCGAGGACGAGCTGGTCATTGCTTCGCATAATGACGGCAAATTGCGCGAGATCACGGCGCTTTTCGTTGGCAGGCCGTTCCTTGTCACCTCGGCAGCGAGTTACGGCCTTCCGGAGCCGGAGGAGACCGAGGACAGCTTTCTTGGCAACGCGGCGCTGAAGGCGCGGGCCACCGCGATGGCGACAGGCAAGCCGGCGCTTGCCGATGATTCGGGCCTCGTGGTGCCGGCGCTGAATGGTGCCCCGGGAATCTATTCGGCGCGGTGGGCCGGGCCGAACAAGGATTTCATTCTGGCAATGCAGAAGGTGGAAAGCTCGCTTGCCGCCACCGGTGGCACCGACCGGCGGGCGCATTTCATCTGCGCGCTTGTCCTGTGCTGGCCCGATGGTCATGAGGAAGGATTCGAGGGGCGGATCGACGGGAAGCTTGTCTGGCCACCGCGCGGCGAACGCGGGTTCGGATATGATCCGATCTTTGTTGCCGAGGGGCATGACATCACCTTTGGTGAGATGGAGCCGCAGACCAAGCTGGCCATGGGACACCGGGCCCGCGCCTTTGCCGGGCTGGTCGATGCCTGTTTTGCATGAGCAAAGCCGCGGAAACACCACTGGCGCTCTACATCCACTGGCCGTTCTGCCGCGCCAAATGCCCCTATTGTGATTTCAACTCACACGTCTCGCAGGATGTCGATCATGCGCGCTTCGCCGCCGCCTATCGTCGCGAGATGGCGCATATGGCGACGCATTACGGGGCCGGACGAAAGCTTGTCTCGATATTTTTTGGGGGCGGCACGCCCAGTCTGATGCCACCATCGCTGGTCGCCGGCCTTATCGACGAGGCGGAGCGGCTTTTCGGTCTGTCCGATGATGTGGAAATCACCGCCGAGGCGAACCCGACCTCCAGCGAGGCCGCGATGTTCGAGGGGTTTCGCGCCGCCGGGGTCAACCGGATCTCGCTTGGCGTGCAGTCGCTTCGTGACGCGGGGCTTGCCTTTCTCGGGCGCGAACACTCGGCCGGTGAGGCCCGCAGCGCCATCATGGCGGCGCGGCAGCATTTCGCCCGTATCTCGATCGATCTGATCTATGCACGGCGCGACCAGACATGTGCCGGCTGGGTGAGCGAGTTGCGCGAGGCGCTCGATCTTGGCCTGACGCATATGTCGCTCTACCAGCTGACCATCGAACGGGGAACCGTGTTCCACAGCCGCGCGCGTCGCGGCGAGAGACTGGTCCCGCCTGATGATCTGGCGGCCGAGATGTATGAGATGACCAACGACATCATGACCGGGGCCGGGCTCCCCGCCTACGAGATTTCCAATCACGCCGCCACCGGCGAGGCCTGTCGTCACAATCTTGTCTATTGGCGGGCGCAGGACTGGATCGGCATCGGGCCGGGCGCGCATGGACGGTTGACTGTGCCGGCGGGCAGGCTGGGGCTCGCCACGCGCCGCAGCCCGGCAGCCTGGCTTGAGTCGGTCGAGGATGCCGGCCACGCCATCGACATCGTCACCGAGGATGGACGGGCGGACAGCATCGCCGAATCGCTGATGATGGGGTTGCGTCTTGCCGAGGGGGTGTCGATTCCCGCCTTGGAGGCCAGGTATGCAAGCCGCGCCGCCCATCTTGACGAGACCGCGCTTGACCGGCTGGTGGAATCCGGGTTGGTGGAGATCGGCGGCGTGCAACTTCGGGTAACGCCCGCGGGGCGTTTGCTCCTTGACTGGATATTGGCCGACCTCCTGCCCGGCTAGATCTTGTCCGGGGCGGGCTGCAATATGGCCGAGACGCCATTCTCGATCCGGCGAAGTTCAAAGGCGCGCTGATTGCCGCCGCCGGGAAGCAGCCGGTAGGCGCCGCTGAACCCGCTGAACCCGGATTCCGATTCCAGCGCGGTCTGCCAGAGCTGGCGCTGCTGGCCGGTCAGAACCGTCGCCATTGCCATGGCATCAAAACTGAGCCGTGCCAACGCCCCCGGCCGTGATGGCCAGATGTCGGACCAGAGCCTGTTGAAGGCATCATCGCGGCCGGTCGGCCGAGAGACAAACACGCCACCCTGAAGCGACGGTTCGGTCAGGATCCGCTGCTGGTTCCATTGCGCGTTGCCAAGATACAGAACGCGTTCCGGGTCGGCGTCGTAGTAGGCAAGAACCGGTGCGGTGCGCAGCGCGAAATCGGCGCTTCCGGCAAACAGCAGCGCATCAAACCGCGCCGGCGGCAGATCGGCAAAGGCGGGAGCCGTTTCATTGGCGGCCGGTGGCTGGTACCCGGTGAAGCTCCGGATTGCCGATTTCAGCTGATCCTCGTCTGCCAGCATGCTGGCTGTCAGAGTCAGTGATTCGACCGGACGGAGCCCGAACTGCGCCAGCCTGTCCACCGCGTGTCGGGCAAGAATCTGACCAAAAGCGGCATCCTCGGCAATGATCCCGATCCGGTTGCCACCGGTTGTCAACGCATAGCCAAGAAGAGTGTCGACCTGCTGTTCCGGCACATAGCCAAGAAGCCAGCTGCCACTGCCGGCTACCTTCAGATTGTTCGACAGCGCCAGCATCGGGATATTGGCCTGTCTGGCAATCCTGCGGGCGCTGACAACAGCATCAGAGAATAACGGCCCGACGACAATATCCGCCCCGGCAACCACCGCCTGGCTGGCAGCGGCCTCCGGCCCGTCACCATGCGTATCGAGGACAAGAAGCTCGATCTTTGGATTGCGCACCGAAAAAAGGGCCAGTTCAGCGCCTTTCTGCAGCTCGGCTCCAAGCGCGGCATTGCGTCCGGTGACCGGAATCAAAAGCGCGATGCGGGTCGTGCCCGCCGCCTTTGGCGGCAGCACGAACACATCATCCGGCAATGCATGTTCGCGTCTGGCAATCTGTGCGAACGCGGCTTCGAGCGCGTCGCTTGCAAGTGAGGGATCGGGTCCAACCGGAATCTGCGGTGCCGGTGGCGGCGCCGGTCGTGCGCGATTGGCGGCTTCGAGATTCCAGATGATATCACCCACCACATCCCCTGCCGCACCGGTATCATCCTTCTGGCTATCATCCTTCTGGCTGTCATCCTTCTGGCCGTCATCCTTCTGGCCGTCATCCTTCTGGGCCGCATCACCGGACGGCGCTGGCGGCGTGCCCGGGGCGAGTCTGGCAACCTGGTCTTCGCCATCATCAGCCACATCCCCTTCCCGGGCCTGTGTCGTCACCTGCGGGGATTGCGTTTCAGCCGGGCTCGCCGGTTTCAGCAGGTCATCGATGCTTGCCGCCGCCGACGGGGCAAGACTGGCAATCTCGACATCTGCATCAGCAGCTGTTTCCGCCCCGGCGGTATCTACAGCAATATCTGTCCGAATGTCAGAAATCGCGGGCACCTGCGCCAGCGTCTGGTTTTTCGCGACCGTCTTGGATGGCGCGTCGGGGACAGGTTCGGCAGACGGCGTGGCGGCGATGTCGGTTCGGGGTGCCTGAGGCGGGGAGGCCGTCGTCTGAAGCGTGCGCTGATCGACAGCCACGCCGCATCCCGCCAGACCCGTGGCAAGGACCAACGCCGCACCGAGCTGCCACAACCTTGTCATCCACCCTCTCCCTCCGGCCTCTGTGTCATGATGGCCTGTTTTTGCGCGCAAGTCATTAATCGGCTATATCTTCTGACCCGCACGCTCGCCATGACGGAAATGACATGACCGCCGCCGGCACCCTCATCCTTGTCGCCACCCCGATCGGAAATCTTGGGGACTTCTCGCGCCGTGCCGCCGAAACACTGGCGTCGGTCGATGTGATCGCCTGCGAGGACACGCGGGTGACCCGCAAGCTGTTGCGGCTGACAGGCACCGGCAGCACAGCAAGGATGGTGCCCTATCATGACCATAATGGGGCGGAGATGAGACCCTGGATCATCACGCAGCTTGAACAGGGAAGATCCGTCGCGCTTGTCAGCGATGCCGGCACGCCGCTGGTCTCCGATCCCGGGTACAAGCTTGTCGCCGCCTGCCGCGAGCAGGGCATTCCGGTCCAGTCCGTTCCGGGACCAAGCGCGGTTCTGGCGGCGCTGGCTGTCTCCGGGCTGCCAAGCAACCGCTTCATGTTTGCCGGCTTTCTTGCCAGCGCGGGAGGGGCGCGGCGCGGTCAGATCACGGAATTGTCCGATCTTGCGGCGACAACAATCTGGTTCGAGACACCTGCGCGCCTGGCGCAAAGCCTGTCTGACATGGCCCAGATCATGGGCCCGCGGCGGGCCGTCGTGGCGCGCGAGCTGACCAAGATGCATGAGGAAGTGCTGCGCGGCGATCTTGCCGACCTGGCATCAACAGTCGCTGGCATGCCCCGCCTGAAGGGCGAAATCGTGGTGCTGGTGGCAGGCAGATCGGATGATGAGCCGGCATTTGACGATGACCAGCTGACGGCCATGCTGCGCGCCGAGCTTGACGGCCAGCGGCTTCGTGACGCGGTGAAATCGGTGGTCGAGACGACCGGCCTGCCGCGCAACCGGATCTATCGGCTGGCGCTGGAATTGAACGCCGATACAGATGACGACACAGACGCCGTCACAGAGGCGGCACCGGACCGGGATGGGTGACCGCCGCCAGTCGGAGCGTCAGGGACGGGGCGCCGAGACGCTGGCGATGATCTGGCTGAGGCTGACCGGGCACCGTATTCTGGCCCGTCGGTGGCGCGGCCGGGCCGGCGAGATCGATATCGTGGCATGCCGCCGCCGGGTGATCATTTTCTGCGAGGTGAAATTCCGGCGGCGTGCCAGTGAAACAGGCATTCCCTCGCCGCGGCAGAGACACCGGATCTGCCGCGCCGCGCAGGAATTCGCATCATGCCGGCATGTGTCCGAAAATTTCGAATGGCGGTTTGATCTTGTCCAGATTTCGCCACCTTTGCGTGGCAATGTCTTGCCGGTCCGGCATCTGAAAGACGCATGGCGGTGTGATGGATGAGGGATCCCGTGATGAAACACTCCGCTTTGGAAGGCCCGGCGGTGCGACCTCTTGACCGTCGATTCGACAGGCGGCACATTGACCGCATGGTGTCACTCACAATCAACGTCACTCGCAATCAACGTCATTCACAAATCAGGGAACAGCCCAGAATGTCAGCAGCAAAGCCAGGCGGGACCTCCAGCGCCGCCCCCCGTCTTCGCGCAGGGCTCGCCCTGCCAATCGCCATGATTGCCCTTGCCGGCCTGGTCACATCGAGTTGTGCGCCGGCAGTGATCGGTGCCGGCACGGCGGCAGTTGCCGCCTCGTCAACCGACAAAGGCCTGTCGACCTCGGTATCGGACAATCTGATCGCGACAAAGCTGAATGACAAATTCATCCAGAATGATACCAGCCTGTTTCTCGATGTTGACGTGTCGGTGAATGATGGCGCGGTGCTGATGACCGGCAAGGTGAAAACACCGGAGGAAAAGGTTCTCTCGACCAAGCTTGCCTGGGAGGTGCGCGGGGTTCGCGAGGTGGTGAACGAACTTCAGGTCATTGACCGCAGTTCGCTGAAGGATGTGGCCAAGGATCTCGCTGCCAGTGCCCAGCTTCGCGGCAAGCTGATCGCTGATTCCGACGTCTCGTCGCTGAATTTCAACATCGATGTCGTGAATGGCACGGTATATCTGTCCGGTGTCGCCGCCGATGCCGAGGAGATGAACCGCGTTGTCGGCCATGCGCGGGACCTTCGTTTCGCGCAGGAGGTGGTCAACTACATTTCACTTCGCAGCGATCTTCGCGACTAGGAACCGGCGATGCCGCTCTCCATTGCCCTGCAGATGGACCCCATCGGATCCATTGACATTGCCGGTGACACCTCGTTCGCCCTGGCCCTCGAGGCGCAGCAGCGCGGACATTCCCTGTGGTATTATACACCGGACAGCCTGTCGCTGAACGAAGGGCGGGTCGAGGCGGTTGGACAGAGCCTTGTCCTGCGCGACAGGGCCGGCGATCATTTTACCGCTGGCGCCTCCGAACGACGCGGTCTCGACAGCTTCGATGTGATCCTGATGCGTCAGGACCCCCCCTTCGACATGGCCTATATCACGCTGACGCACCTTCTTGAGATGCTGCCTCCATCGACCATGGTGGTGAACAATCCGGCCGAGGTGCGGAACGCGCCGGAAAAGCTTCTGGTGACGATGTTTACCGAACTGATGCCACCAACGCTGATTTCGCGCGATACCGATGCCATAAAGTCCTTTCGGGAACGGCATCACGACATCATCGTCAAACCGCTTTTCGGCAATGGCGGGGCCGGCGTGTTCCGACTTACGCCAGATGACCAGAACCTCAACGCGCTTCTGGAAATGTTCCTGGCCGTATCCCGTGAGCCGGTGATGGTACAGCGCTATCTACCGGAAGTGCGGCAGGGCGACAAACGGGTGATCCTGGTGGATGGCGAGCCGGTCGGCGCGGTCAATCGTGTGCCATCGGCAGGCGAGGCGCGGTCAAACCTGCATGTCGGCGGCATCGCCGAGGCCACCGAGCTGACCGCGCGCGACCGGGAGATCTGCGCCATGATCGGCCCGGAACTTCGCCGGCGCGGGCTGTTGTTTGTCGGAATCGACGTCATCGGCGATTATCTGACCGAGATCAATGTCACATCGCCAACCGGCATCCGCGAGATCCAGCGGCTGACCGGAATCGATATCGCCGCGATGACCTGGGATGCGATCGAACACAGGAAGTCCGGTCACGCAAGCAACGGCATGGCCCGGTAGGCAAGCGCCTCGGCAAGATGCCCGCGACCGATCACCGGCTGCTGCTGCAAATCAGCAATTGTCCGCGCCACTCTCAACACGCGGTGGAACCCGCGTGCCGACAGTGACTTCTTCTCGATCGCAAGCTCAAGAAGAGATGTCGCATCAGGGCTGACATCACGAAGCGGCACATTGGAATTTTCACCCGAATCTCCAGCTGCCGTAGCCCGTCGGACGGCGAAATCCTGTGCGCCGGCGACCCGCCGCGCCACCTCAAGGCTGGCCTCGCCGGGGGTGCGATCAAGCAGCAGCTGGCCGCTGACCTCGGGGACCTCGATGACCATGTCGAACCTGTCCAGCATCGGGCCCGAAACGCGCGCGCAATAGGTGCGTCCACAATCGGGTGCCCGCGTACAGGCCCGTGCCGGATCGCCAAGATAGCCACAACGGCAGGGATTCATCGCCGCGATCAGCTGACAGCGTGCCGGGTAGGTGACATGGTGATTGGCCCGCGCCACAACGACCTGCCCGGTCTCCAGGGGCTGGCGCAATGCGTCCAGAACCGGCTTGGCGAACTCCGCCAGTTCATCGAGGAACAGCACCCCGCCATGCGCCAGGGAAATTTCTCCCGGCCGCGCCCGCGCGCCACCACCGACAAGCGCCGCCATCGAGGCGGAATGGTGCGGGTCACGGAACGGGCGGCTCTGCACCAGCCCGCCGGCGGGAAGCTGGCCGGCGATGGAATGCAGCATCGTCACATCCAGAGCCTCGCGCGCGGACAAGGGGGGCAACAGACCCGGCAATCTGGCCGCCAGCATAGATTTGCCGGCGCCGGGTGGCCCGATCATGAGAAGGTTATGACGGCCGGCAGCGGCAATTTCCAGAACGCGGCGCGCCGTTTCCTGACCCCTGAGATCGGCAAGGTCGGGCGCCTCATGCGCCGGCGGCAGCAATTCGGCCACCGGCGGTGGCAGATGCTGCACCCCGCGAAGATGATTGAGCAGCGCCATCAGATCAGGCGCGGCAACAATCGACAGCTCGCTTGCCCAGGCCGCCTCGGGGCCGCATTTTGCCGGACAGATCAGGTCAAGACCGCCGGCCACCGCCGCCATGGCGGCAGGCAGAACACCCGATACCGGTTCAATGGCACCGTGAAGTGACAACTCGCCAAGCACCATATGGCCGTCAACTGCGTCACGGGGGATGCTGCCAATGGCGACCAGCAGCCCAAGCGCGATCGGCAGATCGAAATGCGCGCCTTCCTTGACGACGTCGGCCGGTGCCAGATTGATCGCAATCCGTTTCGGCAGCAGCGCCAGACCGATCGAGGCCAGCGCGGCGCGAACGCGCTCCTTCGATTCTGCCACCGCCTTGTCGGCAAGTCCGACAATCGCCATTGACGGCAGACCGTTCGCCACATGCACCTGAACGTCCACCGGAATGGTGTCGATGCCCCGAAAGGCCACAGTCCTGATGCTTGCATGCATGGCGCGCGATCCCATACTTTTGGATCAGCCATGATGACCAGTGGCCGACAGGCCTACAAGATTATTAAAGTTTTCTGATATTTAGCCGGGATTCACCATGCGCCCGACCGGTTCACCGCCAAGAACATGCATGTGGAGGTGGGGTACCTCCTGATGTCCATTGACGCCGATGTTCGAGATCACGCGGAATCCGGTTTCGGCAATGCCTGTCACCTCGGCGACATGCGCAATCATGCGGGTGAAGGCTGCCTGCTCCTCGGCCGAGGCATTGGCGGCGAAATCCCGCCAGTCGACATAGGCGCCCTTGGGAATGACAAGCACATGAACCGCGCGTGCCGGGTTGATATCGGCAAAGGCCAGGGTGTGCTCGTCCTCGGCGACCCTGTTGCAGGGAATTTCACCACGCAGGATCCTGGCGAATACATTCTGGTCGTCATAACCCGTCATGTCAGCTCCTTGTGGTAATAGAAACCGGACACATAGTCACTGCCCACACGGGCATAATAGTCATTCACCGCATAACGGACAAATCCACGTGCCTCGAAAGACTGGATGGCGCGGTCCTGGGTCGAGCGGACATCAAGGCTGATCATGGTGAAGCCCTTGGATTTCGCGAGCGCCTCGGCCTCGGCGACAATCATCTGCGCCAGACCATGGCCACGCGCCCAGGGGGCCACGAAGAACGTCGTCAGCTGGCACATGAAGGCCTGCGCCTCGTTATTGCGGGGCGGACTGACGATCTGGCATGACCCGGCAATGACCTTGTCGAGTCTGGCGACGATGAGGTGGCGTTCCGGAATCATCTGCACGCCGCGCCAGTAATCCTCCATCACCGAACGTGGCGGTGGCGTCAGCCAGCCGAAACCACCGCCCGAGCGGATGGCGCCCTCTGCCGAGTCGCACAGCTCGTCGATATCGACGCTGCTGAGCCGCGACGGGCTTTCCACCGAAATGCGGGGCACATGTGAGGACAGTTTCCTTGGTGTCATCTGAAGTGGCAACCTCGGCAGGTGGTGTGAAGGGGTGGCGGCGTGTCTTGCCCTGCCGACGCTGTCCTAACACAACTTACCCGGCCGCAAAAGTCATCTGTTCCGGCATCATGTGCTGGCAGCTCGGCCTTTACCGGTCCCGATTCTGCACTTCGTCCTGCAACGCCGCGATCAGCCGGTCGCACGCCGCGGTGTCGAGAGACCCGATATGTGAGGCGACAAGATTGGCAAGTTCGACCGCGGCGGCGTGCGACCGGCTGGCGTCTATGGTTGGTTTTGGATGCGACATCGCGGCAAGCGCCTTCAGCTCCTCGGCGTCATCCCAGATCAGGCCAAGCCAGGCGCATATCTGATCGACGAAGGGCGCCGATGGACGACCGCGCGCACCGGTCTCCAGCGCCGAAATATAGGCCTTGGACACGCCAAGCTGGTCCGCCTGCTGTTGCTGCGTCAGGCCACGGGCGGCGCGAAGCTCGCGCATTCTTTCACCAAAGGGAGTCATGATGTCTGCCGACGGCGACGAAGCAACACGTATAGCGCGCCATCTCCGCCATCGCCCGGGCGGGCCGCGGAAATGGCCAGCACGCGTGGTGCCAGCGGTGGTGCCTTCAGCCATTGTGGCACGAGGCGGCGCAGGACACCGGTTCCGTCGGCGCCCTTGCCGGTGATCACCAGAACACAACGCTGATCCTGTCTGGCGGCGGAATCGATAAAGCCGGCAAGACGCCGTTCGGCCTGGGCAGCTGTCAGCCCATGAAGGTCGAGACGGGATTCGACTGTCAGCTGGCCCTGGGCAAGCCGGCGGCGTGTCGATTTGTCGATCCCCGCATGTTCGCCGGCGCGAAGATCAACCGGATTGGGTGACCTCGCGGGTGATGTGGCGGGGGTTGGCCGCATCGCTGGCATCGCCTTTCTGCCGCGACGCTGGGCCGGCGGCGATGCTTTCGGGCGGACCGGAGCGGGCGGGTCGGCGCGATAAGGCTTCACGCCATCTGTCAGACGCTTCCAGACAGTGGCATCATCATCGGCCTGATTGTCACGATGTTTGGTCATGTCCCCAGTCGCGACGACCCGGCCGGGGCGTCACTCCCCGTCGGGTGTTTCGGTTTCAGCCAGCTTCCAGTTCGGGTCATCAAGCGTCAGATCGCGCTCGAAGGTCCAGATGTCGATCAGGTCACGCGTTCCTGTATCCTCATCCTCGACGACATTGCCGTCACCATCGGTTAGCGTGCGGGTCTGCGTACTCTGATACTCAACGGTTACCGAGGCGATATTATCGAAGACCTTGGCGTCGATGATCCGCAGGTCGCGAAGTTCATCAAGCGAGATATTCAGCGTTTCGCCATCCGATGAACGTTGCTGGACCGACTGTGTGAAGCTCTGCAACAGATCATAGCCAAGAAGGCGTTTCAGCTTCGCAAGATCACCGTCTGCATAGGCGGACAGGATCATCTCGAACGCGCCGGCGGCACCGTTCAGAAACTGTTTCTCCGAGAATGTCCGGTCAGCTTTCTTCAGGGCGGCAAGGCCATGGCCGTCGCCGGCGTCCGAGCGTCTGCCGGAATCGATGGAAATAACCTCGGCTGACCCGTCATCCATCTGCTCGCGGCGTGAGGGCTGTTCGTCATAGCCGGTGCGCTGACCAAGGACGGACCGCAGGCGCAGGACCAGCAGGATGGCTATCACGGCAAAAATGATGATATCAATGAAAGGCACGGGATCCCCCAGCGGGATGATTTGGTCTTCTCTGCAAAGCCTCTTACAATGCAGGGTCATAGGATACATATGTTTCCTTGAGAATCCAGCAAGCAGCTGATGGTAATTTTTTCCTGAAACGAACGGAATAACAGTGCCAATTGTCTATCTAATCGGGTTCATCCTCTGGATATGGGCCGAAATCGAGGTTTTTGTCGCGCTTGGCAGCACGGCCGGTGTCTTGCTGACCCTGATCGGCATTTTCGTCACGGGGATGATCGGAATTTCGCTCCTGCGATCACAGGGACGGCGAATCACCGGATCGCTGCAGGCGCAGCTGGCCCGCGGCGAGGCGCCTGTCGCCTCGCTTGCCGATGGTGTGTCGATCCTGGTCGGCGCGGTGCTGATGCTGATCCCGGGCTATCTGACAGACGCCATCGGGCTGCTGCTGTTTCTTCCCGGCATCCGGACGCTGATCGGCGCGTTGATCCTGAAACGGATTTCTGCGCGTGGCGGTGTCATGATGGGGGGACGCATGCCGTTTGGCGGCGGTATGTCCTTCGGCCACCGTTCGGGCGACCGTCACCCACCGCACGGAAGCGACGACAGCGACGACATTATCGAAGGCGACTTCGAGGAACGGCCGGCCAGCAAAAGGCCAATTGACAAGAAAGACTAGTCGCACCGGCCCCGGGCGTGCTAGCGCGGCGTCTTGAAGCGACGTCGACCCGAGCGGGTGACCCGGCGCGGGCCGGACAACAGGAAAAGGAACAGAGCATGGCAGACAACAGCACCGAGACACAGGCAGGCGGCAACGGGCAGGCTGAGGTGGCCGGTCGGCAGATTGTCGTTCATGCGCAATACATAAAGGATCTGTCCTTCGAGAATCCGAACGCACCCGACATCCTGATCGACCCGCCGCAGCAGCCTGACGTGCAGATCGGCGTGAATGTCGGCGCGCGCGGTCTGAACAGCGAGCAGTATGAGGTGATCCTGTCACTGTCCGCCAACGCAAAGACAGAGGACAAGGCGCTGTTTCTGGCGGAATTGACCTATGCCGCCATCGTCTCGGCCCCGGGAGCGTCGCGCGATGATCTCAATCCCCTGATCATGATCGAGGCACCGCGCCTGATGTTCCCGTTCGCGCGCGCCATCATCTCGGACATGACGCGCGATGGCGGTTTCATGCCGCTGAGCATCCAGCCGATTGATTTCGTCGCTGTCTATCAGTCAAATATGGAGCGCCAGAAAGACGCGCTTGCGGCAAGCGAGGCTGATGGCGAGGCGTGAGAAGGTCAGCTGAGGAGTTTGACTGAAAAGTTCAACTTACAGGTTCAAATGACCGGCTTGACCTAAAGGTTTGACCTACAGGCGCGGCCGGCGGATCTCACCGGTGCCAGAGCGGGTCCTTGATACGCTCGAGAAGCGTCCGGTGGGCCGCCAGCTCATCGTCACTCGGGGCATGGGGACGATCGAATTTTGACGAATCACCATTCAATGTGAACGCAGGCGCGCCAATATCGGCTGCCGCCATGGTGGCGGGCCGGGCCTTTTCCGGCTCCAGCGACAGGTTTCGCTGCCGTCCACCAAGAAGCTCTATATAGACAGTGGCCAGAAGATCGGCGTCTACAAGCGCGCCATGAAGATCACGATGGCTGTTGTCGATCTCGAAACGTCGGCACAGCGCGTCGAGGCTGGCCTGTGCGCCCGGAAATTTGCGGCGGGCCATCACCAGCGTGTCGACAGCCCGGTCCATTGGCATCGCCGCCAGGCCAAGACGGAGCAGCTCGGCATTGATGAAACCCATATCGAATGGCGCATTATGGATCACCAGCCGTGATTCGCCGATAAAATCCATGAATCCGCCAACGACATCGGCAAAGACCGGTTTGTCAGACAGGAATTCCCCGGTCAGCCCGTGGATATTGACCGCCCCGGCATCGATGTCACGTTCCGGATTGATGTAGACATGAAACTGTTCACCGGTCGGCGTCTGATTATGAAGTTCGAGCGCGCCAATCTCGATAATCCGGTGCCCGGCTGACGGGTCAATGCCCGTTGTTTCCGTATCAAGAACGATCTCACGCATCACACCCACCTCGGTTTTTGGTTTCGCCAAGCTCGCGCACCGGTCCGTCGAGAATGGTCTGAAGCGACCGTCGCGCCGCCTCAAGACCATGATCCGTTTCAATCACGGCGTCGGCCATCGCGCGTTTCGTCGCAAGCGGCATCTGGCTTTGCAGAATGGCATCAAGCTTGTCCTGTGTCATGCCGGGCCGGGACAGCGCCCGCTGTTTCTGGGTATCGGGATCGACACTGCACAGAATGACAAAGTCACAGATCGCTTCGCCACCTGTCTCGAACAGCAGCGGGATATCGAGAACGACAAGCGGTGCGCCAGCCTGCCGGTTGCGCGCCAGAAACTTGTCACGCGAGGCCGCGACCAGCGGATGGATGATGGATTCCAGCAATTGTCGCCGATCCGGGCTGGCAAATACCTGCCTGCCAAGCCGCTGCCGGTCGATTGACCCGTCAGGTGCCAGAACCTCACGCCCAAACGCCGCCACGACCCTGTCGACGGCAACACCGCCAGAGGCCATCATTTTATGAACCGCCGCATCGGCGTCATGAAGCGGGATATCACGCTCGCGGAACATGGTGGCCGTGGTGGATTTTCCCGACGCGATCCCGCCTGTCAGCCCGATGATGATCATGCCCCGTCACGCGAGGCCGTATCGGATGGGGCCAACCGCAGGCCATGTTCGCGAAGGAAAGCGGTGATTTCAAGAAGTGGCAGGCCAAGAATGGTGTAGTGACAGCCACCAATGCGGGAAAAGAGATGCATGCCGATGGATTCGATCTGGTAACTTCCGGGGCTCCAGAGTGCCGCCTCGCCGAGCCGGGCGAGATAGACCTCGATCTCGGCAGCTGAAAGCGGCCGCATCGACATCTCATTGACGCCAAGATGGTGCCAGATCCGCATGCCGTCGCGCATGATCACCGCTGCGGTATGAAGGTGATGCGTCTTGCCCTGCATACGCATCAGCTGTTGCGCGGCGGCGGCATGATCGGCAGGCTTGCCAAGCATCTGACCGTCAATCTCCAATATCTGATCCGCGGCAAGCAGCAATTGGCCCGGTCCGGCCCGGCTTTGTGACGGGTTGTGTGATGGGACACGCGACAGCGCGGCCTGCGCCTTCATTTCGGCGAGAATGACCGCCACTTCGCCCGGCGGAATACCCTCTTCGGCGCAACTGCCGCGAATGGCCTGTTCATCGACCGACGCGGCACAGATGGCGATCTCGAACCCGGCCTGTTCCAGCAGGCGGCGCCGCGTCATGCTTGCCGATGCCAGCAGCAGGGGGCCGGTTGGCAGAGCCACAGCGGGGACAGAGGCGGCCCCGGGTCCGAATTCCCCGGGCCCGAATTCGCCGGGCCCGAATCCCGTGGTGCCGAATTCCGTGGTCACGCGTTTTCTTCCTGCCAATTGGTATAAAGCTGGATGACAGCCGCGGCGGTTTCCTCGACCGAGCGCCTGGTGACATCGATCACCGGCCATTGATTCCGGGCAAAAAGCCGCCGCGCGTCACGCACTTCCTCGGTGATCCGCTCGAGGTCGGTATAGGTGACGTTGCTTTCATCCGACTGCGCGATCTGGCGGGTCTTGCGCACAACACTCAGGCGTTTCGGATCATTGGTCAGACCAACCACAAACAGTTTCAGCCTGTCGATATAATGTGCTGGAAAGGGAACTCCCGGTACCAGCGCGTAATTTGCCACCTTGTATCCGCGATGCGCCAGATACATCGATGTCGGGGTTTTCGATGTTCTCGACACACCGACAAGCAGGATGTCGGCGTTATGAAGTTCGGCCATGTTCAGCCCGTCATCGTGACGGACGGCGAAATCGACCGCGGCCATCCGGTCGAAATAGGCGGTGTCGAGCTGACGCTGGCCACCGGGGCGGTTGCGCATCGGTTTGCCAAGGATCCGCCCAAGCAGATCGACGACAGGGTCGAGAACCGACACATGCGGGATCCCGCGCTCAGTGCAGCGGCGTTCGAATTCGGCGCGCAGATCCTCATCAACAACACTCATCAACAGAACGCCCGGATTGCGGTCAACCCCCGCAAAGACAGCGTCGACATGGTTGTGGCTGCGGACAAGTGTCCAGACATGTTCAGTCGTCCGCACGTTGGAGAACTGGGCGACACAGGCGCGCGTGATCTGGTGTACGGTCTCGCCTGTGGAATCAGACACCAGATGAATATGCAGGGTCGCGTCATTCATGTGGTGAAATTAGGATGTCCGGTCAGGGCTGTCACGGGTTTTCACGCGCTGGGGACTTCATGTGTGTCAGTTGCCGCCTTCTGGGGATGAAACATACAGCCGGACAGGCGCCTGTGCAGAAGTGCAGGAAACAGCATATTCAATCCCCGGATGTATTACACCATCCTGTCACCGGACGAATTGTGGGGATGGTGCCGGCAGATGACTGTCAGGCTTGCAAGTAGGGTCTTCCAGCTGTTGACAGGACTGGGGACAGGCTGTGAATGAAAATGCGACAGGCGTTTTCCACAGGACCTACCAATCCATCATTCTCTTTATAAATATCTATCTATTGTATAGAGAGTATCGTCATGACAAACATCTTCCTCGACACATTGACCGGAACGGGTCGGAAAATACCGCCGATCTGGCTCATGCGGCAGGCTGGACGCTATCTTCCCGAATACAGGGCGGTACGTGCTTCAGAACCTGATTTTATTTCCTTTTGCCTGAACCCCGAGAAAGCTGTCGAAGTCACGCTGCAACCGTTAGACAAATTCGGCTTCGACGCCGCGATCATCTTTTCGGATATCCTGCTGGTGCCATGGGCAATGGACAGGAATGTGAGGTTTGTAACTGGACAGGGACCCCTGCTCGACCCGCTTTCCGATCCTTCCGAGATCAATGAAGACGATCTTGGTCTCATTGCCAAGAGATTGTCACCTGTTGCCGAGTCCATCTCGCTTTGCCGGAAGAATCTGACCCGTGACAAAGCTCTGATCGGCTTTGCCGGCGCGCCCTGGACGATCATCACCTATATGCTGGAAGGGCGGTCCTCACGCGATTTTGCCACTGCCCGAAAATGGATCTGGGACAATGATGACAAATTCGACCGGCTTCTGGATATCGTCACAATGGCAACCATCGAGTTTCTTGAGATACAGGCGCGGGCCGGTGCGGATGCCCTGATGCTGTTCGACAGCTGGGCTGGCGCCGTGCCGGCACATTTCAGGCGGCGTGTGGTCAGCGGGCCGGCCAGACGCATCATAGACACTCTCAGGAGTCGTGGAATCATGCAGCCGATTATCGGATTTCCGAAAGGCATCGGTGACGGGCTGATAGCCTATTGTGATGACACGCCGGTTGATGGTATCGGCCTTGACCATGGTGTTGATATCGCCTGGGCGGCTGAACATCTTCCAGGTCACGTCACATTACAGGGCAATCTTGACCCGCTCAGCCTGATTGCCGGTGGCCAGGCGATGGACCGGGCGATCGGATCAATTCTCGAGGCTGTATCCGGCAGGCCACATATCTTCAATCTTGGCCATGGTATAACACCGGAAACGCCGGAGCCGCATGTTCATGAGCTGGTCAACCGCGTGCGAGGGCAGATGTCATGACTTACGAGATCATCAAGGCGCTTCATGTCATTTCCATCATCGCGTGGATGGCCGGGCTTCTCTATCTGCCGCGGCTTTATGTCTATCATGCCGACACGGTGATCGGATCGGTTCGCGCGGAGACCTTCAAGGTGATGGAACGCCGGTTGCTGAAGGCGATCATGAACCCGGCTATGATCGCGAGTTTCCTGTTCGGCGTCTGGATGCTTGTTCTGGCACCGCAACTTCTGCTGGAGATCTGGATGCAGGTGAAGGTGGCGTGCGTTCTTGGCATGGCTGCGTGTCATGGGATCTTTTCCAAGATGCGTCGGCAGCTGGAGAATGACGAGCAGCCGCGACCAGCCCGTATCTACCGGATCTGGAACGAGGTGCCGACAGCGCTGATGATTGTCATCGTCGTCATGGCTGTGGTGAAGCCGTTCTGAAAATCAGATGGTATCGACATTGCGATTGACGGACACTGGCAAAATCTGTCATAAAAATTGCACAGACACTGGCTTTCCCCAAATTTCAACGGGCCAACCCGTTTTCCCCGCTTTTATCAGCGTGTCGAGACTATGCATCTTCAGGAACTGAAACAGAAATCGCCTGCCGATCTCCTCGCTTATGCAGAGGAGCTTGAGATCGAGAACGCCAGCACCCTGCGCAAGCAGGACATGATGTTCGCGATTCTCAAGCAGCTTGCCCAGAACGACGTCGCCATCTATGGCAGTGGTGTGTTGGAAGTATTGTCCGACGGGTTCGGATTTCTTCGCGCGCCGGAATCAAACTATCTCCCCGGTCCGGATGACATTTATGTGTCGCCAAGCCAGGTCAGACGGTTCGGGCTGCGCACAGGCGACACGGTCGAGGGTGAAATCCGAGCGCCCAAGGATGGTGAGCGCTATTTCGCCCTCCTGAAGGTCGAGACAATCAATTTCGAGGAGCCGAATGCCGTTCGGCACCGGATCAATTTCGACAATCTGACACCGCTCTATCCGGAAAACAAGCTGACGCTGGAACTTCCCTTCGACCCTGACAAGAAGGACAACACCCCGCGGGTGATCGATCTTGTCTCGCCGATGGGGAAGGGGCAGCGGGGACTGATCGTGGCGCCGCCACGTACCGGCAAGACGATGATGTTGCAAAGCATCGCCCATGCCATCTCGGAAAATCACCCGGAAGTCTATCTGATCGTGCTGTTGATCGACGAACGTCCGGAAGAGGTGACCGACATGCAGCGGTCCGTCCGTGGCGAGGTGATCTCCTCGACCTTTGACGAGCCGGCAGCAAGGCATGTTCAAGTTACTGAAATGGTTATCGAAAAAGCCAAAAGGCTGGTTGAGCACAAGCGTGATGTGGTGATCCTGCTTGATTCCATCACGCGTCTGGCGCGGGCCTATAACACTGTCGTGCCGTCATCGGGCAAGGTGCTGACCGGAGGTGTCGACGCCAACGCGCTGCAGCGTCCAAAGCGATTCTTCGGTGCCGCGCGGAACATCGAGGAAGGCGGGTCATTGACGATCATCGCGACAGCTCTGATCGAGACCGGCTCGCGGATGGACGAGGTGATCTTCGAGGAATTCAAAGGCACCGGCAACAGCGAGGTCATCCTCGACCGCAAGCTGTCGGACAAGCGCACCTTCCCGGCGATCGACATCACCCGCTCCGGCACCCGCAAGGAAGAGCTTCTTGTCGACAAGGGAACCCTTGCCAAGATGTGGGTGTTGCGCCGCATCCTGATGCAGATGGGTCCGGTCGATGCGATGGAGTTTCTGGTCGACAAGCTGAAACACTCGAAGACGAACGACGATTTCTTCGAGCAGATGAACAGCTAGGCGAACCGCCGTTCAAGATCAATCAGCGCCTGTTTGCGGCCAAGATTGTCCGGATGCCGTGCGGGCATGTTACTCACACCACCATAATTGCCGAGCGTCCCGTCCGACCGCACGACCCGGTGGCAGGGATAAATCACCGGAATCGGGTTGGTCGAACAGGCGGTGCCGGCGGTGCGCGGCGCCCGAGGTTTGCCTGCAAGTCTGGCAAATTCCGCGTAGCTCATCGTTGTGCCGTAGGGAATCCGCGCCATGGCTGTCAGCCAGCACAGAGCGGTCGCCGACATTCCTGCGGCGCGGAGTGGCAGGGTGAATTCCTGCCGTTCACCGGCAAGATAGGCGGCAAGCTGCCGGCAGGTTTCACGTGAAACATCATCTGGATTGTCGGGGGTGGCAAAGAGGCTCTGGTCCCAGTCGAGGCGGATCAGATGGCGCCCGTCACTGACGGCGCGCATATATCCGAGTTGGCTGTGCAGGGTTGCGCGGAAAAGCCCTGCCGCCGCTGTGTTAACGGTCATCATCGTCACCTTTCATGTGGCTCTGTCGGTTCTGGCATGTGTGCCGGCGTCGCCGCGACATGATATGAAACTTGGTGAAGACGTTCGCCGCTGATCAGGTTATATCAGCTTTGAAGGAAAGGCACTAACCGGATGCGAGACGAAAGCGACACGATTTTTGCGCAGGCGACGCCACCTGGGCGGGCCGCCATCGCGGTGATTCGGATCAGTGGCGATCGCGCCTTTGCCGCGCCGGCGCTTTTTGGTTGTGACGTACCGCCGCCCGGACGTTTCCGGCTGGCGCGGCTTGTCGATAGTGATGGCGCCACCCTTGACGAGGCGCTCATTTTGGCGATGAAGGGCCCGCGTTCCAGCACCGGTGAGGATGTTGTCGAGATTCATGCCCATGGCTCGCTGGCTGTCACGGCGGCCATCATGCGGCAACTTGCCGAAGCTGAGGGGTTCCGGCCGGCTGGACCAGGCGAGTTCACAAATCGCATGTTCGCCAATGGCAAGATCGACCTCCTTGGTACCGAGGCGCTGGCCGACCTGATTGACGCCGAGACTGACCGGCAGCGGCTTCAGGCCTGGCGGCAGCGCGACGGAGTGCTGCATCGCCCGGTCGAAAGCTGGCGCGACGCGCTGGTGCGTCTGGCGGCGCAGCTTGAGGCAGTGATTGACTTTGCCGACGAGGAATTGCCCGGTGACATCGAGGCGCGGATTCATGCCGATACGCGCGCGCTTGCCGATGCCATGGAGCTGGTCCTTGATGATGACCGTGAAGGGGAGCGGGTGCGCGCCGGTGTGACCGTGAGCCTTGTCGGACCGGTCAATGCCGGCAAGTCCACCTTGCTGAACAGGCTGGCCGGGCGTGATGTCGCCATCGTGTCGTCGCAACCCGGCACAACGCGCGACATTGTCAGCGTGCGGATCGATCTTGACGGCATTCCGGTGACGCTTCTTGATACCGCCGGGCTTCGCGACACCGAGGATGTGATCGAGGCCGAAGGGGTGCGCCGGGCCAGACACGCGGCACGCGACGCGGATGCGGTGCTTCTTGTCGTTGACGCGTCAATGCCGGAATGGCGAGAGGATCTTGCGCGATTGCAGGAACTCGCCGGTGCCGCGCAGGCTGTTCTGCTGACCAAGCGCGATCTCCTTGGCCTTGAGGAAACTGCCGATGTGCTTGCCGATCTGAACGGGCTTGCCACGGCCAGCTGTCTCGTCTCGCTGGAAGATGACTCCGATGGTGGCGGGGTCCAGAAGCTTCTTGATCTTCTGCGCGCGCTGGTTGTGCCGGCAAACCGGCCGGAGACGCAGAGCATCATCACACGGGCCAGGCATCGCCACGCGCTCACACGCGCCATGGAGGCGCTTCGCGCGACGGACGATATCGATCTTGGATCGGCACCGGAACTTGCCGCCGAGGAATACCGCCGGGCGGCCGACAGCCTTGGCAGGCTGACAGGTCAGATTGATGTCGAGGAGCTGCTAGACAGTATTTTTTCCAGCTTTTGCATTGGAAAATAACCTGAAAGGGCGCATAAAGCGCCCTGTTGGGGAAAACAGCCTGAAAGGGCGTATGATTTTCTTTTGGAAACATGGGACGGTCCAATGATGTGGGACGTGATCATTGTTGGCGGCGGGCATGCCGGTTGCGAGGCGGCCGCGGCCGCGGCCCGCATGGGCGCGTCGGTCGCGCTGGTGACGATGCGTGCCGACAGGATTGGCGAGATGAGCTGCAACCCGGCCATTGGCGGGCTTGGCAAGGGCCATCTGGTACGTGAGATCGACGCTCTTGACGGGATCATGGCCCGCGCTATCGATGCCTCCGGTATCCAGTTCCGTATGCTGAACCGGTCGCGGGGACCGGCTGTCCACGGCCCGCGTGCGCAGGCCGACCGGGCGCTGTATCGCGCCGCCGTGCAGCGCCTTGTCGCCGAGGCCGGCGTGACGGTGATCGAGGCGGCGGTTGGTGATCTGCTGGTCACGGACGGGGTGTGCCGCGGCGTTGTCGATGAGTCCGGCACCGCGCATCATGCCGGTGCGGTGGTGCTGACAACGGGCACCTTTCTTGGTGGCCTGATCCATCTTGGTGAGGACATCACGCCGGCTGGCCGCATCGGCGAGGCACCGTCGAACATGCTATCGGACCGATTGCGCGCTCTCGACCTGCCGGTTGGCAGGCTGAAGACAGGCACACCGCCGCGCCTTGATGGCCGCAGCATCGACTGGGACCGGCTTGAGCGGCAACCGGCGGATGACCCGCCAGTGCCGTTCTCAACCATGACAGACCGGATCACGGTTCCGCAGATTGAATGTGGTATCACCCGCACTACCACCGAAACCCATCGGATCATCGCCGCGTCGATCCATCTGTCTGCTGTCTATAGTGGCCAGATCGCCGGCCGGGGGCCGCGTTACTGTCCGTCGATCGAGGACAAGGTTAAGCGTTTCGCCGACCGGGAGTCGCATCAGATCTTTCTCGAGCCGGAGGGGCTGGAAGACCATACGGTTTATCCGAACGGCATCTCGACAAGCCTGCCACGCCATGTCCAGGATGCGCTTGTGGCCAGCATTCCGGGTCTTGAAAAGGCGCGGATCCTGCAATATGGCTACGCCATCGAATATGATTTCATCGATCCACGGGCACTGTCCCGGACGCTGGCGCTGAAAGCCATGCCCGGGCTGTTTCTGGCTGGCCAGATCAACGGCACGACAGGCTATGAAGAGGCCGCGGCGCAGGGTCTTGTCGCCGGACTCAACGCGGCGCTGCTTGCGTCCGGTGCGACTGACAGCTTCACCCTTGGTCGGGCCGATTCTTATACCGGTGTGATGATTGATGATCTGATCACGCGCGGTGCGCCGGAACCGTATCGGATGTTCACCTCGCGGGCCGAATACAGGCTGCTGCTGAGAGCTGACAATGCCGACCAGCGGCTGACTGACCGCGGTGTCGAAATCGGCTGTGTCGGACCGGACCGTCAGACAGCCTGGCGCGAAAAGAAAACAGCGCTGGCTACCGCGCGCTTGCTGATCGAAACCGCAAAGGCCCGTCCGAACGACCTTCGCGACGCTGGCCTGCCGGTGCCGCGGGACGGCGCGGTTCGTAGCGCCGCCGACATGCTGGCACTGGATGACATCAGCTTTGACCGGATCATCAGCCTGTGGCCGGAGCTGGCGGCGGTCCCGGTGGCGCTTCGTCCGCAGATCGAGGCTGACTGCCGTTATGCCGGCTATATTGATCGCCAGCAGGCGGATATAGACGCGCTACGGCGTGATGAAGCCATCGTCATTCCCGCCGAGCTGGATTATTCGCTTGTTGGCGGCCTGTCGGCCGAGGCCTGCGACGTGATGATGCGGCTGCGTCCCGAGACAATCGGCCAGGCCAACAGGCTGCCGGGGCTGACGCCGGCGGCGGTGGTGGCGGTACTTCGTCATCTGAAGCGCCAGCAGACGGTCGAGCAGGATGGGGTAGGTCAGGCGGGAGTGGCGCAGGGATGAAAACCCCCGTGCCAGCCGCCGTGCCAACCGCCGCGCAGGTCGATGTTTCACGTGAAACAATGCATCAGCTTGAAACCTATGTCGGGCTTGTCGAGAAATGGCAGCCACGGGTCAATCTGGTATCGCCGGCAAGCCTTCGGGATATCTGGATGCGTCACATCTGGGATTCAGCGCAGCTGGCGCCGCTTGTTCCCCAGGGATCCCCGCGCCTTGTCGATGTTGGCAGCGGTGCTGGATTTCCCGGACTTGTGCTGGCGATCATGACCAATGCGGAATGTCATCTTGTCGAATCGGATCAGAAAAAGGCGATCTTTCTCCATACGGTGATCCGCGAATGCGGACTGACGGCAAAAGTTCATAATGAACGTATTGAGAATATGCCGTGCCTTGAGGCGTCAGTCATCACGGCGCGGGCGCTCGCGCCACTTGACCGTCTGCTGCCGCTTCTGGCAAGGCAACTTCGTCCCGGAACGCGCTGCCTGTTCCTGAAGGGCGCGCAGGCCGAGGCCGAGCTGGCAGCGCTTGGCGATCCGGCGAATCTTGCCTGGCGCTTGCATCCAAGCCTTACCAATCCGAACGGTTCTGTGATAGACCTGATGGTGTCCTAGCCCGGAGCCGTGCCGAACCATGCCGCAAGCCCAGCGTATCATCGCCATCGCCAATCAGAAGGGCGGTGTGGGAAAGACAACAACATCGATCAATCTTGCCACCGCGCTGGCCGCCTGTGGCCGTTCGGTGCTTCTTGTCGATTTTGATCCGCAGGGCAATGCCAGCACCGGCCTCGGCGTTGAGGACAGGATTCACAACAGCTACAGCGTCATCGCTGGCAGCAGCACCGCGGATGTCGCGATTCAGGCGACGCAGGTGCCCCGGCTTGACATCATTCCGACCATTGTCGATCTGTCAGCCGCCGAAGTGGAATTGTCGGACATGCCTGACCGGGAATTCAGGCTGAAGATGGCAATAAGAAGAATTTCAAAACAATATCAATATGTTATAATTGACTGCCCCCCCTCTCTTGGCATGCTGACGGTCAATGCGCTGACAGCCGCGACCTCAGTTCTGGTACCGCTGCAGTGCGAATTCTACGCGTTGGAAGGGCTGTCACAGCTTATGCGGACGGTCGAGGCGGTTCGTGCCGGTCTGAATGGTGATCTGCAGATGCAGGGAATCGTGTTGACGATGTTCGACACCCGAAACAAGCTCTCGGCGATGGTGGCGAGCGATGTGCGCACGCATTTCGGTGATCTTGTCTATAAAACTGTAGTGCCGCGTAATGTGCGGGTTTCGGAGGCACCGTCTTTCGGTCAACCGGTTCTGATCTATGATCTGAAATGTCCCGGCTCACAGGCCTATGCCGCGCTGGCGGCGGAGCTGTTGCGCCAGGAGAGTAAAGCGGCCTGAGACAAGCTCTGGATGATGGGCCAGAGATATGGGCCGGAGATATGGGCCCGAGATATGGGCCGGAGATGGGCCCAGAGCCACTCGGTGAATGATCGTCCGGCCGAGAAGCAAGAATGGAGACATCGAACGATGGCAAAGACATCCGAGCCCCGTAAAGGATCAGCCAAGGCAGGAACATCCGCTGCGGCGCAGACCGGGGGCCGTACCTCATCCGGAACCGTCAAGCCGACGATGTCTTCCGCCGGCAAGAGCCGCGGCCTTGGCCGTGGTCTGTCCTCGCTGCTTGGTGATGCGGGGATCGCCGCGACAACCGGTGCGTCGGCGGGCGCTGCGCCGGGTCCTGCATCACCTGCATCCGCACCCGCACAAACAGGTCTGACCGAGCTGCCCATCGAATGGATCAATTCTGGACCCTGGCAGCCACGCCGTCGCTTTGATACCGCATCACTGTCCGAGCTGGCGGACTCAATCCGCAGCAAGGGTCTCGTCCAGCCAATTCTGGTGCGCCCGCGTGCCGGTGCTTCCAACCGGTATGAGCTGATTGCCGGTGAACGACGCTGGCGCGCAGCGCAGATGGCGCAGCTTCACAGCGTTCCGGCTATCATCCGCAATCTGGAGGATGAGGAGGCCTACGAGCTTGCGCTGATTGAGAATGTGCAGCGCGCCGATCTGAGTGCGGTCGAGGAGGCCGAGGGATACAGGCAGCTGATTGACAGTTTCGGCTATACGCAGGAACAGCTGTCACAGATCATCGGCAAGTCGCGGAGCCATATCGCCAATCTGCTTCGTCTGTTGTCACTGCCACGCGAAGTCAGCGATATGGTTGTCAATGGCACGCTGAGCATGGGTCAGGTGCGTCCGCTGGTTGGCGATGAAGATTGTGTGGCACTTGCTCGCGAAGTGGCGGCAAGGGGGCTGTCGGCGCGCCAGGTCGAGGCTATGGTGGCGCGCCGCAAACATGGTGCTGCGGGCGCGTCGAAATCCACGGCCGCGCCCGGGAAATCCGCCGATATCAGGGCGCTTGAAGCAAAGGCTGAAAAGGCTCTCGGATTGCGTCTCGCCATTAACTGGGATGAGGCGGCCGGCAAGGGTCGTATGGCGATCAGCTTCAACAGTCTCGAACAGTTCGAAACCGTGATGGCGAAGCTGGGGATCGACTAGCCGCGAAGCGCCCGCGCGCGAAGACAGAGGCCAAGCAATGTCTGTGCGCAGATTGCCGTATCATTGGCGCTGCCGGTCTTCACCGTCAGCTCGGCATCCTGGAGCCGGTTGACAGCATCCATCAGCGTTTCCGGTGACCAATGGCGAAGCTGTGATGTCAGCCTGTCCTGGAGCCGGAAATGTACCGGTGGGCGCAGGGATTTGACGGCCTGCTGGGCGGAACCGCCATGCCGCATCGCGCGGGCGGCCTGCAGCAATTGCCGGAAATGGGCCTGTGATCCGCGAAGCACGGTCACACTCGCCTGCTGCTCGCTCCACGCCTTGTCGATGGCGCGGTCAAGCGCGTCTACCCGGCCATCCGCCGCGGCCATGGCGATGT
>JAAZUU010000077.1 GCA_018624035.1 Rhodobiaceae bacterium | reverse complement strand
TGAAAAGCTAGCCGGCGATATGATACCCGCCGGGAAATTCATCACATGGCAGGCGGCAACATCGAAATGTCAGCATATTCCCCGACCCGGCACGGCCTTGCCATTTCCAACCGGCAGGCGCGGCGGCTCTGGCTGGCAGCGAACCATCTTGCCACTCCGCCAACCGGCCCACCGACTGGCCCGGCCGACCTGCCGGGGTTGATCCGCGGGTTGGGGTTCCTGCAGATCGACACGGTGCGCAACATCGTGCGGGCGCATGACCATATCCTGTGGAGCCGCATGCAGCGCTATCGCGAGGGCATGGTCTGGCAGTTGCTGCGCCGGCGCGAGCTGTTCGAGCATTTCACCCATGACACCTCGCTGATCCCGATGGATGTCTATCCGATGTGGCAACGCCAGTTCGCGCGGCTTGGCCAGCGCGCGGCGAACGCCGCCTGGTACCGGTCCGGACTGACAGATGGCGACATCCGCGCCATCCGTGAGCGAATCGCCACGGAAGGCCCGCTGTCGACGCACGCCTTTGAAAGCCGGCCACGCGGGGCCGAAATGTGGGCCCGCCCGCCACACAAGAAGGCGCTTGAACAGATGTGGTATGCCGGTGAACTGGCAACTTCGCATCGCGAGAATTTCGTCAAATATTACGATCTTGGCGAGAATGTCTTTCCTGCCCGGCAGGGCCATCGCGCCTCGATGCGCGAACAGGCGGAGTTTCTGTGCGACGGCGCCATCGACCGTCTGTGGATCGCCAATTCGGGCGAGATCAGACGGTTCTGGGATGCTGTGACGCCGGACGAGGTTGCCGAATGGGCCGGCCGGCGCCGCCTTGTCCGGGCACGGATCGAGGGCGCCGATGGACGGTGGCACGCATGCCTTGCCGTTCCGGATATCGAGCAACGTCTCGCGACGATCACCGCCGGGTCCAGGCGCCTGCGGATCATCAACCCGTTCGATCCGGCGATTCGGGACAGACGGCGGCTGCTGCGGCTGTTCGGGTTCGCATACAGGAACGAGATGTTCGTGCCACCGGCCGCGCGGCGCTGGGGCTATTATGTCTATCCGCTGCTGGAGGGTGACCGATTCGTCGGCCGGATCGAGTTGAAGGGCGATCGCCGGGACGGGCTGATGCGGGTGGCGGGATTCTGGCCGGAGCCGGGCATCAGATGGAGTGCCGCGCGGATCGACCGCCTTCATGCCGAGCTGCGGCGTTTCGCGCGGCTTGGTGGGCTGTCGGCGGATCAGATCAGCCCGGCGTCCCTGGCCGGTGGCAGTTCTCAGGCGGCCTCGCCATAATACAGCGTGACGACGTGCTTTGCCTCGGCGAAGAACAGCCAGCGTTCGACAAACATGCCGACAACATGCGCCAGTACCGCCACCGCCAGCGCCCCGGCCGAGGCCGGTGCCAGAACAAGGATCAGCACCGGCAGACCCCCGCCAAGCAGCAGCGCGATCATGCGAAGCTTGTCGGCATGCCTGCGCGCGACGACAAAGCCCATTTCATGCTGAAGGTAGTTTTCCTCGGTATGCGGCGGCATCAGGGGCCGTACCGCGCCGAGTGCGCCAAGACCTGTCGCGGATTCGATGCTTCCGGCCTGCGGGGCCATGCCGGCAACCCGCCACCAGGCAAGTTTCACGCCCCAGGCCGACAGCATCAAGACAATCGCCGCCTGCGCCAGCGCGGCGGTGATCGGCAGCCGCAGGATCGCCAGCAGCGCCAGTACCGCCAGCAGCCCGCCGGCGGCGGCGAACATCAGATAGCAGACCGGCGTCAGCGGATGATGCCAGCGCGCCACCGTCTTTAGCGAGGCGTAGATCATCGAGGTGGCATAGACCGTCACATAGATCAGCAGCAGAAGCACCAGATTGGCCCAGAACGGCACCCGCCCGCCGCCATAGGCGGTGGCGAACCAGCCGGCAAGCCCGGCCATGACGATCACCGCCAGAACACCTTCGCGCGACAGCCAGCTTGACCGCCACTGGCTGAGGGCGCGCCAGGCCCGCTCGGGATGGCCAAGATGGAAGGTCGAGCTGATCAGCCCGACGCCGATCAGCGCCAGCGTGGCGATGCCGACACCCATCACGCTTGCCGGTGTCATCAATGGCAGCAGGCCGATGACAATCCAGCCGGCAAGGCCGAGGCCAAGGCCGGAGATGGTGGTGAAGAAGATGATTGACCAGGCAGGCCGCATTGTCGTGTCCCCGTATTTGTCGCCAGTATCCGTTATCGGTGTCAGCCAAGCCTGTCGAGCGTGGAATCAACCCATTTCCAGAAGCCTTTCGGCGTGTCGGCCTCGGCCATCGCCACCAGCGAGACAGGCGTCTCGTCAGCGGCCCGCCGCGGGCGAGGCGGCAGATATTTGTTGACCGGCCTTGTGCCCTGTTCCGGCATCAGATCGATACCGTCGCGCGCCGCCACCATCAGGCTGACCTCGGAATTCGGATCGCCGAGATCGCCGAAATGCCGGGCGTTGGTCGGGCAGGTGCGCACGCAGGCCGGCACCCGGTCCTCTTCCGGCAAATTGTCGTTATAGATGCGGTCGACGCACAGCGTGCATTTCTTCATCACGCCCTCGGCCGGATCCAGCTCACGCGCCCCGTAGGGACATGACCAGGCGCAAAGCCCGCAACCGATGCACCAATCCTCGTTGACCAGCACGATGCCATCCTCGGCGCGCTTGAAGGACGCCCCTGTCGGACAGACAGTGACGCAGGGCGCCTCTTCGCAATGAAGGCAGGATTTCGGGAAATGCACGGTCCGTGAGTCGGCCCCATCGCCTGCCTCATAGGCATGCACCCGGTTCAGCCAGGCACCGCTTGGCGCCTCGCCATAGGCGTCGGAATCGGCAAGCGGCGCGCCATAGCCGGCGGTGTTCCATTCCTTGCAGTTGACGACGCAGGCCTGACAACCGACGCAAATATCAAGGTCAATGACAAGCCCGAGCTTGATCGCCGAGGCTTCCGGCAGCATGGTCATGACTTGTCTCCCCCATTCTTGTTGTCCGCACCCTGCGACGTCCATTCGATGCCGTAGCGAAGCGTCGCCTCCGGCGCGCCCTGGCCATTCATCCGCGGCAGCGTGTCGAATTGCGGCCAGGATTCAGCCGGTTCATCCACCGCCGCCTTTTCAATCTGCACCCGCAGATCGAACCACGCGGCCTGACCGGTGATCGGGTCGGAATTCGACCAGCGCATGCCATCACCCTTCGGCGGCAGCAATTCATGGATCAGATGGTTCAGCAGAAAGCCCTTCTTCGCCTCCGGTGCCTCGGGGTCGAGTTGCCAGGCCCCCTTGCGCTTGCCGATGGCGTTCCAGGTCCAGATCGTCCGGTCATTGACGCCGGCCATCACAGCCACCGGCACACGAATGCGGCCATGATGCGAGGTGACCCAGATCCAGTCGCCATCCGCAAGGTCATGTTCGGCGGCGAGCACCTGCGAGATGAACATCGGGTTGTGGCCGTGAATCTGACGAAGCCAGGCATTCTGCGAGCCCCAGGAATGATACATCGCCATCGGCCGCTGCGTCAGCGCGTGAAGCGGGTAGGCCTCGTCATCGACGGCGCTCCCCTCGAAGGGCGGATACCAGCATGGCAGCGGCGTGAAGCAGGTCTTTACGCGCTCGCGAAGATGCTCCGGCGGCTGCTGGTCGCCATGCCCCTCGGCGGCAAGACGGAATTTCTGCAGCACCTCGACATAGATCTGGAAGGCATAGGGCTGCGGCGAATCATAAAAGCCCATCTCGACGGCGAATTGCTGATAGGCGGCGTTCGCCGGCTTGAAATAGCGGGCCTCGGCCGGAATCTCGGCCTGCCAGAAGGCGCCATTGGCGATATAGGCATCAAGCTGGTCGCTGTTCGGCTCGCCGCGCCCCTCGGCCCCGCCATTGGCGCCGCGGAAGCCGGCCAGCGGTCCGATGCCGGGCTTGCGCTCGTGATTGACGATGTAATCGCCGTAATCCTCGTATTTCGCCGAACCGTCTTCGTCGACCATGCCCGGAAGGCCAAGCCCCGCGCCAAGATCCAGAAGCACCGACTGGAAGCAGCGGACATCGCGGTCCGGCTCTACAACCGGCCACCGGATGGCATCGGCCACAGCGTCGGCCTCGCAGATCGGACGGTCGAGGAGCGAGATCGCGTCATGCCGTTCAAGATAGGTGGTGTCGGGAAGGACCAGATCGGCATAGGCCACCATTTCCGAGGAATAGGCATCGGAATAGATCAGTTTGGGTATCTTGTATTCGCCCGTTTCAGGGTCGGTTTCGGTCAGCATCTCCATGACGCCGCGCGTGTTCATCGACGAATTCCAGGCCATGTTGGCCATATACATGAACAGCACATCGACCGGGTACGGATCGCCGGCGACCGCGTTCGAGATGACCATATGCATCATCCCGTGCGCCGACATCGGCGCATCCCAGCTATAGGCCTTGTCGATCCGCTGCGGCGAGCCGTCATCGCCGATGATCAGATCCTCCGGCCCGAGGACATAGCCAAGCGGCGCGCCGGCAAGCGGCGTTTCGGGGGCCACCTGGTCGGGCCTGCCGGCAGGCTTGGGGTGGACATGTGGGGGCTTGGGATAGGGCGGCTTGAAGCGGAACCCGCCGGGCGCCTCGACCGAGCCAAGCAGAAGCTGCAGCATATGCAGGGCGCGGCAGGTCTGGAAGCCGTTCGAATGCGCCGAAATTCCGCGCATGGCATGCATCGAGACCGGACGACCGACCATGCGGTCATGCCTTTCGCCTTTCCAGTCGGTCCAGGGCTGCTCGATCACCACTTCCTTTTCAAAGGCGGCCTTGGCCAGATCGGCCGCCAGCTGGCGGATCCGCTCGGCCGTGATGCCAACCTTTGGGGCCACCGTTTCCGGCGCGTAATCATCTGTCAGATAGGCCTCGGCCATCAGCGTGAAGGCCGGCACGGCGATGCCGCCGCCCTTCACCTTCACCTCGCCCTGCAACGCCACCTTTACCGACGCATCGGAATGCGGCGCGGTCTTGCCGGTCGTGCGATCCAGCACCAGCGGCGTGCCGTCATCATCGCGAAGGAACAGCCCGTCATTCGCCTTGCCGGGGTTGCGGATGACAAGCCAGGGCGCGTTGGTGTAGCGGCTCAGATAATCGATGTCGATCTTGCCGGCGCGCATCAGTTCGCGAACAAGCGACAGGATCAGCAGCCCGTCGGTCCCCGGCGTGACGCCATACCAGTCATCGGAAATCGCGGCATAGCCGGTCTGCACCGGATTCACCGAGATCACCCGCGCGCCACGGGTTTTCAGCTTGCCAAGCCCGATCTTGATCGGGTTGGAATCGTGATCCTCGGCAACGCCGAACAGGATGAAGAGTTCGGTCAGGTCCCAATCGGGCGACCCGAACTCCCAGAAGGCGCCGCCAAGCGTATAGATGCCGCCAGCCGCCATATTGACCGAGCAGAAGCCGCCATGCGCGGCGAAATTCGGGGTGCCGAACTGCTGCGCCCACCAACCGGTCAGCGCCTGCGACTGATCGCGGCCGGTAAAGAAGGCAAGCTTGCGCGGATCGCTCTTGCGGATCGGTGCCAGCCAGTCGGTCGCGGTCTGCAGCGCCTCGTCCCAGCTGATCTCCTCGAACTGTCCGGACCCGCGCGGCCCGACCCGGCGCAGCGGGGCGCGAAGGCGCGCCGGTGAATAATGCTGCATGATGCCGGCCGACCCCTTGGCGCACAGCACGCCCTGATTGACCGGATGGTCGCGGTTGCCCTCGATATAACGGATCTTGCCATCGCGCATATGCACATTGATGCCACAGCGGCAGGCGCACATGTAACAGGTGGTCTGACGCACCTCGTCACTGACATGCGGGGTGGTGTCGACCTTCGGCTGAACGGTCATGTGTGGTCCTCCTGTACGGCGATGGCCGCCAGTGCAAGTGATGCCAGTCGCGCCGCCGCCGGGTCGGACCGGCTGGTCAGCATGATCGGAACTCTGCCGCCAAGAACGACGCCGGCGGCAAGACCCCCGGCGAAATAGGCGAGCGCCTTGAATAGCACATTGCCGGAAACAATGTCAGGCACGATCAGCCCGTCGGCATAACCGGCCACCGCGCCGGTGTCACTGTCAGCCGCGATCCCCTTGATGGCGACCGAGTCCGGGGACAGCGCCAGATCAAGGGACAGCGGCCCGGCAAACGCCGCCAGGTCATCACTGGCTGACGCGGCCTTCGCGATCTCGGCCGCCTCGAGACTGGATGGCATGCCGGGAAGCTGCGATTCGGTTGCCGAGAGAATGGCGATTCGCGGCGTCTCGACGCCCATCCGGCGCAGCAGCGCCGCCATTGCCAGCGCCGCCTCGGTACGGGTGGCTATATCCGGGGCGATATTGACCGCGGCATCACTGATCAACAGCGGCCGTCCGCCGCCGGGCGGCACCATGGCGAATATATGGACCAGCCGGCGGTCGGTGCGGATGCCGGAGGCACGCCTGACGATCGTGCCCATGAAGACGTCGGTATGAAGCTGCCCCTTGATCAGGCCGTGCGCGCGGCCGGCCCCGACCTCGGCGACGGCGGCATCGATAGCCGCCTGTTCGCCGGCCGCGTCTATGATTTCCGCACCGTCAAGGTCCCAGCCGATGGCGGCGGCATCATGTTCGATCTGTTCCGCCTCACCAATCAGGATCGGCACCGCAAGCCCGGCCACCAGCGCGTCGCGCGCGGTCTCCAGGATCGGACTGCCGATGGCGCGGACAAACGCCACCGGTCGCGGCGCGGCATCGCCTGCCAACGCCAGGAATTCCGGTGGGCAGGTCGCGTCGGCAGGCGTCAGGAACGGGCTTGCCAGCGGTGTTTGTGATGATGTCATTTAGGTCTCCCCCGCCCGGCACGGGCGCGGTCATAAAGTGCTGTCTGCCAGCCAGGCTGTCAATCGGTCCTCCTGTTCCGCCGGCAGGATATTCATCCTCTGGCGCGGCGCACTGTCTCGACCGCCGACGCCAGGCGCGACACCCCCTCGGCAATGCGCGCCTCGGGGATTGATGAATAGGCAAGGCGGAAATAATTCAGCGGCGACGAGCCGGGGGCGAAGAACACATCGCCGGGTTCGATCAGCACGCCATCGGCGGCGGCCTGTTCGGCCAGCTGCCGTGAATCCAGCCAGTCAGGCCCCCTGACCCAGAAGCTGGTACCCCCGAAATGCGACGCGGACTGAGTGAACAGCCGGTGTGACTCCAGCGCCCTCTGCAACGCCCGTCGCCGGCCGGCAAGGTGGCGTCGCAAACGCCTGATCTGCGCGTCATAGTGACCAAGCGCCATGAAATAGGCGAGCGTTCGCTGGGCATGTCCCGGCGGGTGCCGCAGGATCAGGTGACGCAGGGCGCGCGCCTCCTCGATCAGCGGCTCCGGTGCCACCAGATAGCCGAGCCGAAGGCCGGGAAAGACCGATTTCGACAGGCTGCCGACATAGATCACCCGCCCGTCACGATCCTGCGATTTCAGCGCCGGAGTCGCCGATTCAAGGAAATTCATCTCGAATTCGTAATCATCCTCGACAATCAGGAAATCATGCCGGCCGGCAAGATCAAGAAGCGCGCGGCGGCGATCCGCCGGCATGGTGTGCGTTGTCGGACATTGATGGCTTGGCGTGATGAAGACGACATCACTGCCCGCCAGCGTCGGCTCGTCGATCACCAGACCACCGGTATCCACCGGCAGCGCGGTGATGCGGTCGGTCCGCTGTTGCAGAATATCCCGCAAATCGGGATAGGCCGGGTCCTCGATCACGACCCAGCGGTCACCCGACACCAGCAGCTGGGCGACAAGATAGAGCGCATTCTGCGCGCCGAGCGTCACCAGAATCTGTTCCGGTCGCGCGGTGATCCCGCGGCGCGGCAGGCTGCGCGAGCAGATATAGTTCAGCAGCATCGGATCGTCGCTGAGACCGAAATCCCCGACCATGCGTCCGAAATTGCGCATGCCAAGCGCCTGCCGCGCACAGTCGCGCCAGGCTGTCAGCGAGAACAACTCGTCATCCACCTGGCCATAGACAAAGGGAAACGGGTATTCACGCCAGTTCAGCGGCTTGCGAACCGGCCGGATATCGGAACAGGCGGCAACAATCTTGTCACGCCAGTCGACTCCCTCGCCGCCATCTTCAGCCCCGGCCACCCCCGGCACCGCCGCGAGATGGCTGACCGGGGCATCAATGCTGACAACATAACCGGAGCGCTCACGCGGCTGGATATAACCGGTATCGATCAACGCCTGATAGGCCAGCACAACGGTGTTGCGCGACACGCCGAGCTGACCGGCAAGGGCGCGGCTGGAAGGCAGCTTGTCGCCGGGCAGAATGGCCCGCGCAAGGATGGCCTCGACAACCGACTGCTGGATCTGCGACTGCAGGCTCGTCTCGGCGGTGGTATCGAGATTGATGATCAGATGGTCGAGCATCCGGATGGTCTCTTTGATAAATATTTCATGGGTCCGCGGGAAATTATTGACCGGCATCTTGCCCCGGTTTAAGCCCTCGGCTTAATCTGGTACCAGACTATCACAAATCTGGCTCTATAGCAGCCTTTGAACCCTGTCTAGCGTGATGGGTGACGTGCCACCATCCGTCGCAGTTCGCCGCGTGTCATTTGCCGGTTATGGTTAACCACCGCTGTGTTGCGATCAGGATGTCATTTCGGGGTCATGCAGAACCGACCCGGAAATGCAAAAAAACGGGAAAATGCCAAACGGCGGGGCGGCACGGGAACGTGCCAGTACCGAACGCCCCGGCCACATGAAGGAGACCGCCATGTCCTATGATGTGAATTCGCTTGAGGCACATTGGATGCCCTTTTCCGCCAACCGGGATTTCAAGGCCAATCCCCGCATGGTCGTGAAATCCGAAGGTATGTATATGTGGGATTACAAGGGGGGCCAGATCATCGACGGATCATCGGCGCTGTTCTGCACCCCGGCCGGTCATGGCCGCCGCGAGATCGCCGAGGCCGTCTACAGCCAGATGCTGAACAATGACTATTCACCGCATTTCCAGCTTGGCCATCCGGGCTCGTTTGAGCTTGCCGAGCGTGTCTGCCGGATGCTTCCCGACAATTTCAACCACATGTTCTTTACCAATTCGGGGTCCGAATCGATCGACACGGCGATCAAGATCATCCTCGCCTACCAGCGGGCCCGCGGGCAGGCACAGCGCAATCGCCTTGTCAGCCGCGAACGTGCCTATCACGGCGTCAATATGGGCGGGGTGTCGCTTGCCGGCATGGTCCGCAACCGCGAGACCTTTGGCCTGACGCTTCCGAACATCTCGATGATCCGTCACACCTGGACCGAGGAACAACGTTTCTCGAAAGGCCAGCCGAAGACCGGCGCCGAACTTGCCATGGATCTGGAGCGCATTGCCGAGAATCTGGGTGGCAGCACCCTCGCCGCCGTCTTTATCGAGCCGGTCGCCGGTTCGACCGGCACCCTAGTGCCGCCGGAAGGCTATCTGGAGAAGGTTCGTGAAATCTGCGACAAGCACGGCATGCTGCTTGTTTTCGACGAGGTAATCACCGGCTTTGGCCGCATGGGAACCCCCTTCGCCACGCAGAAATTCAATGTTCGCCCCGACATCATCACCATGGCGAAGGCGATCACCAACGGCGCCATCCCGATGGGCGGTGTTGCCGTCACCGACGAGATCTACGACACCGTGGTCAACTCGGCGCCCGGCAACGCCATCGAATTCTTCCACGGCTATACCTATTCGGCCCACCCGGCAGCCTGCGCCGCCGGAATCGCCACCCAGAAGATCTATGAGGCCGACGGGCTGTTCGAGCAGGCCGCCAATCTGGAATCCTATTTCCTTGATGCGGTGTTCTCGCTTCGCGACCATCCGCTTGTCGCCGATATCCGCGGCATCGGCATGATGGCCGGCGTCGAGGTGCATCCCGAGGGCGCGCCGGGCGTGCGTGGCGGCGAGATGCAGAAGGCGATGTTCTGGAACGGCCTGCATGTGAAATGGACCGGTGACAATGCGATCATCGCACCGGCCTTTGTAGCCGAGCGCAAGCATGTCGACGAGATCATCGACAAGTTCCGCAAGACCCTCGACCAGGCGATGTAACAACCCTTCAGGACGTGATCATGGCCGGACTGGCAGTCAGCGGTGGCGGCATCGCCGGAATGGCGGTGGCGCTCGCCGCCGCCAGAGCCGGCCATGAGGTCACTGTTTTTTGCGGCCGCACGCCGCCGCAACTCGTTGGCGGTCTGCAGCTGGCACCGAATGGCTGGGCCGCGCTGACGGCGCTGGGCCTTGCCGAGCGCGCCGCGGCGTCATCGCTTCGGCTGAAGGATATCATGGTGCGGGCGCTGGACAGCGGCACCACGCTGATTCGTCTGCCACTTCACGAACCCTATGCCAGTTTCGACCGCGCGGCCCTCGCCGGCTGCCTTGCCGACGCGCTGGCGACGCAAGCATCGGTGACGGTGAAGCCGCTCAATCTGGATCACATCCACCAGCAGGGCGACACGGTCCGGCTGGTGACCGATGACGGGGCGAGCGCGGCATTTGACGGGCTGGTCGCCGCCGATGGCGCGGCCGGTCCGGGGCGACGGCATGTCGCGCCGGCAGGGGGTCAGGTCGCGTCGACCGGCAAGATCGCGATGCGCGCGCAGGTACCGCTCGGCAGTCTGCCGGCAGGTTTCGCGCGGGCCAGCAGCAATCTGTGGCTTGGGCGCGGGGTACATGTCGTTCATTACCCGATTGGCGAGATGCTGAACCTTGTGGTGACATTGCCGGCAGACCGGGTCGGCCCGGGATGGCAGCATCGCCTGATGCCGGCCGGATCGCCGCTGGCCCTTCTCGCCGATGACAACATCGTCTGGAACCGCACCCCGCTGCCGGCGGCCGGTACGGCCGGGTGCTGGCGGCGCGGCGCGGTCGTTCTTGCCGGCGAGGCCGCGCACAGCATGCCGCCACATCTGGCACAGGGCGCGGGCCAGGGACTTCAGGACGCGGCCAGCCTGCAATATTGGCTTGGCAGGCAGGAAGATGTCAGCACCGGTTTTTCCGGCTATGCGCGGGCGCGCGCCGGCGAGGTCGCGAAGATTGTCCGCAAGGCCGACATGTCGGGGCGGATCATGGGGCTGTCCGGACCGGCGGCATATTTTCGCGATATCGCGCTGAATTTGGGTGGCACCCGCCTGATGCAGACCTGGCTTGCCGAGGTATGGGCCGCCGACCCGTCTCTCGCCTGACGACCCGTCATCGAACCACCTGCCTGTCAGGCAAGACCATGATGGCGGACACAGCTTTCGAAATCCTCGCGATTGAGATAGGCACCTGCCATCTTGCGGCGGCCGCGAAAGGCGCCGCGCCCGTGAAGCACCCGCCAGTTGTCAAACACCAGCATGTCGCCGGGCGCCAGCGTATAGCGCCATTGATAGGCCGGATCGTTGGCCATGTTGTCGAACGCCCTGATACCGGCATAGAGCGCGCGCATATCGACATCGGCAAGCCGCACCGTGTCGCGGTCGTAGTTGTTGAAGGTGACCTGGGCCAGACGCCCGGTTTCATCATGCCGCAGGATCGGCCGCCGCGCCCGCAGCATCACGCCATCCCCCTTATAGAGGCCGGTGACACCGATTCGGGCCAGGTCATCATGAATTCCCGGCTGCCCCGCTTTCAGGTCGGCGGCGATACGGGCCCCGTCGACCATGATGGATTCGCCCCCCTCGGCTTTATAGTCAACGCATAGCAGAAGCTGCAGGCCGGGCGCATCGTGGCTGTAGGTGCCATCGGTATGCGGGCGAAGCTCCTTTGGCGTGTAGGCGGAATCGGCCATATCCTCATTGGCCTCGAACTCGAACAGCCCGCCAAAGATCGTGTGCCTGACATAGCCGATGGACCCGGCGACCTGCTGCACCGCATCAAGATTGCGCGGGGTGCCGGTCAGCACCGCGAAACCATGCGCCAGCAGCCGTTCCAGAAGCTGCGGGACACCGCCCTCGCCGCAAAAGTCACCGAAGGCCAGACGGACAGATTCGGGATCCAGGCTCGCCGCGTTCCAGGGCCGCGGGTCGGGAAGCCGCATCGGGTCGCCGGCCCGCGCGAAGTCGGCCAGAAAGCCGGCATCATAATGCGCCTCGACATCCAGATCCGGCCATTGCAGAACAAGGCTGTCGCTGTTGTCATCAACCCAGCCCCGGCGCGGCCTGATCGCCGGGTCGACAAGGGCGGTGAACAATTCACGCTGGTGGCTTCGCGAATCGAAGCTCACCGGATCGCGCGCATTGTCGCGAAGCCAGAAATAGTCAAAGCTCGCCGCCCTGCCATTGATCGACAGGCTGAGCTGATCATCGCCGAGAACAAGATCTTTCAGCATTCCTCGCCTCCTCCTGTTTCGCTGACAGTAGCGCTGGCGCAAACGCCGCACAAGCATCGGCAAACACCCGGTCCTGTCACCGCCCGGCCTTGTAACCACCCGGCCTTGTCACCACCCGTCGCCCGATGTACGGTCCGCCGACCGGAAGCTGCCGCGTTGTGACAGCCGCAGTATCACGGGTGAACTGTCACGGGGATATCATCGAAGTGTCATGACCGGACTTGTTGATGACATGACAGACGCGCTGCGCCGGCTTGGTGTCGACAACAGGCCGGGATTCGTGATCGCCGCGCTGTATAAATTCGTCGAACTTCCCGATTTCCGCGAGCTTCAGCCGATCCTGCAGACGCTGTGTGACGCGCAAGACATCCATGGCACCCTGCTGCTTGCCGAAGAAGGTATCAACGGCACCGTCTGCGGCCCGCGCGACGGCATGGCGGCGTTTCTTGACAGGATCGACGCCGAGCCTCGGTTTGCGGGATTGTCGCTGAAATTCTCCACGGCCCCTGACCAGGCATTTCTTCGCATGAAGGTGCGGCTGAAACGCGAGATCGTGACCATGGGACGACCGGAAATCCGGCCGGCACAGACCACCGGCACCTATGTCGAGCCGGCGGAATGGAACGCGCTGATCGACGATCCGGACGTGATGGTGATCGACACCCGCAACCGCTATGAGACAGCGATCGGCAGTTTCGCCGGCGCGGTCGATCCCGAGACCGACAATTTCCGCGAATTTCCGGCCTGGGCCGAACGCCTTGCCGCCGCCGACGGCGCGCGCCCAAAAAAGCTGGCCATGTTCTGCACCGGCGGCATCCGCTGCGAGAAGGCAAGCGCGCTGATGCAGGATTTCGGATTCGACGAGGTCTATCATCTGAAAGGCGGCATCCTGCGCTATCTTGAGGAAATCCCGCGCGAGGACAGCCGCTGGCAGGGCGAATGCTTCGTCTTCGACAATCGGGTCGCCGTCGATCACGACCTGAACCCGGGGCAGCATGCCATGTGCCATGCCTGCCGCATGCCGCTGGCACCCGAAGACCTCGAACATGAGGATTACGCGCCGGGCATCAGCTGCCATCACTGCCATGACGCTGCGGATGATGACAAGCGTCGGCGTCTGGCGGAACGGCAGCGGCAGATCGATCTCGCCCGCGAACGCGGCACCGCGCATCTAGGTGCCGCCGCGCGCCGCCAGCGCGATGGCCGGCGGACCGACTAGAGAGCGTCGCGCCCGTGCGGCGCGTCATGGTCAATCTGTGGCCCGACCGGCACGATCCCGGTCGGATTGATTGTCGCGTGGCTGCCATAATAAT
>JAAZUU010000009.1 GCA_018624035.1 Rhodobiaceae bacterium | reverse complement strand
GTCGCGCATGCCGCCGGCGCGCGGGTCAGCCTGGTGACCATTGACGAGACGCTGGCCATGGAACAGGCCTATGCCGAGCGGGTGATCTGGCGCAAATGGGCCGCCGAGGCCGGGATCGAGACAACCACCGAACATGCGCTTGTCGGCGTCAGGCGCGAGGGCAACCGGCTTGTCGCCACATTGCGGAGCGAACTGACCGGCGGCGATCTGGAAAAAAGCGCGGCGCAGGTGATTTTTGATTATGGCACGGTGCCGGCGGATGCGCTGTTTCACGAGCTGGCGCCGCAGTCACGAAATGATGGTGTGACCGATCTCGGAATGATGGTGGCTGGCATCGCGCAGCCGCAATCTGCCAATGGCGCTTCGGCGTTCGAGCTTCACCGGATCGGCGATGCCGTGGCCAGCCGCAACGTCAATGCGGCGGTGACCGACGCGCTGCGTCTGTGCCAGAACTGCTAGACGCTAGCCGGCGCGATCCTCGTTGCGCAGCAGCATCACCAGCGCCACCACCGTGGCGACAAGGCCAAGCAGCATCGGCACCGGCGGCAGCGCGTTGCCAAAACCGATTTCCCACAGCATCACCCACCCCGGAGTCAGATAGGAATAGGCCATGACCTTGGCGCTTGGCAGCCGCAGGGTCGCATATTGCAGCAGGAAGAAGGACGAGGCGGTGGAAAATATCGTCAGATAGCCGATGGTGATCCAGACCATCGACGGCAGCGCCAGCCAGTCAGTGGCGCGGATTTCATCGAATCCGACAACGCCAAGCAGGATCGAGCCGGCAACAAGCATGCCGAAGGTGAAGACAGCCGCCCCCTCGCCGGCATTCAGCTTGCGCACCATCGGTGTGTAGAGCGCATGCGCGATGCAGCCGACAAAATAGATCATCTCGCCACGCCCGATATCCAGCGCCCTCAACGCTGCCACATCACCGCGGAAAATCACACATAGCGCGCCGCCGCCGGCAATGGCGAGAGCCGCCGCCATTCGCGGCGACGTGACCTGGCGAAGCAACAGCCAGCCAAAGACGGCCGACATCAGCGGCATCAGCGTGAACACCGCCGCAGCCGAGACCGGCGTGGCCGTCTTCAGCCCCTCGAACATCAGCACGAAATACAGCGTGAACAGACCGCCAAGAATGAAATAGCGCCAGGGCCTGCGAAGATGGGATGGCTTGAGGTCGCACTGCATGGCGGCGACAATTCCCATGACGACGGTCGCCAGGACAAAGCGTGCCGCGGTAATGGCCTGCGGATCGATATCATTGGCGACGATGGTGCCAAGGCTGAACGAACCGGCCACAAGCGCCGAGAATCCAAGCATGGCAAGATGGCCGCGCGCCTCGTCACGGGTGAGCCCGAACCACGCCATCAGCCGCGCCGATCCAGATAGTCGTGCGCCAGCTGCGCCGAAACAGACGCGAAATGAGGCGCCTGCGAACGGGCCAGTTCGGTTCCCGCACGCGATCCGATCCAGGCCAGCAATGCCATCCGGCGCAACATGATGAAGCTGTCGATTTCCGCCTCGTCGGCTTCGCTCAGCGGCCTGACAGCGCGATAACCCTCAAGCCAGGCGGCGCGCAGTGCCGGCACCCGGGGATGGTCCTCCATGAAGCTGATGCCGGCGGCGAAGTCGTACATGAACCACCCGAACCCGCAATCATCGAAATCGATCAGCCTTGTCCTGCCACCATCGATCAGCAGGTTGGCAAGCCGCATGTCGGCGTGGATCAGCCCGTACCTGTCCATCCCGCGACCATAGGCGGCCAGACGTTCGCGAACAAGCATCTCGGCAGCCTCGAGACGGGCGCTGCTTTCGGCATCCAGCCCCGGCGCATCACGCCAGTCGCCCCAGGTGGCATCCGGCCCGAACACCGTTTCGTCATCCCATATCAGCCTCTCAAAGGGTTGCGGGCGGGCCCATCTCATTGTGTGAAGATGCGTCTTCGCCGCGATGGCGCCAAGCTGCCGGAACGGGGCGAACAGATCCTGATCGGGGTCCGGCTCCGCGCCAGCGAGAAACTCGAACATCACCAGGCGGCGCGGCGCCATCCCGGCACGTCCCCGCTCCTGGATCAAGGCCCCGTCACGGCCGGCAACAGGCCGCGCTGTCTCGACGCCGCCATCGCTGTCAAGCGCCGCCATCCAGGCCAGCTCGCATTCGATCGCGCGGCGGCTGTGATAGCCATCTCGATGCAGGCGCAGCACCGTGCGGTAACCGCACGGCGATTCCACGAGATATGTGGCGTTCTCGGACAGGTTGATCATCCGCACCGTTGCGTCAGCAGGCACATCCCAGAGCGGAAGCGACGCCGCCGCAAGGCTGGCGAGCGCATCGATCTGGTCGGTATCGGAAACTGTCACCGGCGGATCTCCATGGCAGGTGGCGACGCCGGACGGCGACAGGCTATCTTGCGGAAGACGGACTGAAAGGCAAGATCGCATATGCCTGGTCTCATTCTGCGCGGCCTTTCATTATCTGGCCTGTCCCCGGTCGCCGTCTCGAATCACAATTGACATCGCTCAGACATACGCCAGAATGTTTGACAGTGATCGGCCTCGACAACCGATCAATCAGCATACCTCAGTCAGTTCAGGATCCGTGCCTTTCGGCACAAGAATGTCTTTTAAGGAGGTACATCATGAATATGGGTCTGGCACCCCGCCCAGCGAATGAGGATTTGCGCGCGCAGACCGTCGTGAAGACGGGACTGATCGATGCGCCCAACCCCGATCTGTTCCAGATCTATTGCGATCTGGCCAAGGACATCACCGGCTTCGAGACAGCCACTTTCAGCCTCTATGACGGCGAGATGAAATGTTCGATCGCCGAGGCCGGCAATGATGATTTCGTACCGGGTTCAAAATCCGAACGGAGCGAGTTGAATGTATGTGCCTATGTGCTCCTTGATACCGAGCCCCTGCTTATGGAGGACATGCTCAAGGATCCCACCTGGAAGGACCATCCGAACCTGCAGGGCATGGAACAGGGCCCCGGCTATGCCGGCTTTCCGGTGATCAACAGCGAGAATTTCGCGCTTGGCACGCTGTGCATGCTGAATCCGAGCGGGCCCAAGGGATTGAATGACGAGCAGGTCACGCAGATCAAGAAGATCACCAACAGCATAGCGCATATGCTTGATCTGCAGATCAAGCAGAAGGAACTGACATCGCAGCGCATGCTTGACGCGCTGGCGCATTTCCAGAAGGTTGATGAGCGCTTCGGCCTTGACGACTTCAAGATGTATGTGTCGCTCTGCTCCGAGCTGAATGTGTCAGCCGATGATGCGGCGGGAATCATTCGGGTCGGCCTTGCCGAGGTTGATGATGCCGGCCGGGTCCAGATGACAGAATCCGGACGCCGACTGCAATTCGACATGAACCTTCAGCAAAAGGCGATGAAGCGGATCAAGATGGATGGCGGTGAGGCCGAGGCCCTGCTGGACGAGATGTTTGCGGAGATTGACTGACCATGTTTGCGAAAATTTTCAATTTCAAATTCAATGGTGTCGCCGAAGCCAAGGTCGCCGCATCCTTCATTTCCGATGCGTTCGGCAAGCTTATCGTCGACAGCAACATGCGCTCGCTGAACATCTCGATCGGCAAGTGCGGCAGCCTGTCTATCCAGACAAAGTTCGAGTCCAGTGACGATCTGAAACGCTTTGAGGTGAAAGCCGCCGAAGTGTTCGCGGACCTCAAACAGACCTTTGTCTACAAGGAAGACAACTACGCCGGCGTCTATATCTTCAATTACGAGGCCGAGGCCATCAAGGCGGAAGTCGCCGCAAACTGACTTTCCACGGTGCCGGCAGTCAGCAATCCTGCCCGGCATTGTATAGTCGGCTCTTTGCCGTGTTGATTTAACGGGCCGTGTTGATTTGGCGGGCCCGGTTGAATGACCGGCCCGTCACGGCGTGATGATCCGGCGGACCGCCGGCGTCCGGTCAGGTGGAGCCGTGGCAGCAGATCGCGGACCCATCGGGCCATGCTGTCGCCGGCTGGCCCTGGAAAGAGGCACGCCCAACATGCCAAAGACTGTCACGATTGACTGAACGACGCCGGGCGGGCAAGGATTCGCATCAATCCTGACTTGAGTGGAAAACCGACATGCAATCCATGCTAGGATCGGGTTTGTCGACAGGGTCGGCATATATCAACAGCTGGCCATGGAGGTGGGTATCATGGAAATTGGTCTGAAGATCCTGCATTATTTCGCGATCCTGTTTGCTGGCGGTGTCACAGTCGGCAGCACCATCATGCAGTCAGCCTATGTCCGCGCCGGCGAGGTGCCACCGCCGCATGTCGGCAAGGCCTTCGCCCTGCTCGGCTATATCGGGCTTGGCTCGATCCTGACTCTGTGGATCACCGGCATCGGACTGGCGCATCTGCTTTATGGAGGGCTTGCCATCAATGGCGCGTTTCACGCCAAGCTCCTTGGTGCGGCGATCATCCTTGGCGTGTCACTGTTCGGCAACATCCATGTGCATGGCGCGATGAAGGCAAAGCGCCCCCCCAACGCCGCATTGATGAAGCGGCTCATGCAGCTGGGGCGGGGTGGCATCGCGTTGGCCATCATTGCCGCCGCAGTTGCCTTTTCCATCTAGCACAGCGGCAAACCGGTGCCGCGGCGACACGCCACTGGACTTATCCGCGGCTTCGGCTGACACTTGGATTGTGAGTATGGCAGGATTTTGTGATGTCTCTTCGACGCGCCATAAAGGCCGAGGGCCTGGGTAATTTTCTCAAGCTCGGATACGCGATGGCGACCTCGCAGAAGGTCCCGCCCGCGCCAAAACCGCAGAACGAGACCCTGCGCGCCGCCCGCGTCAGTGAAACCGGGCTGATTGGCCGTGATGTATCGCGCCAGTTCGAGATTTTCGCCGAGATCGCCAAGACAATCCTTGGCTGCGAGACGGGGATGGTCAACCTGCTTGACGGGGCCTGCCAATACACCATTGGCGGCGCTGGCAAGGGATATGACCCGTTGCTTGGCGTGCCGCAGGATCTGACGTTCTGCCAGTATGCGTTGCTGTCGCCGGAACCGTTCATCGTCCCGGATACAAGCCGTGACGAGCGCTTTGCCGGATCGGCTCTGACCAAGCCACCTCTGAATTGCGGCTTTTATGCCGGGTTTCCGCTGAACACACCCGATGGCGTTGTGCTTGGCACGTTGTGCGGCACGCATCCAACGCCATTGTCCCCGAATGAAGAGCAGCTGAGACTCATGACCAAACTGGCGACAACAGCGGCGGCGCAGATCCAGCTGATGACCGAGCAGAGTTCGCTGACAGCCTCGCGGATCGTCGGCATGTTGGCAAAATTCAGGCAATTCGCGCCCGATGGCACGCTTGATGAGCTGATGGGGTTTCTTGATTTCTGCGCCCGTGGCACAGCTCCTGCGGCGACAATGGACATGCTGGCCGCCGACGCCATCATTGCCAGCGAGGCTGGTGACTGGCGACTGACACGCGACGGCACTGATTTGCGGGCCGCCCTTGGGCTGGCGCCGGAGACCTATCGCGGCAGCGAGCAGACGATCGCACCCGAGGGCCGGGGTGTCGACGACCTGTTGGGAAAGTTGGGGTAGCGCCGTGTTCTCGACCCAGCTTCAGCTCAAATTCGCATCCGTCGCCGAGGCCAAGATCGCGGCACAGACCTTATGTGAACTCCTGAAGAGCCGGATCAGCATTTTCGATTTCCATGGCCTTCATGTGACGATCGGCAAGGAAGGCGAACTTGCCATCAATGTCCGCTTTGAAGACGTCACCCCAATGACGAATTTCGAACGGGAAATTCCGATGCTTCTTGAAGATATAAAGCAGGCCTTTGTCTTCAAGCAGAGCCGTTTTTCCGGCGTTTGTGTCCTTGCATTCGAGCGCGAGGCGATGTCCACCTCGGTCGCCATCGACGCCGCCTCCTGAACCGGGCTCGCAAGCAGGCCGGATCAGTCTGGTCTGTCAGGCCCCGCGACGCCAGCGGGGAAAGGCGCGCCGGAAGGCAGAGGCGTGAAAGGGCACGGGGTCGTTGGCGGCCACATCATCCTCAGCCGGCTGGTCACTGTTGCGCGCATCGGCAAGGAGCGGCAGTCGTCGCATCTGCCGAAGCAGTGATTTCGGCGCGTCGCCAAGCGGCAGGCCGCTCATGCCGGCAAGATTGGTGAAGACGCGCTTCCGTTCGGACTTTTCCGGCCATTTCATCTTCACATCGGTGATCTTCACGAGGAAATAGAACACCGGATCATGTTGCCGCGACTTTGCCGCAAAGCATAGCGGGCGCTTGCTGTGCTTGACCTTGCCGTGCAGGCCGGCCTCCTCGAACAATTCGCGCTTTACCGCCGTGACAAGCGTCTCACCCTGTTTCACCTCACCCTTTGGAAGGGTCAGCTTGCCCTTGTGGCGTCGGCTGCTGACAAGGCAGATTTCAATTCCCCTGGATGTCTTTCTATAGGCAATGGCGCCAACTTTCATGATCACCCCTTGAGATATATGCACAAAATGCGCAAACTAAACGCAATTATTGCGGGATTGGTCGATGAATGCAAAGGAATTCAAGCTGTGGCGCAAAGCCAATGGTCTGAGCCAGACCGGCGCGGCGCGGAAGCTTGGCCTGAAGATTCGTACCATCCAGTATTACGAGAAAGGCAAACGCAGCGACAGGTCGGTTGAAATTCCCAAAGCCGTGGCACTTGCCTGTTTCGCCATCTCCTGCGGCGTTGAGGATGTCGATTACAGTGAGCCGGAGGGCCGCGCCGTCAGACCGGACCGCCGTGATCTGCTGACCCCGAAGGCATGACCGGACTTACCGTCAAGGAGCCGGTGTGATCAGTAGATCTTGGGGACATACAGATCGTCGGGAAGGGTCCGCCGCTCGTAATCCGGATTGAACACGCGCTCCGGCAGCACAACCTTCTCATGCGGGATTTCATGGTAGGGGATCCGCGAGAGGATATGCTCCATGCAGTTCAGCCTCTCGCGCTTCTTGTCATTGCCCTCGACAATGTACCAGGGCGCCTGGTCGATCGAGGTGCGCTCGAACATCTCTTCCTTGGCCTTGGTGTACTGCTCCCAGCGGATCCGGCTTTCAAGATCCATCGGTGACAGCTTCCACTGTTTCATGGGATCGTGAATCCGCATCATGAAGCGGAGCTGCTGTTCCTCATCGGTGATCGAGAACCAGTACTTCAAAAGGATGATACCCGAACGGACCAGCATCCTCTCGAATTCGGTGACATCCTGAAAGAACTGCTCGACCTCGTCCTCGGTCGCAAAGCCCATGACCCGCTCGACACCGGCGCGGTTATACCATGACCGGTCAAACAGGACGATCTCGCCACCGGCGGGAAGATGCGGAACATAACGCTGGAAATACCATTGCGACATTTCACGCTCGGACGGTTTCGGCAGCGCCACGACGCGCGCCACGCGCGGGTTCAGACGTTGCGTGATCCGTTTGATGACCCCGCCCTTGCCTGCGCTGTCACGCCCTTCGCAGATGATCAGGATCTTGGCGTTTTCCTCGACGACCCAGTCCTGAAGCTTGATCATTTCCGCCTGCAGGCGAAGCAGGTTGGGATAATAGATTCGACCGTCGAGACTGTCAGGGTGCTGTTTCTGATAGAGCTTGCGAACCTCTTCCGACAGCATCGGTTCATTGAACTCAACCTCGAGAAGATCATCCAGCGTCTCCTCGAATTCGAGCTCCATCCATTCCCGCAATCTGTCGAACCTGTCCTCGGTCATCACCTGTCATTCAGTGTCATCAAGGGCGCCTGCAATGATCGCGTCATCCTAGCACAGATGCCCCTGATGAAGCCATGTCCGCAGATCGTCAGGCGGCGTCTGTCACTGGCGGTCAACCGGCGAACCGCGCCTGCGGAACACCGCACGTGCCAAGCCCGGTGATGGCAAACAGCCCGCCGGCATGCTGCTGCGCCGGGTCGTCGGCCAGGCCATCTCCCATCGAGGTGACATAAAGCGTGTCGAGGCTGGCACCGCCAAACATCACCTTGGTCGGGCGTTCCACCGGCATTTCGATGATCCGGTCGATCTGCCCGTCCGGTGTGATCCGCACCACCTGCCAGCCACCAAACCCGGCCATCCAGTAGCACCCGTCAGCATCCACGGTGGCGCCATCGGGGCGGCCGGCGATCCGGCTTGTGTCAAAAAACAGCCGCTTGGCAGACGGCGTGCCGGTTTCAAGGTCATAGTCACAGGCCCAGATGGTCCGCACGTCGCGATTCGTATCGGCAAGATACATCACCTGTCCGTCAGGCGAGAAGGCAAGCCCGTTGGTGGTGAACACCGGGTCGAACCAGCCTGTCACGTCATGGTCGGCATCAACCCTGTAGAATCGGCCACGCCGTTCCGGCGGCGATCCGTCATCGCGCATCGTACCGGCCCAGAACCGGCCTCGCGGGTCGGTCGTGCCATCATTGAACCTGTTGCCTGTCAGGCCAGACTCCGGATCGGCCAGCAGATCACGCGCGCCGGTGCCGGGGTCGAACAGGTAGATCCCGCTTGCCGCGCCAACAACCAGACCACCGGCATCCCGCCGCGCGAGGCAGGCCACCGGTTCACCCCAGTCAAAGCTCACATTCTCGCCACTTGAAGGATCAAACCGGTGCACAAGGCCGGCCTTGATGTCGACCCACCATAATGCCCTGTCATCAACATCCCACCAGGCGCCCTCACCAAGCCGCGCCCGGCAATCAACGACACATTCAACGGCGATGGTCATGATGTCTGTCTCCCTTGGGTCTCGGATCTGGTTTCAAGCATGTCACCGTCAATCTGGCAACCATGATCATGCTGTCGCCATCCCGGTCATGTTCCGGTCGTGCCACGCCTTCAGGACGGGGCGAGACGCGCCTCCTCGGAGGCCAGCTCGGCGGCGATGACATCGATAAAGCTTCGCACCTTCAGCGGCACGAACCGCTTGTCGGGATAGACAGCATAGATGCCAAGATCAGGTATCGTTTCAAATGCGGGCAGAAGCCTGACCAGACGCCCCGAGGCCAGCGCGTCGGCACAGCTGAAATGCGGCAGGATGGCGATCCCGACCCCCTCAATACAGGCATCGAGCATCATGCCGGCGCTGTTGGCGTATAGCGCCGGTCGCAGCGCCACCGTCGTCTGCACACCCGCCGCGTCACGACATGACCAGCTCGACGCGGCGGACGCCAGTGAATAGATCACCGCCGGCAGGGCCGGAATATCTGCCGGACCCGTCGGCGCACCGTGATCTTCCAAAAGTCGGGGCGCGGCGCACAGATATAGCGGGCAATCCCCGACCCGTCTTGCGATCAGGCCGGAATCCTCCAATACGCCGATCCGCACGACCAGATCATAGCCGTCCTCCACCAGATGAACGCGGCGGTCATCGAAATCGACATCGACGATGACATCGGGATATTGCCTGGCATAGATCGCGATGGGGCGGCGCAGAAACAGCTCGCCAAACGACATCGGCACATTGACCCGAAGCCGGCCTGACGGGCGACTCTGCGCGTCATCAAGCTCATCCAGCAAGATGCCCAGCTCATCGTGACCGCGCGCCAGCAGATCGGCAAGACGTTCAGCCGCCTCGGTTGGCACGACGCTGCGTGTCGTACGGTAGAACAGCACAAGATTCAGACGCTGTTCGAGAGACTTGATCTGCTTGCTGACGGCCGCGCCGGAAATGCCGACTTCATCGGCCGCACCGACGAAACTGCCGCGTTTCATGACCGCGCGGAAAATATCGACTGACGAGGAATATAACAATATTGATAACCTGAAGTTACTTGTCTAGTGAATTTCAGGTCATTTACTTACCATAGATGACGGCTCATGTTGAGATATTTGCGGATCGCCGACACAGGAGCATGGCAGATGATCACTCACCATAAATATGACACGCTTGGCGGCACCGACCATGGGTGGCTGGACGCTAGGCATCATTTCAGCTTTGCCGGTTATCGGGATCCCGCGAAAATGAGCTTTGGTGAATTGCTGGTGATCAATGATGACGTGATCCAGCCGCATACCGGCTTTGACACGCATCCGCATGCGGATATGGAGATCATCACCTATGTCCGCCGCGGCGCCATCAGCCATAGGGATAACCGTGGCAACAGCGGGCGCACAACCGCCGGCAATATCCAGGTGATGAGTGCCGGCACCGGAATCTCGCATTCGGAATACAACCATGAAGACGAGGAAACCAACATCTTCCAGATCTGGATCATGCCACGAAGCCGCGGTATCGAACCAAGCTGGGACACGGCCGAATTCCCAAAAACACCCTCACGTGACAGGCTGCCGCTGCTTGTCTCGGGGGACGGTTCGGCGCCGCTGTCAATCCATCAGGATGCCCGGATCTATGCCGGCACGCTTGCCGCCGGCACCTCGCTGACCCACCAGATCGAAGGTCAGGCCTATCTTCTGGTCTCCGAGGGCGAAGTGACCATTGACGGTCATGTCGGGAGACGGGGTGACGGGCTTGCCATCTCCGGACAGGGCAGCATCGATCTCGGCGCGGCAGCTGACAGCGAAATTCTGGTTATCGAGGTGCCGGGGCGGATCGAGGCGCGCTAGTCACCGGCTGATGGCATATATCCATATCGCTCAAGCGTCTGTGCGAACTGCATCACAAGCTTTGTCTCAACAGGGTTGAGTTCATTGACGAGCCTGTCATTCAACTCCGCCGTCGGCGAGAATATCACGCCAAGTTTCCGGTCAGCCGTCACCCAGCCGCGGTCGGCGAGCGCCTTGACATTGCGACGCACCGTTTCCTTGTCGAGACCTGTCAGCTCGGCGATCAGCGCATAGGTCAGCTTCTTGCCCTTTGCCGCGGGTTGGTTCGCAAGGGCAATCCAATTCTCTCGCGTGGCATCATAGGAGGTGTCGTCAATGTCCTCGCTGACAAGCAGGAAATGGTGCCAGCAAACCACCTGCAGTACCAGATAGGCGTTAGCACTGCCGGCCATTTTCAGGCAATGCTGGCTGCGGATGATCTCCATTTCGAGAAATCGCCGCCAGATAAGCTGAAAATTTTCGTCAAAAGACATGACAACCAAACATCAAAAACAGATCATCGCTGCTCACATTGAGCGCAGAGTCTGAATTTTTCAATAGGAATCCGGCAAGGCCAGTCTGACCGGCCAGATTCTGTAACGTATTTCAGGATGTCTGCGCCGACAAAATTGCCCCGCATGCGATCGGCCGGACGATCACGCTCAACCATATGCCACATGTTCGTCGCCATTTTCCGCCGCCGGGGACAGTCCTGCCAGAACCATCGCCTCCGGCTTCCTCTGGACGGTTTTTCAGATATCGAAAGAGGATGAGACCGGCCATTGATTGATCGCGTCCCCGATGACATTCTGCGCCTGCGGAAGCTTGCCCGCCGCGCCTGGGCCCGTCGACATGGTCAGGGTGCGGACGCGCCGCAGTTTGATGGTCACGAGAAAAGGATAATCAGGATTGGCACGCATACCAAAAGTGGCGGTGATCAGGGGTGACGGGATCGGCGGCGATGTCACCGATGCGGCGCTGACGATTACGGCGGCGGCGCTTGATGCTGTCGGCGCGACGGGCTTTACATGTGACAACATCGAGGCCGGCGCGGCCTGTTTCCAACGCACCGGCAAGGACATCGAACCCGGCGGCGAGGAACGCGCCGGTAGCGCCGACGCCATCTTTCTCGGTGCCATCGGCCTGCCATCCATTCGCCACCCTGACGGCACCGAAATCTCGCCGCATCTGCGACTGCGCGACCGGTTCCAGCTTTATGCCGGTGTCCGTCCGGTGCGGGCGTACCCGAACGCGCCGCAGCGGCTTGCCGATCCGCGCGCGGCAGACCTCGACCTTGTCATCATCCGCGAGTCCACCGAGGGGCTGTTCTATAGCGCGGCGGTGCATGACCGCTCGCCGGTGGAGGGGGACCCGGCCGCTCCCAGCGCGGTATCCGACATCATGAGGATTTCCGCCGATACAACGCGCAAGCTTCATGAATTTGCCTTTCGGCTGGCGGCACGACGCGGCAGGCGAGGCAAGCGCGCCCGCCTGACCTGCGTTGACAAGGCGAATGTCTTCAAATCACAGGCCTTCTTTCGCTCGATTTTCGACGAGGTCTCGACATTCCATCCCGATATCGAAACCGGCTACAACTATGTTGATGCGATGGCGCTCGACATGGTCCGCCAGCCCTGGGAATTCGATGTGATGGTGATGGAGAACATGTTCGGTGACATCCTGTCCGACCTTGCCGGCGGGTTGGTCGGCGGCATGGGCATGGCCGCCTGCGGTGAGATTGGCGATGACAACGCACTGTTCCAGCCGGCGCACGGGTCCGCACCCGATATTGCCGGCCGGGATATGGCCAACCCGCTTGCCGCCATCCTCAGCGGGGCGATGATGCTGGATTACCTTGCCGCGCGATGCGGCCTGCCGGCCTATGAGGCGGCGGCGGCGCGGATTGAGGATGCCATCACGGCGGGCTTTGCGGCAAACGAACTCCGGCCGATGGAATTTGGCGGTGATATGGGAACCATCGCCATGACAGACGCCGTCCTTGCGCGCCTTCACCGAACGGAATGATTCTGGAGACAGGATAATGTATGTGATCATCGTCGATTTCGAGATCAAACCCGATCATCTGGCTGCATTCCTGCCACTGATGGCGGAAAACGCTGCCGCGTCGGTGCGAGAGGAACCCGGATGCCGGCAGTTTGATGTCTGTCAGGACCCCGACACACCGCACCGTATTTTTCTCTATGAGATCTATGATGACCGCGCCGCGTTCGAGGCGCATCTGGAATCAGCACATTTCAGGCGTTTCGATGTGGCGACGATGGAGATGGTGACAGCCAAGACCGTGCGGGCGCTCACTCGCCTCTAGCCCGGGTGGCGCTTACAGAGCCAGCAATACAGGGATCGCCAGTACCGAAAGTACGAAGCTCCACAGGATCGACAGCGCGATGGCGTCCGTCTCGCCACCATATCGGTTGGCGAAGGTCAGCGCCATGATCCCGACCGGCGAGACCGCGACAAGAAGTGATGTCCGCGCCGCCTCCAGCGCGTAGCCACCCCATAGCAGGATCAGCCAGGCGGCCAACAGCGGATGAACAAGCATCTTCATGCCGGTGATAAACCCGGCAAGGCGCATATGCGACCGGTCGAAAGGTGCTGCCAGCAACACTCCGGCGGCAAACAAACCGCAGGGTGCGGCGGTGTCGGCGATGAATCCGGCCCCGCGAACAAGCGCCAGCGGCGGCGTCACCGGTGCCAGATTGACCGCCAGCCCGAAAATCAGCGCCAGCAGCAGCGGATTGCGAAGCTGCCGCACCAGAGCCGAGCCGATGCCGCGCGCGGCGCCTGCATTGACGTCGAGCAGCACAATGGACAGTGCGAAAATGATGATGTCGAAGGCGATGATGCTGCGCACCGGCAGGGTCATCTCGGCCGGAAAGGCGAACTGCGCAATCGGATAGGCATACATCACATGGTTTGAAAAGGACGCGGCAATACCGACAAGAATCGCATTCTTGAAATCAAGCCTGAAGAGCCAGACACCGATTAGCGCTGTCACCACATAGAGCAGCACCTCGCCAAGCAGATAAAGTCCGACCAGCGTCAGGTCGGCGGCACCGAAATCGGATGTTACAAGGATGCTGACCAGGATGGCCGGGGCCGCGATACGGGCAATGAATTTCAGGATCGCCGCGGCTTCCCCCCCATCGAACACGCCACGCCGCGCCAGCCAGAAACCGAGGAAGAACATCAGCGCGACAGGGAAGACCGAGGACAGGAAATTATTCAGAATCTCGGCCAAATCGACTGTCCTCACCGCTCGCACTGATGCGCCCGCGCGCAGTCTAGGCGTTTCAGGCGACGCTGCCGAGCGAATAAATGCCAATCACCGCCAGGCTGCCGGCAAGCTGCAGCAGGAAAATGCCGACCGACACAAGATGCAGCAGCCCGAACATGCGTTTTGCTGTTGCGTCGCCGTCAAGGTCACGGTCGCGATAGGCGTTGATCCGCGGTGTCAGGATGAAGACATTCAGCGCGAACCCGCCGGCGATCAGGATGGAGACAGTGAGTTGCCAGCCCGCACCGACCATCAGCGCCGCCACACATGCAGCCAGTGAAAGCATAAGGCCGAACAGGAACAGACGCGGGAACAACACCCGCAGAAACGCCCCCACAGCCTTCGCCGACAAGGTCTTGAAGGCGGCCTGCGGCACGACAGCCATGAAGAACAGCATGAAGCCGGCAATCGCCGCGTGAATGAGAGCCAGAATGGCCATGCGCCACTCCCTGATTAGCTGCTTTGGACTTGCGCCAGTGGTAAGTGCCCGACGGGCGCACGACAAGAGGCGTTGATGCCGCAGCTTGCCGGTGTCAGCGAAGCGTCTCCATCCATCCGAGGCTGCTGTCGGTATCGCCGTCTTCAGGCTTGTATTCGGCACCAAGCGGCGCGTCATAGCCCATCTCGGCGATATGCGCGAAGACATGACGATAGTCGATCTCGCCGCGGTCAGGGCGACCGCGCGACGGCACACCGGCAAACTGGATATGGCCGATAATATCAAGATTAGCTTTCAGCCGGCGGGTCAGATCACCTTCGATGATCTGGACATGATAGCAGTCGAACATCAGTTTCAGGTTTGCCGCGCCGACGGACTCGATGACCCGCCGTGCCTGGTCGGTATGGTTCAGGAAATAGCCCGGCGCGTCATATTGGTTGAGCGGCTCGATCAGGAAGGTGATGTCCTTCGCTGCTTTGGTGGCGTAGCGCAGATTGTCGACGAAACAGGCCTCGGCCTGCATGCCCTCGGCAAACCCCGCCATGACGTGAATTTTCGGCTTGTTGATAAAGCCGGCATAGGCAATGGCATGGTCGATCGCCATGCGCGCCTCGTCGCGACGCCCGGGAAGCGCCGTCAGCCCGTTATCACCTGAGTCAACATCCCCGCGCAGCGTGTTCAGCCCAAGCATGGCAAGGCCGGTGGCATCAAGTGCCGCCTTCACCTCCGCCGGGTCATGATCATAGGGCCAGTGGCATTCAACAGCATCGAACCCGGCATCATGCGCCGCATGGATGGCATCGACAAGTGGCCGGCCAGACCACAGAAACCCCAGATTCGCCGAAAATCGCGTCATTCATCCCACTCTATGTCAAAGGCTGTTACCAGATCGCGCACCTGCGCGGCGGTCAGCAGGCGCGGAGTCATCCCGCGGGTCAGCAACGCCAGCCGTGCCGTATCCTCAAGCTCCTCGACGGCGTTGCAGGCCGCCTCGACATCCTTGCCGGCGACCACCGGGCCGTGATTGGCCAGCATCACCGCCGACCGCTTGCCAGCCAGACCACGCACCGCCTCACCCATCGCCGGGTCGCCCGGCAGAAAAAACGGCAGCAGCTTCACCTTGCCAAGCTTCATGATGGCATAGGGCGTGAGCGGCGGCAGGAAATTGTCCGGGTCGATGTCGGGAAGCATCGACAATGCCACCGAATGGCAGGAATGCAGATGCACCACCGCGCCGGCACTTGATCGCGTGTCATAAAAGGCGGCATGAAGCGGCATTTCCTTGGTTGGCCTGTCACCATCGATCAGCGTTCCGCTGGCATCGAGCCGGCTGAGCCGCGCCGGATCCAGCCGCCCGAAACTGGTCCCTGTCGGCGATACCAGCAACCCCCCATCCTCGGTCCGAGCCGAGATGTTGCCGGTGCTGCCACCGGTCAGTCCCCGGTCGAAGATCGATTTCGCCAGCACGCAGATCTGCTCGCGAAGCTTTGTCTCGCTGGTCATGATGCCTCCAGCCGTGCCAGCGCGGTGGCGAAGAAATCGCGGTCCCCGAAATTGCCAGATTTGAGGGTGATGGCGATCGGCGCAGCCTTGACCGTGGCAAAGGTCCAGGGGACACCCGGCGCGATCTCGGTCCCGATATCAAGCCGCGAGAGACGAAGCGCCTGCGACACCGCGCCCGATGTCTCGCCGCCGGCGACCACAAAACGCCGCCTGCCAGCATCAAACGCCGCCAGCGCCAGCGCGGCGAGCGTCTGCTCCACGACCTCGCCGGCGCGCGAGACACCAAGCTTGTCCTGTGCCGCGCGCACCTCATCCGGCGCCGCGGTGGCATAGATCATCGGTGTGCTGTCCAGTGGCTGCGCCGCCAGCCAGTCAAGCGCCGCCACCGGCCCATCCTCGGCAAGGTCAAGCGGACTCAGCCGCAATGACGGGCCGTGCCCCGCATAGGCGGCAACCTGCTCATTCGTCATCGCCGAACAGCTTCCCGAAAGCACCACCGCTCCGGCGGGAAGGTCAGGTGCCTTCAGCGAGGGCGCGTCGGCAGGCAACAACCCGTCCCGGCGGTAGAGGTCCGGCAGCGGCATCGCCACCGCTGACCCGCCAGTCATCAGCACCATCTCCCGGCAGGCGGCCGCGATGATGCCGAGATCCTCATTCGCCACCGCATCGACGACGACATGCGCCACGCCTTCGGCCTTCAGCGCCGCCAGCCTGTCACCAAGCGCTGCCGCACCGCGCGCCACAATCAGGCGGTCGGCAAGCCCGACCGGACGTGTGACCTGCTGCTGCAACAGACGCACCAGATTGCTGTCACGCATCGGAGTCAGCGGGTGATCCTTCATCGGGCTTTCGGCAAGCGGTTGCTGTCCGACAAACAGGTTCCCCATGAAGATCGAGCGGCCATTTTCCGGAAAAGCCGGGCAGTAGATGGTCTGACCGGCACCGAGATCATCCATCAGCGCCTCGGCCACCGGACCGATATTACCCTCGGCAGTGCTGTCGAAGGTCGAGCAGTATTTCCAGAAGAAGCGTTCGGCGCCGGCCTGTTTTAGCCAGGCCAGCGCGGCCCGGCATTCCGCCACCGCCTCATCCACCGGCGCGGTCCGGCATTTCAGGGCGATCACCTCGAACGGCGCGGTGTCCTCAGGCGGGGTTTCTGGCACGCCAAGGCGAAGCGATACATGCACCCCGGCGCGCGCCAGCAGTCCGGCAAGATCGGTCGCGCCGGTGAAATCATCGGCGATGCATCCCAGGATGGTCGCCATCTACGCCTCCCCCGGCAGATCCAGCCCGCTGTTGCGGGCATAGAGTTTGGCGACGGCAGCATCATCCTCACGCCCCAGCCCCATGCCCGAGGCGGCCACATATTGCTGCAACGCGGTGGCGGTGATCGGCGCGCTGAATTTGTTCGCCTTCGCGATGTCGAGGACAATCCCCAGATCCTTCAGCCAGATATCGATCTGCGAATGCGGTGTGTAATCGCCCTCGATGATGTGTGGCGCGCGGTTCTCCAGCATCCAGCTTGTGCCGGCGCATTTCGAGATCACCTCGAGGAACCTGTCCGGTTCCAGCCCCTGTTTCATGCCAAAGGTGATCGCCTCGGCCATCGTCGCGATATGAACCCCGGCCAGAAGCTGGTTGACCACCTTCATTACCGAGCCGGCACCCGGGGCATCACCCATGGTGAAAACGGTCTCGGCGGTGGCCTCGAGAACCGGCGCGGCAGCGTCGAAGCTGGCCCGGCTGCCGGAAGCCATGATGCTGAGCTGTCCAGCGGCGGCCTTCACCGACCCGCCGGAGATCGGCGCGTCGAGATACAGGACCTGATGCGCCTCGCAGGCGGCGGCCATATCACGGGCAAATTCCGGCGGCACGGTGGCACAGGACACCACGACCGTCCCCGAGTGGAGCATCGGCACAACGCCGCTGTCGCCAAACAGAACATTTTCGGTCTGTGCGGCATTCAGCACGACAATGACGACCGCATCCAGATCAGGCGCGATGTCGGCAAGATCGCCAGGCAGGCCGCCTTCGGCCTCAAGACGCGCCATCACCTCGGGCACCACGTCGAATCCATGCACCGCATGACCGGCACGAAGAAGCGACTGCGCCATGCCATATCCCATCGAACCAAGGCCAAAAACGGCGACCTTCCTGACACTGTCTGCGGGCACGCTACCTGTCTCCCTTGAGGTGTGTCAGTACAATAACAACGGCCAACAGGATCACAAGACCGATAATGGCCCGCTGTCGCGGCGCCTCGATCAGAGATTACAACTGGAAGGACCGGGTCCTGCCTGATATCCATATCCGGGTGACGAGCGAAGAAGAGCGCGTTGCCCGCAAGTGACGTTGGCGCGACCGGCAGGCTGATATGACAAGAGACGACAAACCCGACCAACCCGATTTCGAATCCCCGACTTTCCTGCGCTCGCATGTCGAGAGCATTCTGGCCTTCTATGAATCTTCGGCGTTCGATCCGGCAGGCGGATTCTTTCATCATTTTCTCGATGACGGCACGGTCTATGACCGGGACACGCGCCATCTTGTGAGCTCGACTCGTTTTGTCTTCAACCATGCCAACGCCTTTCTGCAAACCGGCAAGCCTCATTACCGCGACTGGACGGCGCATGGGCTGCGCTATCTGGAGGCCCATCACCGTGCGCCGCAAGGCCATTATCTGTGGCAGCGCAAGGCGGATGTGATCGAGGATGGGCGCGCGATGACCTATGGCCACGCCTTTGTCATTCTCGCGGCGGCCTGGGCGGCGCGCATCGGTATTGATGGTGGCGACACGATGCTGGAGTCATGCTGGGATTTCATGGAGGCGCAGTTCTTCGAGGCGGATCATGGCGCCTATGCGGATGAACGTTCGGCCGACCTGTCACAACTCGACAGCTATCGCGGGCAGAACGCCAACATGCATATGGTCGAGGCGTTGCTCGCCGCCTTCGAGACCACCGGCGAGGCGCGCTATCTGGATCGCGCCGAGATGGTGGCGCATAAATTCACCGTTGAGTTGGCCACCGCCGCGGACGGGCAGGTCTGGGAACATTATGATTCCGGCTGGCACCATGACTGGCAGTATAATATCGACAGGCCGGACGATCTGTTCAAGCCATGGGGATTCCAGCCCGGACACCAGGTGGAATGGGCAAAGCTGCTGCTGCAGCTTGACTCGCATCGGCATGCCGACTGGCACCTGGCCACGGCGGCCCCGCTCTATGACAGGGCGATGGAACGCGGATGGGATGCGGCGCATGGCGGGCTTGTCTATGGCTATGCGCCGGATGGCGGCTTTGCCGATTCGACGAAATATTTCTGGGTTCAGGCCGAGGCCATCGCCACCGCCTGGCGGCTCTACAGACGCACCGGAAAGACCCGCTATCGTGACGATTACCGGCGGCTGTGGGCATGGTCATGGGATCATCTTGTCGATCATGAACATGGCGCCTGGTACCGCATCGTGAGCCGCGAGGGGGCATGGCTCGAACCGTTCAAATCGCCGGCCGGCAAGGTCGATTATCACACCATGGGTGCCTGTTGGGATATATTGTCGGTAATGGACGCCGGGTGACAAGCATGGCGGGGGCCGGGACATGAACATTGCAGCCATGCCGAACAAGGCACCGCACGCGGCCTATGACGTGGTGATCGTCGGCGGGGCGATCATGGGATCGGCAACGGCCTTCTTTCTGTCGCAGAACGATGATTTCGACGGTTCGGTTCTGGTCGTCGAGCGTGACCCGAGCTATCAGCTGTGCTCGACCGCGCATACCAATTCCTGCATGCGTCAGCAATTCTCGACCGAGCTGAACATCCGCATTTCGCAGTTCGCCGCGGATTTCGTGAAGAATCTGCGCGCCCATATGGGCGGCGACGAACGGGTGCCGGAACTGGACATCCAGAATTACGGCTATCTGTATCTTGCCGACAATGACGGCTTTGCCGAGCTGCTGCGCCGCAACCGCGACATCCAGCGCGCCGCCGGTGCCGAGACCGAATTGCTGACAGCGCAGGAGATCACCGCCCGCTATCCGTTCTACAATGTCGATGATCTTGTGCTTGGCTCGATCAACCGCCGTGACGAGGGATATTTCGACAGCGGAACAGTGTTTGACTGGCTACGGCGCGGCGCCCGGGAACGCGGCGTCGACTATCTTTGCGGCGAGGTGGCGGCAATGTCCCGCGACGGCGGGAAGGTCACGCATGTGACGCTGGCAAGCGGCGAGACCATTGCCTGTGGCACTGTCGTCAATGCCAGCGGTCCACGCGCCGCGCGCACGGCGGCCATGGCCGGGATCGATCTGCCGGTTGAGCCACGCAAGCGCTTCACCTGGATTTTCACCGCCGAAACACCGCTTGACCGGGACCTGCCGCTGACCATCGACCCGTCAGGCGTGCATGTCCGCCAGGACGGACCCGAAACCTATCTTGCCGGCTGCCCGGCCGAACCCGACCCGGCTGTCGCCTATGATGATTTCGTCATGGACCATGACCGGTGGCAGACTCATGTCTGGCCGATCATCGCCGCGCGCATTCCGCAATTCGAGGCCATCCGCGTGGTCACAGAATGGGCCGGGCATTACGCCTTCAACACGCTCGACCAGAACGCCATTCTGGGACCGCATGACAAGGTTCGCAATTTCATCTTCCAGAACGGCTTTTCCGGCCACGGGCTGCAGCAGAGCCCGGCCATGGGGCGCGGCATTGCCGAGCTGATCACCTATGGCGAGTACCGCTCACTCGATCTGTCACCATTCACCTTTGACCGGATTCCCGCCAACCGCCCGATCGTCGAGACCGCCATCATCTGATCAGTCGGAGTCAGGCAAGCTGGCAGAATCCGGCAAGCTGGCAGAATCCGGCAAGCGGTGCGGTCAGGACACCGGCATGGACAGTGCCAGGATTGCTCTCGACGATAACGGATGCGCGGCAGGCTATATCCGCTTGCCGGCACGGTCAAAGAAATGCCGGGCCTGCGGGTCGAAACGCAGCCCCACCGTCGTGCCGGTGACAAGTTCCTCGGCCGGATCGACCCGCACGGTGATCATCTCTTCAAAGCCGCAATCAACATAGGCAAACTGCTCCGATCCGAGATATTCGCAAACGCTGAGAGACCCGGTGATCATGCTGTCATCCGCATCATCCGGACCACACAGAGTGATGTTTTCCGGCCGCACGCCAAGCCAGGCGATTTCCGGTGGCATCGCATCACCGCCAAAAGTCCGCTCCGTTCCGGCCAGAAGACGAAGCTTGCCATCCGCCATTTCGGCCGGCATCAGATTCATCTTCGGGCTGCCGATGAATTCGGCGACGAATTTGTTCTGTGGCAGATTGTAGAGATCACGCGGGCTGCCGGCCTGCATGATTTCACCCTCATTCAGCACCACAATCCTGTCAGCCAGCGTCATCGCCTCGATCTGGTCATGCGTCACATAGATGGTGGTGATGCCAAGCTGTTCATGGAGACGCGAGATTTCCAGCCGCATATTCACCCGCAGCGCGGCGTCCAGATTGGACAGCGGCTCGTCGAACAGGAAGCCTTTCGGCTCGCGGATGATGGCGCGGCCGATGGCGACACGCTGGCGCTGACCGCCGGACAGCTGTTTCGGCAGCCGGTCCAGAAGCGGTTCCAGACGCAGGATTTTCGCCACCGCCCTGACGCGCTCGTCAATCTCGGCCCTGCCGACACCCGCCGTCTTCAGGGCGAACCCTATATTCGACGCCACATCCATATGCGGATAGAGGGCGTAGGACTGGAAGACCATCGACAGGCCACGTTCGGATGGCAGCCGGTCGGTCACATCATCGCCATCGATCAGGATCGAGCCGACGGTGGCGTCCTCGAGTCCGGCAAGGATTCGAAGCAGGGTCGACTTGCCGCATCCGGACGGACCGACAAGAACGATGAACTCACCCTCGCCAATGTCGAAATCGACACCCTTGATGACCTGCAGGTCATCAAACCATTTTTCAATCGCCCGAAGCTCAATCGACGCCATGTGACAGATCCCCTCCCGCAATTGTCCCCTGCGGTTTGTCTAAGCTGTTTCCTTGTGCAGCGCGGCGACCTCTTCACGGCACAGATCGAGATAGATGGCGGCGGTCCAGGAAAAATCCATGCCACCAAGTCCGGTGCCGTCGAGAGGGTCGAAATATTCCGCCATGCCCTGCGATTCGACAAGGCCAAGGGTGTCGTTGCTGATCCGCGCCGACAGCTCTGCCTCGCCCGCATCGGCAAGACCGGTCCAGACCATATGGTTCATGATTGCCCAGACCGGCCCGCGCCAATACCGCTTTGATTCAAAATCGGCATGTTCCGGATCCCAGCTCGGCATCCCGTAACGACAGGCATCAAGGATCCGCCGGCAATGCGCCGCCATGCTGGCACGCTGTTCAGCCGATCCGGCACCGGCATAGAAGCTGAGCATGGATGCGTTGGTAATGGCGTTGCTGAAAATGCCGGTGCGGATATCGCGCGCGCAATAGCCGCCAATGGTGTCGTTCCACAACCAGTCACAACCCGTGGTCAACCGGTCGATCCATTCGCGTATCTCGGCAAAGGCCTGATCCATATCGAGCAGGCGCGCCAGCTCTAGCAGATCACGGCAGGCGCGAAGCAGAATGAACTGGACCCCGGGATCGGCCATAAGAAAGGGCCCCCTTGCATGGATGGCGTGATGGTCCCAGCCCACCTCGCGCCCGAACTGGACGATGGCGATGAAGCGGTCATACTGCGACTGTGTCGGTCGCTGGTCGCTGTCGACATGCGAGGTGTCGCGGCGGTGATAGCTCATCAGGTTCTCGGGAACGGTGATGCCTTCCATGCCGATATCCCAGTCGGGGCAGTTGTCGCGGCCGGACTCCCAGGGATGAATTATGCCGATCACGCCGGTTCCCTGCGGGTCACGGGCATTGCAGAACCAGCGATGATACGCCATCAGGCGCGGGAAGACCTCGCGCGCCTTGCGGCTGTCATAGGCGGTGCCCATGCGAACCATCCGCAGAATCACGCTTGCCAGAACCGGCGGCTGCGAATGGCCGCTGGTCGAGGGTTCGGTGTTGGTCTGCCAGACGCCGGGGCCGGGGAAATAGTCCGGATCGTGCTGCCGGAAGACGATATGCGGCACCATGCCATCATCCCATTGCGCGTCGAGAAGCGCCATGATTTCAAGCCAGGCCCGCCATTTGTTGAAATGCCATATACCGAGCGCGGTAAACCCGGAATCCCAGTTCCACTGATAGGGATAAAGCCGGTTTGTGGGCACCGTGTACCCGCCTCGGTCATTCACCCTGATGGTCCTGATGGCTTCTTCGATTCGGCTTGTCATCCTCTATCCTCTGTTTGCGGACTTCTGTCCTCTATCCCTTGACGCTTCCTGCCGTGAGTCCCGTGACAAGGAACCTCTCGAACCACAGGAAGAGTATCAGAACCGGCGTTGTGGCGATCACGGCGCCGGCCATCAGATGCTGGCGCGGCACCTCCGAAGAATTCAGCGATACAATACCACGCGACAGCGTGAACAGCTTCACATCATCCAGGAACATGAAGGCGAAAAGGAACTCGTTCCAGGCGATCATGAAGACATAGAGCGCGACCGAGGCGATCGCCGGCATCGACAACGGCATCGCGATCCGCGTGATGATCTGCAGGCGTGACAGGCCATCCATCAGCCCGGCGTCGTCAAGTTCCGATGGCAGGCCGGCGAAATAGCCGCGAAGCATGTAGAGCGCGACCGGAATCGTCGTCGCCGGATACACGATGCACAGCCCCAGAAGCGAATTGCGAAGCCCAAGCTGGCTGAACACCGCATAAAGCGGGATCACAAGGATGATCGCCGGAATGAGATAGATCAGCAGTACCGACCCGGACAGCCATTTGCGGCCGGGAAAGCGAAGCTTGGCCACGGCATAGGCCCCCGGCACCGAGAACAGCAGCGTGATCAGTACCGTCGCCACCGAGACGATCGCCGAATTGAGCAACAATGTGCCAAAATCATATTCGGTGAAAAGCTCTATATAGGACCGGAACAGGACCGTGCCCCCGACAGCCGGGTCAATCGAGAAATCCAGCGGGTTGGCAAGCAGGCTCTGCTGGCTTTTCAGGCTTGTCATCACCATCACATAGAACGGGATGGCGACAATCAGCACGAACATCATCAGGCCAAGGCCCCATAACAGGCGCAGATAGAATGTTTCGGCAGCATAGCGGGCCTGCATCGTCGGCGGCATCGCGCCAATGGAGGCGCTCAGGCTGAGCCAGCCTGCCGCGGCGGCAATGATCATGGCCACCACACTCTGCCAGACCGGCAGCAATCCGTTCGGGTCAAATGGCGCGCCAAGGGTAAAACCCCAGAGAAGCGCCGCCATTACCGCGATGCCGATGCCATGCCGAAGCAGCTGGCCCGGCGGGCGATACAGGATGACCACCGGGCCGGCGACCATGCCGGCAAGCAGGGCCGGGCCGGCCTGCAGCGTCAGCCCGGCACCTGTGGTGACAATCAGCGCCATCGTCACGATGATCTGCCAGATGGCGACCCAGATCCCGCCTGCCAGAACAGCGCCGAACATGCCATGCATCCAGAACTTCATTAGCTGGCATCCTTTGGTGAAAAGCGGATGAAGATTACCGAGAAGACAAGAAGCAGCGCGAAGATCACCACCGCCACCGCCGCGCCGGCACCGAGATTCGAGATCGCGAAAGCCTGCTCATAGACATTGACTGTCAGCGTCCGCGTGCCGGCATTGCCACCGGTCAGCAGGAAGATGTCGTCGAACTTGTTGAAGGTCCAGATGAAGCGGAGAAGGAACAGCACCGCCAGGATGCCGGCGATATAGGGAAGCGACAGGAACCAAAATTGCTGAATCGGCGTCGCGCCATCGATTTCCGCCGCCTCGTAGATATCCGAGGGGATCGACTGCATGCGGGCCAGAATGAACAGGAAGGAGAGAGGGAAATACCGCCAGACCTCGAACAGAATGACCATCGTCAGCGCCATCGGCAGGGTCAGGCCGAACCCGAAGACATCGATGGTGACTGATCGCTGGCCGAAGAAATTGATCGGACCCTCGGCGACATCCATCTGCTGCAGCATGGCATTCACCGCGCCCGAGAACGGATCGAACAGAACCACCCAGGAGAAGGCGACGGCAATCACCGGCGCGACATAGGGAAACAGCATCAGCCCGCGGATCACCGGCCGGCCAAAGAACGCCTTCTGCAGGATCTGCGCAGCGAACAGGCCAAGCAGCAGCGCCCCCGCTGTCCCGAAGACGGTGTAATAGACAGACACCTTCAACACGTCCCAGAACTCCGCCGCCGAGAACACCCGTTCAAAATTCGCCAGCGTGAAATCGAACGACGTCATGACGTTATAGGCGGTGAAGGTGGCTTCCGGCGTACCGGCCTTGAAGCTGGACTTGTCACCGGTGAAACCGTCGCCGGCCCTGATCCCGATGCGGATCTTGCCGCGCGCCTTGCCGTCCAGTGTGCCAAGTTCACAGCGAAGGCCGCCGCCGGCATCAAGCCCACAGGCCGGATCAAGCGACGTGACCTCCACCCCGGCCGGAAGGCTGTCGGTGAAGACAACATCCTCCAGCGGATATTTGATTGAGGAGTTGCGATAGCGATATTCGAGGCGCGCCTCGTCACCGGCGCCGGCGAAATCGCCCCGCACCTGTTCCTTCAGGATCAGCGAAGGCGGACGCAGCTCGGCGAGGGTGACAGGCTTCACCGAAATCCAGAAATTGGCCAGCAGCGGCAGCAGCACGACCGCCAGAACGAGCAGAAATGTCGGCATCAGCAAGATGTAGGCAAGCCGCTTTTCGCGGCGTGCTAGCGCGCCCTCGCGTCGGCGATCTGGCTGGTCCATGTGATTCATCTGCTGTCTTTATGTCAAAAATGAAATGCGCCGGCAGCCGCCACGATACGGCTGCCGGGCAGATTATAGAGGTTTACTGGACGGCACCAAGCTCGGCATTGAGCTTGGCAACTGCGTCAGCAGCGCCGATTTCGTCATCAATATACTGACGAACGACACGGTTAATGGCCTGCGTGTTGATCATCTTCGACGCAAGCGAAAGCTGGCCTTCCTTGACACCCCAGCGATTGGCGGTCTCGAGACCGCTGACAATCCGCCGGATGGTGGCCTGATCATACAGCTCGGACAGCGGGGCCTTGCGGTCGACACCGACAGGCAGCTTCGACCATGCCTTCACATAACGGGCCGTGTCGGTGACTTCGCCGCGACGGACCGGGAACTTGCCCTCGGGCGCGATCGACAGGGTCGCGGTATAGCCATCCTTCATCGAATAGGTCACGAACTCGGACGCGACATCGATGTTGGCATCGCTGGTGACACCGAAATAGCGGATATCGGCCCAGGCGGCGCCACTCGGGTTCGACGGACCGCCAAAGGTGGTCACGATGCCTGTCTTCGAAGCCAGCTCGGGCGATGTCGGGTCATCATTGATGGTTGGCGGGGCCGAGTCACGAAGGCCTGCCAACTCGTCGAGGATGAAGGGCGACCAGATGATCATCGCCGCCTTGCCGGCGAAATACATTTCGCGCGACTGCTTCCAGAACAGCTCACCCGGAGGCGATGCCTTGGCAATCTTCTTGTAGAAGTCCAGAACCTCGGTCGTCGCGCCAGCATCAAGCGGCGCGAAGCCGTCGGAGCTGACCGGCGAGACACCATTGGCGAGGAACACATGCTCCAGAACCTGGCTCATGAAGTTCTCATCAACCTTGTTCGGCGCCACGAAACCATACATCGACGGCGGATTGTGAAGCGCGTCAACAGCCGCCTCGATCGCCGCATAGCTTGTCGGTGCGTCAAGACCGGCCGCCTCGAACAGATCCTTGCGATACACAACCATCTGCGTCCAGCCATCGACCGGAACAGCGGCTGTCATGCCGTCGAACTGCGCCATGGTGATGGCACCTGGCGCAAAAGTGTTCTTCTGCAGATCGTCAACGATGTCGGAATTGGACTCGACATCGAGAATGCCGGCTTCGGCCCAGGGCAGCACATATTGCAGCGGGTGGTAGATGACATCGGGAAGCGCACCGGCGGCAAAGGCAGCCGTTGCACGCGTGCCGAGGTCTTTCTCCTCAACCGGGATCACCTCGACCGTGTGGCCTGTCTTCTGTTTGAAATCCTCAGCCATCGCCTGCTGCTTGGCAAGGCGCGCCGGCTGGTTTTCGGTCGTCCAGAAGCGAATCGTGTCCGCCTGTGCGACGCCCGCGACAAGGGTGGTGATCACCGCCGTCGCTGCCGTTAGGAAAAGTGGTCTCATGAGTCAACACCTCCAGAGTTTGCTCTTGTTGTTTGCCGGACTGCCTGCCGGCTTTCCGGCCAACCCGAAATGGGTGGATTGGCCGTTCCCCGACGCACGAGTGACGCGCGCACGAGTTCCTGATTGTCGGCGGGCCCAGTGGTGCCCTCGACAAGACTGATCAACATTTCCGCCAGTTGGCGCCCCGCCGAGCGCTGCGGCTGGCTCATCGTGGTGAGGGGCGGCTCGATCCAGGCACCGATCTCGAGCCCGTCATAGCCGACAAGCGAGATTTCACGTCCCGGCACCAGCCCGGCATCGCGGATCGCCTGCATCGCGCCAATGGCCACAACATCCGACACGCAGCAAACGGCGGTCGGTGGCGGGTCAAGCGCCAGAAGCCTGACCATCGCGGCCTTGCCACCTTCGAAACTGAGCTCGGTCTCCTCAAGAGGCGCGCTGGCCGGGTCAAGCGCGGCCTCACTGATGCCGCGGCGCCAACCGGTACGGCGCTGACGGGCGAAATTATAGACCTCCGGGCCGGCAATATGCGCAATCCGGCGGTGGCCGAGCCCGGCGAGATATGTCGTCATTTCCGCAAAGGCAAGTTCATTGTCAACGTCAAGCCAGGCCGTCTCATCACAATGATTGGACCGGCCATGCGAAACAAACGGGATCTGCAAATCCCGCAGAACACCGAAGCGCATGTCGTCGCTGTAGGTTCGGGAAATCACCAGCCCGCTGATATGACGTGTGCGGGCGATTCTCTGGAACAGCTCCAGCTCTTCGGCAACACTGTGGGGAACAAGCACCGTCAAGTCCCAGCCATAGCCGGCCAGCGCCTTGGCCATGCCGGCCATGAGTTCGCTGAGGAAGGCTTCTGTCACCTGCCGATCCTGCCAGGGCATCACATAGCCAAGCGTCTCGGACTTGCCGAGCGCAAGCCGTCTGGCATGCATGTTCGGCTGGTAGCCAAGCTCGTTGGCCGCCGCACGAACAAGCCGCTTGGTCCGGTCCGATATGTCCTGATAGTCGTTCAGAGCCCGTGACACAGTGCTCTGCGACAGGTTCAGCCGCTCGGCAATGACCTTTAATCTTGCTGGTCCCCCCATCGCAAAACCCTTCCCGAAAGCGATTTCGGAGTCAACCGAAAACGCTTTCGGGCATCATTTTTCCATCCTATCCTGTGAAAGCTTGATGCGGTTCGCATCTAAGGCACGGCCAATCTGTGCCGCATGTCGGATGAAGGGAGATTGGAATGACGGAAGCCGGGAAAACAGCCGACCGGATCAAACGCCGCCTTCACGCGCCGGGCGGCCGGCTGCTGACCGGCGATGACTGGCCGGCGCTCAGCCTTGACACGGCGCCTGATGATCAGGCGCGGCTTTGCCGTGCCTGGCTGCTTCGTGGACTGGCCACACATCCCGATCACGCGGCGGCACAGGCACTGGTGAAACAGGCCGAAGCCGCGACACCCAACAATCCCGACGATACCGTGATGCACCATCTGGCATCCTTTCTGAAACGCAGTCTCGCCGACCTTGCCGTCGACCCCGAAGACCGGCGCCATCCATGGGAAATCTTCTGCCCGCCGGCCGCCGCCGCCAGCGCCGCGCCCGATGATATGGCCGAAACCATCCGTGGCCGGCGCCGGTTGCATGGCATCGCGTCGCCATCGGCACCGCTTCGCGCGCCGGCCGAGGAACTGCTGTTCACGGCCAACGCCCTGATCAGTCCGCCGCTCGATCCCGATTCACCCGATGTCCCGGCGGATCACCGCGCGGCCGGACGCCGCTTTGCCAACACTCGGCAGGCCTTCTGGTATGACCATCCCATCCCGCTCGATGCGCGGCCGGAGGAAAACGAGATCCTTTACGGGCTTGCCAGTCTCGACCGGGCGCTGGCCGCCGAATGCGAAGCCGGTACATTGCCGGCCACGGCACGGATGGATCTCGTCATGTCGATCTCGGCAACACATCCGGGCATGGAGGAAACGGGGTTTGCCTATGTGCGGGACATCATCACCCGCCATCTGGATTTGCGGCATTTGCGGGTCTTTCTGTTTGACGAGGACCGGTGCCGCGCCATGGCGCGGTGCCTGTGTCCGGGCGACGCGGCGGCGGCCGATATGCTCGGTGTGAATGGCGCCTATGGCCGGCATTACAGCTTTCTGAAGGTGATTCTTCTTGTCTGGCAGATGGTGGTCAATCCACGCGCGGCATTCACCTTCAAAATCGATCTTGACCAGATCTTCGACCAGACGGCGCTGAAGGCGCATACCGGGCGCACCGCCCTGCGGGCCATCGCCAATCCCCTTTGGGGTGGCACGGCGCGTGATCACGAAGGCAGGCTTGTCGATCTGGGCATGCTTGCCGGCGGGTTGGTCAATGAGTCAGACGCCGCGAACGGATTGTTCATCCCCGATGTCAGGCGGCCCGATACCGATGCGCTCCCGGCACCGCTGACATCGCGTCGCCTGTTCTGCCCGCAATGGCCGCAGGCGATCTCCACCGAGGCAGAAATCCTGCAACGGGCACCCGGCTTTCAGCGTGTTCATGTGACCGGCGGCACGACCGGCATTACCGCCGACGCGCTTCGCCGCTGGCGGCCCTTCACCCCGACCTTCATCAATCGGGCCGAGGATCAGGCCTATGCCATATCGGCATTCGGCGAGACGGAATATCTCGGACATCTCCATGCCGAAGGGCTGATCATGCGACATGACAAGCAGGCTTTTGCCGCCCGCGCCATCGCGCATGCCAGCGACGGCAAGGCTATCGGCGACATCGAGAGATTGCTGCTTTTCAGTCGCTATGCGGAGCTTCATCCGCAGGGGTTCGAGACGCTCCGCGACCGTCTGTGGCCCTTCACCGCCTGTTTCATATCGCCGGATCCGGCACCTCTTGCCGGTCTGATCTTTGCCATTGACGGCGCCGCGAAGGGCGGCAGCTATGTCAGTGAGGGCGCGTCGCGGCTTGCCGCCTGCCTGTCATTCTGCGAGACCGGAATGGCGGCGCGGCTGGCGCATGAACGAGCGGGATGGGACGCCATCTATGGCGCGCTTGGCAAGGATAGTCCCGCCCCGGCCGGCCTTGCCGATATCATTCGCCGGTCGATGGTGGATTCTACAGGCTGAGGCAAGCATCGGCCGGCGCGCTCGCAACCGACGCCCTGGCAACGGACACCCTGGCAATCGGCCCCTTGGCAACCAGCCCCTTGGCAACCGGCCCATTGGCAACCGGCCCGCGATGCGTCATCCGGCCCGCCCGACCATCGGCCACACCACCTGCGTGTGCGAAGGCGTCCGCATTTCCTGATTGTCAGCCTCGACAGCGCACCGCAACCGGTATCCAAGATCGGGAATGGCCGAATTCACACGTGTCCAGGAGGGGATGAAAGGCGTTTCCATCGGCGTGTAGGTGAAGTCATCGCCAGCCCGCATGATGTTTTCGGCAAACAATTCGACAGCACGTTCCTCGGCATTGATGTCAAAGGACAGGCCGTTGAGTTCGGCGTCGCTCTGATAGAAGCTGACCATATCCAGCGCGATACGGAAATAGGTTGCCTTGATCGTCCGGAAAGTATCCGACCCGAAACAGTGCCCCTGCGTCGCCAGCTTGCGGATCAGTACTTTTGAAATATCGATCGACATGCGAGACAGGCCGGATGTGCTGTCGGCTTCCGACAGTTCCTGATGCTTGTGATCATAATTCGCCGCGATATCGACCTGGCAGATCCGGTTGCTTGCCTGATTGCGCTGCATCTCGGACAGGACGCCGACCTCAAGCCCCCAATCCCAAGGGATCCGCAATTCCGGGATCAGCGAGCGCCGGAAGGAAAATTCGCCGGCAAGCGGGTAACGGAAGCTCTTCATGAAGCTGATATAGTCGTTTGGCCCCAGCACGCGTTCCATGGCCAGTAGCAACGGCGTGACAAGAAGTCTCGACACGCGGCCATTCATCCGCCCCTCGGCGACGCGGGCATAATAGCCCTTACAGAACTCGAACTGGAAATTCGGATTGGCGATCGGATAGAACAGCCTTGCCAGCAGACTGCGGTCATAAGTCAGAATATCGCAATCGTGAAGCGCCACCGCCTCGGCCTTGCCACGGGCGTTCGTGAAGCCGATGCAGTACCAGACATTGCGGCCCTTGCCGACCTCGGTCGGACCAAGCGACCGTTCCTCGAGCTCCTGCTGGATGGCGCGCAGGCGCGGCCCGTCATTCCACAGGATCGAAAACGGCGTCTTCAGCCGCGAAAAGAAGCTGTAGGCGCGCTCGAAACCGTCACGGTCCGCCCTGTCGAGCCCGATGGTGACATGACCAAGATAGTCGACCTTGGCGATCTCTTCGACAATATGGTCAAGTGCCGGTCCGTCCAGCTCTGAATAGAGGCTTGGCAGGATCAGTTCCATGGGCCGATAGCCGGAGAAGAGCTTCAGATCCGCCTCAAGCTCTTCAAGCGGCTTAGTGTGGAAATTATGAAGTGTGGCGACAACGCCGCCCTGCTGGAAATCACCCATGATTGTCTCCCCTCTTGAATTCCAGAATTGAAAGCGCCTGCCGCGCCGCTTCCAGCCATCCTTCCGGCGCCGCGCGCCGTGCGGTGATGACAGTCGGTGGCGGCGAGGCCAGCGTCAGCGGCGGATGACCCGGTCGTGGCACAACACAGGCAATGTCGGATGTCTCGAGCATGCCGATGTCATTTTCACCATCGCCAAACCCGACAATGACCAGTTCGGTGCCGGCGGCCTGATATTCAGCGCGTAGCGACTTCGTGAATCCCGACTTGTCATGACCGGCCGACAGATTGCAGACCCGGCCACCCCGTTTGACGGAAAGCCCGGCATTGACGGCCTGCTTCCGCAAGTCAGCGAATGCCGCGTCCGGCCCGGTAAACACGAAGGGTGCCGAATAATCGCGCGCCAGAGCCTGCTTCAGCGCGGCACCGCGAAGCCCGAGATGCCAAGCCTGCTCAGCCTCGGGAAGATCAGCCAGAAAATGACAGTGATGCCTCAGCGTGGAATCAACGGATTGGCCCCACAACGCCATCAACTGGTCCGGCGCGAGGCCGACAACATCAGCACTGCGCGGGGCTGCCGGAAGATCAAACAGCGGCCTGTTGACCAGAGCCGCGCCATTCTCGCAGATGAAAGGAAGGCTGGCGCCAAGTTCATCACAGAAGACGCTGATCTCGCGGCTTGTCTTGCTCGAATTCGGAACAATCGTGACGCCGGTGCCGAGCAACGCCAGAATGTCATCTCGGATCAACGCAAAGCTGAAATCGTCATGGCCCAGCAATGTGCCGTCAAGATCGGTCATGAACATCAGTCCCATAGCGGTACCCTTCTTGCTGCTCACTCGGGAGCCAGCCTGCGGTGTTAAGGCGGACGGGCATATACTGAAAGAGCTATATTTGATTGGCGGCGATGCAAATTTTGCATCATCTGGCGCTGGTCAGGGGCTGAATTGGCGTGACGGGCCAGTGGCACAGGTCAATCACGCTGCATTAATTGCATCATGCGGATGTCAATTTGGCAGTGTTCTGCATCGCGCTTCGTGAGCTATGTCAATCATCCGACATCAACAGGGCGGATCCAAGCCATGTTCATCGCCAAGCTTTTCGTCTGCGGACTTCTTTATGGGCAATGCACCACTCTTGCCGATTCGAAAGGATTGCATCTCACCGAACGCCAATGTGAAGCGCGAATCCGCGAGATGGCCGGCGATTTGAAATTGCTGTTCCCCGATATCAGACTGAAGGCGGTCGGTTATCAGCGCCTCGGATATGCGGTGTGACCTGTGGTTCTGCGGCGTGAACCGCGCCGCCTTCCCTCGTTTCGGGTCGTCACAGTCTAGTGACGGATGCTCAGCTTTCTGTTGGCATCGCGAAGTCGTGCGCTCAACGTTCTGATAAGAGCCTTCAGAAGCGGGTCAGCATCGTGGATACGCGCCTCGAAATCCGGTTTTTCTATGTGCAGAACCTCACAATCTGACAGGCAGATTGCACGCGCATTCCGCAACTCGTTCTCGATCAGCCCCATCTCGCCAAAGGTCTCATGATCCCTGATATACATATAGGGATCGCGATCGTCGTTCGGGAAGAAAAGGCCGATCTCACCGGACAGCAACAGACAGACCGATGCCGATTTGTCGCCGGCACGGAAAACCGACTCTCCCTTCCGATAGTGCTTCGTGATTATGGCTTTACCACATTGTGAAACCGGCACGATAAACAGCGGGATCGCTGCAATACAGCGTCAAAATCCGATCACGTCGCTGCGTTTTATGCAGCGCTAACGGTGACTTGCGGCGGCGCGTTTGCGCTCGCGGTGAAAAACATAGAGTCCCGACGCCATGATCACGAAGGATCCGGTCCAGGTCCATATATCCGGAAACTGGCCGAAGATCAGATAGCCATAGAGGCTCGCCCAGATGATGATGGTGTAGTGAAGCGGCGAGACAAAGACAGCCTGCCCGATCTCAAGAGCGCGGATGACCAGGAATTCTCCAAGCGCCGCCATCAGTGACATCGCGGTGATAATGCCAACGAGCTTCAGCGAGTCGACCGGCTGCCAGACAAAAGGCTGCACAACGCTCAGCATCAGGAAAGCCGTAAGCGCCGTATAGGCCAGCGTTGTCTCGGTACGATCACGCGACCCGATATGGCGTGAGATGACCTGCCTGACAGCAAACAGGATCGCCGCCATCAGGGGCAGGAGCAGGCCGGGATGAAACCCCTCCATTCCGGGCCGGATGACGATCAGCGTGCCAAGGAACCCGATGATCGTGGCGGCCCAGCGATGCAACCCGACACGTTCGCCAAGCAGCAGCGCCGCCAGCATCGTCACGACAAGAGGTGCCACGAAGGTGACCGCCACGGCGTCGGCCAGCGCGACGAAATTCAGCCCGATGATAAACAGCGTCGCTGACACGGCTGCCGCCACCCCGCGGCTAACCTGCAACATCGCAAAGCCGGTCTGCAAGACTGTCCGGCCATGCCAGGCAATCAGCATCAGAACACCCAGCACAAGTCCGATCTGACGGACCCAGACGATCTGCAGCGCCGGCAAGTGTGAAGTCAGATATTTGGCCTGGGCATCGACAGCCGAGAACACGAACATGCCGGCCAGCATGAACAGCGCGCCCTTCACATTGTCGCCAGCTTTCGGAGACGGGTGTGCCGGCGTGGCGCCTGCCATCGGGATGGTCATGCCGCACCGGTGATCACGGAGCGTTTCCGGCGCGCCAGCGATGACAGCAGGAACACGCGATGGTCGATAGATATGAAGATGACAGCACTCCCCGGGCCGGCAATCACCAACGCTTCTCAATAACAACAACAATAATGGCGGTGATATCGATTGTGGTGAAAGGCGATGACACGCCACAGTCACATGGTGGCGCAGAATGGCCGCTTATACCAGCCTTGAAACGGTGTCGGGCCTGGACCGTGTCAGGCCAACGCTGATCGCACCGCCACATCCAGCTTGTCACACATCTCGCCGATCTGGTCATCACTGATGATGAAGGGTGGCGCCAGCAACACATGATCCCCCCGGTGGCCGTCAATTGTGCCGCCCATCGGATAGCAGATCAGCCCGGCCTCGAATGCCGCCGCCTTGAACATCCGATGCCGCGCCTCGGCCGGATCAAACGGGGTCTTCGTCGCCCGGTCGGCGACAAATTCCATAGCTAGGAACAGGCCACGTCCACGAATGTCGCCAATATGCGGGTGCGCACCGAAGCGGTTATAAAGCGCGGCCTTCAGCTTCGCGCCCTGGACCTGGACACGGCCGATCAGCTGTTCATCGAGAAGTGTCGTCACCACCGCCAGCGCCGCCGCGCAGGCTGTCGGGTGACCGAGATAGGTGTGGCCATGCTGGAAAAACCCGCTTCCGAATTCAATGGTGCGGTAGATGTCACCACTGCACAGCATCGCGCCGACCGGTTGATAGCCGGCGCCAAGCCCCTTGGCGATGGTCACGATATCGGGACGCACCTCATCCGCCTCGCTGGCAAACAGATACCCTGTGCGCCCCATGCCGCACATCACCTCGTCAAGGATCAGCAGCACGCCATGGCGATCGCAGATGTCACGAACCCTGGCGAAATATCCTGTCGCCGCCGGCACCGCGCCAAGCGTGGCGCCGACAACGGGCTCGGCGACGAATGCCATCACATTGTCCGGGCCAAGGCGCTGGATTTCGGTTTCAAGCTCATCGGCGACACGCTCGCCAAAGGCGCGCTCGCTCTCACCGTCGCGCATCTCGCGATAGGCGTAGCAGGGCGCGATATGGCTTGTTTCGACCAGCAGCGGCGCGAAGGCACGGCGGCGCCATTCGTTGCCGCCGGTGGCCAGCGCCCCAAGCGTGTTGCCGTGATAGCTCTGGCGGCGCGCGATGATGTGCCGTCGCTCCGGCATACCGCGCTCAACGAAATATTGCCGCGCCAGCTTGATCGCCGCCTCCACCGCCTCGGAACCGCCGGACACGAAATAGACATGGTCGATACCCGCCGGTGCCTGCGCGGCAAGAAGGCCGGCCAGCGTTTCCGCCGGCTCGGAGGTGAAAAACCCGGTATGCGCGAAGGCCAGCCTGCCGATCTGCGAACGCACCGCCTCGATCACCGCCGGATGATCGTGGCCAAGACAGGACACCGCCGCGCCGCCGGACCCGTCAAGATAGCGCTTGCCGGTGGAATCGACGATGTAGCACCCCTCACCGGCCACGGCGACCGGCGGGTCGGTCTTCATGCTTCGCGGAAATACATGTGACATTGCCATATCCTTCCCTGCTTTCAGGATGCCGCAGGCGTCAGGATGCCACACGACGCATCCGGTCACCCGATAATAGGCAGCTCCGCCTCGGCGCGGCGCGTCAGCAATTCAGCGCCGCCGGCACGCACCACGATATTCTCCTCATGAACCATCATCAGGCCATCGCCATAGGACAGGGACGGCTCGATCGTCAGCACCATGTTCTCGGCAAGCTCGGTCTTGTCGAACATGGCGTGCGAAGGCTGTTCGGTCAGCTGCATGCCAAGCCCATGACCAAGCCGCCCGACATCACCACCGCTGTCATCCATCTCGGCGATCACTTCGGACATGGCGATGAACAGCTCGCGACAGCTGTTGCCAGGCCGCGCCGCGTCGATGCCTGCCTCGGTGGCGCGCCATAGTACGTCATGCGCCCGCCTTGCCGTGTCATCGGCACGGCCGATCGCCCAGTTGCGGTCGAAATCACAGAAATACCCGTCCCAGAAACAGCCGGTGTCGAGCATCAGCACATCACCTGGCTGCAAGGGCCGCGAGGTTGGCGGCGAGATCACATCAGCATAGCCACCCTGACCGGCCCCACCAACGACATAGGGCGCATCATCGGCACCGGACCCGATGGCGGCACGCCTGAAGGCACGAAACAGATCGTCGAGCGGCAGGCCGGCAAAAGCGAATTCCGGCACCGCGTCAAAGGCCGCCGAGCCGATGGCGCAGATATGACGAAGCTTGTCGATCTCGGCCTCGCTTTTCACCATGCGCAGCCCC
>JAAZUU010000076.1 GCA_018624035.1 Rhodobiaceae bacterium | reverse complement strand
GGCGCAGACCTCGAGATAGACCTGGAAGCCACGCTGCATGGCACCCTTGTCGAAATAACCGAACGGGCCGGCAAAGCTCCACTCGCCGGAGACGAGCTTCACATCGCCGCCACCGGCCGCCTGGGCCGGGCCGGCAACCCCGATCAGGGCCGCCAGCGCGGTCACGGACGCAATCAGAAATTTACCCATCAGGCGACTCCCTTCGCTGTCGCCAGCACCGGTTCGGAGATCGATTTCGGCAGCGGTCTGGTTGTCTCGAAGACGCTCAGCAGCGGCAGGATCAAAAGGAAGTGCAGGAAGTACCAGACGGTGGCAATCCGCGAGAGCACGACATAAACGCCTTCCGCCGGCTTGCCGCCAAGGTAGCCAAGAGCAATGCAGTCGATGAACAGCAGCCAGAAGAAGATCCGGAAGACCGGCCGGAACCGGGCCGAGCGGACCGGCGAGCGGTCAAGCCATGGCAGGATGAACAGCACGAAAATGGCCGCAAACATCAGCAGCACGCCGCCAAGCTTGTCCGGAACCGCGCGCAGGATCGCGTAGAATGGCAGGAAGTACCATTCGGGAACGATATGCGCCGGCGTCTGCATCGGGTTGGCCGGGATATAGTTGTCCGGATGCCCCATGGCGTTCGGGAAGAAGAACACCGCCACCGCCAGCAACAGCAGGAACATCGCGATCCCGACCATGTCCTTGATCGTGTAATAGGGATGGAAGGAAATCGTGTCCTGCGGCCCCTTGGCGTCGATGCCGATCGGGTTGTTGGACCCGAACCGGTGCAGCGCCACAATATGCAGCACCACCACGCCAGCGATCACGAACGGCATCAGGTAATGCAGCGAGAAGAAGCGGTTCAGGGTCGGGTTGTCGACCGAGAAGCCACCCCACAGGAAGGTCACGATACTCTCGCCGACAAGCGGGATGGCCGAGAACAGGTTGGTGATCACGGTGGCGCCCCAGAAGCTCATCTGGCCCCAGGGAAGAACATAGCCCATAAAGGCGGTCGCCATCATCAGCAGGAAGATCACCACACCAAGCATCCATAACAGCTCGCGCGGCGCCTTGTAGGAGCCGTAATACAGCCCGCGGAAGATGTGGATATAGACGACGATGAAGAAGAAGCTTGCCGCATTCATGTGAATGTAACGGATCAGCCAGCCATGATTGACGTCGCGCATGATCCGCTCAACCGAGCTGAACGCGTGGTCGACATGCGCCGTGTAGTTCATCGCCAGCACGATGCCGGTGACAATCATGATCACCAGCGCCAGGCCGGCAAGCACACCGAAATTCCAGAAATAGTTCAGATTCTTCGGCACCGGATAGTCATATTTTTCATGGTCCAGCATCGAGAAGACGGGAAGACGATGATCAATCCACCTTACAACGGGATTTGAGAATTTTTCAGCAGACATGGAACCTGTAGCCTCCAGCAAAACAGACGGATCAGCCGATCCGGATCACGGCGTCGGAAAGGAAGGTGTAGGGCGGAACCTCGAGATTGGTCGGCGCCGGCCCCTTGCGAATGCGTCCTGACGTGTCGTAGTGCGAGCCATGGCACGGGCAGAACCAGCCATCATACTCACCCTTGACCTCGCCGGTTTTCTGGCCGAGCGGCACGCAGCCAAGATGCGTGCAGACACCCACCAGCACGAGAAGTTCAGGCTTCTGGACACGCGCCTCGTCTTCCTGCGGGTCCCGCAGCTCAGAGCTGTCGATGGCGTTGGCGCGGGTGATCTCGTCCGCCGTGCGATGGCGGATGAAAACAGGCTTGCCACGCCAGGTCACAGTGATTGCCTGACCCTCGGCGATTTTCGAGACATCGACTTCTGTGCTGGCAAGTGCCAGCGTGTCGGCCGCCGGATTCATCTGATCGATCAGCGGCCAGACAACGGCCGCCGCTCCGACGGCCCCCATCGCATAGGTCGCAACGACAATGAAGTCACGACGGCCCACCTCGCGCGGATCGGTGGCCGATTTCGCGGGCTTCGAGTTCGTATTTGCCATTCTTCCCTCTTTAATTTACAGCCCCACATATCCCCGTATACGGTCCTCGCGGACCGTTCCGGAAATCTCCCTCCAGGCTCCTGCCGGGTGGCAGCGGCGTGACATGTAAGGCACCTTTCGTCAGCCGTCGACTTTTTAGCACGAGACATCCCGAATTTGCAGTCTATTTTGCCATGGAATCTGAAAAAATAACCGCGCCATCCGTCGCACCCGCCGAACTTGCCGAACAGGCCCGGTCAGCCATTGCGGATGGCGGTGTTTGAGGTGATCAGGGCCAGCGGACTTCCGGTGGCAGGCTCATCAGGATGGCCTCGATATTGCCACCGGTCCTGAGTCCGAAAAGCGTGCCGCGATCATAGAGAAGATTGAATTCGACATAGCGACCACGCCGCACCAGCTGATGATGCCGGTCCTCTTCGCTCCACCCGCGATCCATCCGCTCGCGAACGATGCCGCCATAGCCATGATGAAACGCCTCTCCGACATCGCGGGTGAAGGCGAAATCGGTCTGCCAGTCACCGCTGTCTAGATTGTCATAGAAGATCCCGCCAGCGCCACGCGGTTCCTGGCGATGCGGAAGATAGAAATATTCGTCGCACCATGCCTTGAACCGCGGATAATATTCCTTGTCGTGGGAATCGCAGGCAGCGCGCATCGCGTCATGGAACGCCGCCCCGGCGGCGTCATCGGGAAAAATCGGCGTCAGATCGCCGCCTCCACCGAACCATGCCTTGCTGGTGACGATGAAGCGCGTGTTCATATGCGCCGCCGGCACATGCGGATTCCGCGGATGCGCGACAAGCGAAATGCCGGATGCCCAGAACCGGCCATCCTCGGCGGCGCCCGGGATGTTCTGCCTGAATTCCTCGGAAAATTCGCCGTGCACGGTCGAGATATTCACCCCGACCTTTTCAAAGACGCGGCCATGCATGACGCTCATCTGGCCACCGCCACCGCCGTCGCGGTCCCAGTTGCGCCGGACGAAGCGCCCGGGCTCAAGGCCGTCATGGCGGGTCGGATCAAGATCCGTTTCGATGGCTTCAAAGGTGGCGCAGATGGAGTCGCGCAGTGTGGCGAACCAGGATTCAGCCTGTTGCTGGCGCGACCGGACTGTATCCTGTGACCGAATTTTGTCTTGTGACTGGCTGCTCATTGATTGTCCCTGCCGGTTTTCGGCCATGCCGGTGATCCGGGCCCGGCTCAGGCCGCCGGATCAAAGCCGAGGAAGGTCAGAAGCTCGGCCCGTGTCGGCACGAAATCCCGCTCTACCCAGCGCTGTTCGGCAGCGCGTAACATGTCTCCCAGTGACGGCCCGCTGTCAACGCCTTGCGACAATAAATCAGCGCCGGCCAATGGAAAGGCTGGCGGCTGCCAGGCGGCAAGCCGTTCAAGGCGCGCCATGTCCATGGCACATCTGCCGCGCGCAACCGCCACCACAAGAGCGGGTGCCGGTGACATGCCGGCGCGATGCAACCACCAGGCTGCCTGCTGCCAACTGTCCCCGATCAGCGAGCTGACATCCGCTGCCGGGGTGTCGCGGTCCAGCATGGCGAGAAAATGGCCGTGCCGGCGCGACAGGCGAAGGCGTGCCGCGAGGCCGGGCGCATCGCCCGCCGGCGTGATCACCGCCAGCCTGACAAGCCATGCCGGATGGTCGGCGTCGGTAGCCTTCACAACCGCCAGGTCGATTTTCGGGGTCAGCCCTGCGGCATCCAGCGCCACGCCAAGCGCGGCGGCGGCAAGGCCGGTTTCCTGCAGGAGGGCGACCGCCTGCCCCGCGCCCGTAGAGGCCAACATGCGTTCAAGTTCGGCGGCGATCCGCTCGCCGGACAGGTTCGCGGCAAGACCGGCCTTTGCGGCAAGCGCCGCCAGCGCATCATCATCCGTTCCGACGCGGCCGAAATGCGGCAGAAACCGGCAATAGCGCAACATCCGCAGCGCGTCCTCCTCGACACGCTTCATGGCATCGCCGACGAACCGCAATATGCCGGCATCAAGATCGGCCAGCCCGCCAAGCGGGTCTTCCAGCCTGCCTTCGGCATCGACATAGAGCGCGTTGATGGTGAAATCGCGCCGCGCGGCATCCTCTGCCCAGTCATCACTGAAAGCGACGGTGGCGCGGCGCCCGTCTGTCTCCAGATCAACGCGCGTCTGCGTCAGTTCAAGATGCCGGTCCCCCGCCACCACCGTGACGGTACCGTGGTCAAGACCGGTGTCGATCACCTTCAGCCCATGATCGCGAAGCAAGGCCGCCACCCTTTCAATCGGTGCGGCAACGGCCATATCGATGTCACCGATCTCGCGGCCGACAAGCCAGTCACGCACCGCACCGCCGACGATCCGCGACTCATATCCGGCCGCCATCGTGATGGTAAAGATGCGGGCCGCCAATGACGGAATCGGAAAGGGGTCATTTGCCCCGCCGGGGGACTCGCCGGGGGAGTCGCCGGGGGAATCGCCGCGGGACCCGTCAGAAGACCGGTCAGTTTTCATTTTTGTTGCTGCCATTGAAACCGCCAGCGGAAATCTTGCCATCCTTGATCTGTGCCGGCTGGTATGTCGTGCCGGGCTTTGACGCGCCGGTTTCCAGCAACACCGCGCCGGCAAAGAACACCGCAAGCCCCACAAGGGCACCGATGACGTGCGAGATTTCGATCCCCGCGCTGGGCGTCACCGTCTCGCCGCGGGCCCTGGCACGACGCGCCTGCCACCATTTGACAAGGCTCATCACCAGAATGGCGGCAAGGATTGCGATGGCGATGATGAGATAGCGACGCATTGTCAGGTTCCTCTTCGTGGTGAGGCCATTCGGATGCCGGTCATCTGCTCCGACATCCCGACGCGCGCCGCCAGATCGACGATGATCGCGGCCGACAGACCCCATATATAATGATCGGGATGATCAATCACCCAGACCTCGCGACGACGACCCTCGCGAATATAGCTTTCACGACGATGGCGTGGCGGGTTGATCAGATCGGCAAGTGGCAGGATCAGGATCCGCGCCACCTCATCCGGGCAGGCCTGAAGGTCAACCTGCGGCGCGACAATGCCAACGACCGGTTGCACGATTAAGCCGGCCGGGCTTGACACCGGGTCGAGCCCGCCGAGGATTTCCACCTCTGTCGCCGGCAGGCCGATTTCCTCATCCGCCTCTCGCAGCGCCGTCGCCACAAGCGTTGCGTCGGATTCATCCACCTTGCCACCGGGAAAGCTGATCTGTCCGGCATGATGCGCGAGATGCGCCGCGCGCTCGGTCATGATGACCTGCCATCCCGACGCATCGGCCATCAGCCCGACAAGCACCGCCGCCGGCCTGCCGGCCTCGCTGCGAAGTCGCGTCGGGATCGGGTTCAGCCCTGTCGCGGCGAGTGGTGATGTCGGCAGCGCCTGTCTCACGCGGGTTCTCCTTCCAGGCTGAAGAATGTGCCGGCACTCCAGACACCGATCCGCCCTTCCGGCCCTTCATCGGCGCGCGCCGCAAGCTCATAGAACACCGGACGCGCGAGCCGCGCCTCAAGACCTGGCCGCACCGTCACATAGGGGCGAAAATCATCGCCCTCCGGTGGCCGCCGCATGACAAGCGGATGGTCGGGGCCAAGATTGAATTCGTCCCCCACATTGGTCTGCAGCCTGATTTTCTGGTTCTGTCCGTCACCCTCGCATTCGGCCGAAATGACAATGAACGGCACGTCATCCACGTCAATCCGCCCGCGTTCAACCGGCGTGACAAGCCAGTAGCTGCCATCCGGCTCGCGGCGCAACACACTCGCAAACAGTCTCACCAGAGCGTGGCGGGCGATGAGCCCTCCTTCATGATACCAGCTTCCGTCAGCGGCGATCCGGATGTCGAATTCCTGCGGCGCCGGGCGTCGCACGTCACGCAGCATGTCGGCACCGTCACCCTGCGGGGCACCGGCCTGTCCGGCGTCTGTCTGAGTTTCGGTCCTTCGCTTCATGAAGACAGTCTAGCGTGAAGCGCGGAAAAGCGACATTGCCGAAAGCAAATTTCCGACGACAAGCCGGGTTATCCGGCCCCAATGACACCAAAGGAGAGCCGATTTCGACCGGCAAGGGGATTATTTCAAACAAAATCAATTTTTTCTTCCAGAAATTGACAGGTTGTTAACCTACCTCTGTCAGAATGATCGCGAGCGGGTACATATCTGGCGATCTGAAACTGTATTTCCCTGCAAAACCGATCTCGCATCACAGACAAGAATCACGCCCAGACACGAACCACGCCACGGAACCGCGCCAGGATATCACAGGAAATATGACAGGAGCCCCATGCGTTCGCAGATTGCCATCACCCGCGGCGGCATAACAAAGGCGAGTACCGGAAAGGCACCCCCGGAAGGCGGCGTATTGGCACGGCGGGTCAATGGCAGCTTCACTGTTTCGTTGCATCGCAAGGTCAGCGAAAGGGCGCTGGTTCAACTCCTGCGTTCCCTGCGGGCCCTTGACCCCGAATTCAGGATGACCCTCGAAGCGACGGACCGGCGGCATGAAGATCTGACCCGGCGGCAGGCATGCCATCGCATCGCTCTGCAAGCGGTCGGCATCATCGAACGGGCCAATGAATCGTTGTTCATGAGCAACATCGAACTTTTCAGTGACCTGCACGCGCCATCCATGCTGCAGTCGGAGAACCTGCTGAAGCTGGCAAGTCTCGAGCTTGCCGGTCATGATGCGCCGTCGGCCCTGATGCAGGCCAGCGCCGCCGATATCGACAATCTTGTCTCGGTTGGTCAGAACCGGTCAATGCGACTCTATTATCTGGCAATCCCACCCGAGCATGTCTGGCCAAGCCCCGGCCCCGGGCCCGGCACCCCCATTGACGACATTATCGGGTCATCCCCCTGGCGATGGCTTTCCATCATTTATGAGACGGCACTGGCCGTTCAGGCACCACTTTTTCAGCACGGCTTTCTGAGGCTCCATGGCGGCACAATGCGACCGTTCCAGCGATTTATCTATCCCATCACACCCGCCGGCGAGCGACCCAGCAATTACCGCGTTCTGACAACCGCCGAACTTTTGGAGAGTCCCGACCTGATCATTAACTGACCGCAGGCAGGTGGCAAAACGTCAGACAATCCCGAAGAACAGTCTTCCAAAGAACAACCTGTCAGGCCGAATGCCCGTTCACCATCAAAAAATTCAGAAATTTTTTACAAAGTAATACATTTTGTTTTTTTTAATTTAACATTTTGATAACCAACAAATGATAATTTATGTCGAAATCACGGGGGATGATTGAAACGGCATGGCTAGTTTCCAGCCGGTTGATTTTTCATCACAGGAAGATCGTCCTCCAATCAATGACGGGTCGGCGGTCATTCCGACATGCGGTCTGGTGCGCCGTTGTGGTGCCGCCATCAACCCGGAAGCCATCTACCCAGAAGGAGACAGGGCTTAATGGCGCGGCTTCCAGATATAGAGGGTGAACAGTCAAAAGTGACGAACATCCTGCGCGCAATGGGCAACGCAAAACGCATGCGCATTCTGAATGAACTCTCGGACGGGCGTGAACGGTCGGTATCGGAACTCGAGGGAGTGATGTCGTCATTGAGCCAATCCGCCCTCTCCCAGCATCTGGCCCGCCTTCGCCGCGCGAACATCGTCAAGACGCGGCGCGAGTCACAGACCATCTATTACTCGATCAATGATGCTGACGTCCTGAGGATTCTCCGCCTTCTCGGGCATCTTTATGATGATGATCCGGTCATGAAACGCACCCGTCACTGACTTCACCCTTCGGCGGCCCACCTCTCGCCTTCTGCCTTCGGTCATCCGGTCGACCCTGTCTGGTATAAAGTTCCGGTATAAAGTTCCGCTGCGGGACATTCGGCGTCGTATTCACAGGCGACATGGCTTCATCCTTCTGCTATGTCTTCGATTGTTCCTTCCACGCTGTCGCCAGCCCCGCCTTGCCAGGCCCTAGATCATGTATATTTATCTGCCAATCGCCGAAGTTTCGATGCATATCGGGATCATCATCGGACTTGGTGGCGGTGTCGGGTTTCTGTCCGGTCTGTTCGGGGTCGGTGGCGGTTTCCTGATGACACCGCTGCTGATTTTCTTCGGCATTCCTCCGGCGGTGGCGGTTTCCACGGAAGCCAACCAGATCGTCGCCTCTTCGGTATCAGGCGTGCTGGCACACATGCGCCGGGGCAATGTCGATTTCAAGATGGGCGCAATCCTGATGGCAGGCGGCATGATCGGCTCGACACTTGGTGTCGCGCTGTTCTCGTTCCTTCGCGACATCGGTCAGATCGACCTTGTCATCCAGCTGTCCTATGTGGTGTTCCTTGGCATCATCGGCGCGCTGATGCTGACCGAGAGCCTTCGGACCATCATCCGCTCGCGCACGCCCGGGGCGGCCCGCGGCAAGCTGCATCAGCATAACTGGCTTCATGGCCTGCCACTGAAAATGCGCTTTCGGCGCTCGAAACTCTATATCAGCGCCATTCTGCCACTTGGCATCGGGGCGTTTGTCGGCATCCTCGCCGCCATCATGGGCGTTGGCGGCGGCTTCATCATGGTGCCGGCCATGATCTATCTTCTCGGCATGCCGACCTCGGTTGTTGTCGGCACCTCGCTGTTCCAGATCATATTCGTCACCGCCAACGTCACGTTGCTGCAGTCAATTCAGACGCAGACGGTTGATTTCCTGCTCGCCGGGCTGCTGCTGTTCGGCGCGGTGGTCGGTGCCCAGTTCGGCAGCCGTGCCGGCGCCCTGCTTCGCGGCGAACAGCTTCGCGGCCTGCTGGCACTGCTCGTTCTGGCAGTCTGTGTGAAGATCGGCTACGACCTCGTGATCCGGCCGGAGGATCTGCTGTCGGTGGAGCTTGTGCGATGATCGGCCGGCTGGCAGCACACAGGACAGCGGCACCCGCACTGGCCGGTCTGGCGATGCTTCTGGCGGAGCCGGCGATGGCCGCGCCAAAGCAGGTCGTGGCGGACCTGTCGAACAGCCGCGTTGAAATCACAAGCAGTTATCACGGCACCGAACTTCTGCTGTTCGGCGCATATGAGGGCGTGCCCGGCGATGACATCATCCTGGTGGTGCAGGGGCCGGCGACCGACATCATCCAGCGTCGCAAGGCCAAGCGGGCTGGCATCTGGGTCAATGTCGAGACGAAAATCTGGCAGCAGGCGCCAAGCTTCTATCACGTTTTCGCCACCGACGAGCTGTCGTCAATTGCCGATGAACGGGCCCTTGGCAATGCGACAGTCGGCGCCCTGTCGGGGGGGCTGAGCTTCGTCAGCGGCAGGGATGAGTCCAGCAATGGTCAGGGTGGCGGCACATCGCTCGCATCCGGCGCGGCCATAGCCGGCAATCCGGAACAGCGGAACAATCTGCGGCGCAACATGGAGGCAAACGGGCTGTGGCAGGTGCTGCCATCCTCTATTGTCACACAGCAGGACATGCTGTTCCGGGCAAGCCTCTCATTGCCAAGCAACATCCCAACAGGCGATTATAATGTCAGGGTGTTGCATTTTCGCGATGGCGTTGCATTGAGCGAACGTGCAACCGATATGAAGGTCAGAAAAGCCGGTCTCAGCGCGTTGATCTATCGATTCGCACATGACTATTCCGCACTGTACGGTATCTTCGCGATTGTCTTCGCGGTGGCCTCAGGCTGGCTTGCCGCGGCAGCGTTCCGCCGCAAGTAACGCCGTCAGCAGGCAGGGCAAACCAACAGGAGAGTGGATCAATGGCCAAGAAAGACCCCCTTTTCCTTGTCGTTGTCGATGAGTCCGAAGAGATGCATCACGCGCTGCGTTTTGCCTGTGGCCGCGCCAGCGCCATTGGCGGCAAGGTTGGCTTGATGTATTGCATCGCCCCGGCGGAATTTGAATATTGGGCCGGTGTCGGCGAACTGATGCGCGCCGAAGCGCGCGAGGAGGCCGAGGCCAACATGGCCATTCATGCCACCTATGCCCAACAACTTACCGGCGAGTTGCCGGTGCTTTATGTTCGTGAGGGTGATGTCCGCGAGGAACTTCTCGCCCTCATCGACGAGGAAACACAGATCAGCCTGCTTGTTCTTGGTGCCGACACCCAGTCCGAGACAGCCGGCCCGCTGATCACCTTCATGATGGCGAAGGGCGCGGCAAATTGCCGGGTGCCGATTACCGTCGTGCCGGGCAATCTGTCCGACGAACAGATTGACGCGCTGTTCTGATCCTCCCCTTTATCTACAACCTAGCCTGTGCCGGGAACCTTACATGCGACATCTCTTTCTGACCTTACTTGGAGCCAGTTTTATCACCATGAGCACACCAGCCACATCGGACACCGGATCAACCCTGCTTCTTGAAACCACCAAGGGCCAGGTTGAAATCAAACTCCTGCCGGACCTCGCGCCAAACCATGTCGCGCGCATTACCGAGCTTGCCAATAGCGGGTTTTATGACGGCATCATCTTCCACCGGGTGATCCCCGGTTTCATGGCGCAGACCGGTGACCCACAGGGTAGCGGCATGGGCGGGTCGGGCCAGAATCTCGACGCCGAATTCAGTGACTATGAATACAAGGTCGGCACCGTCGGGATGGCGCGGGCGATGAACCCGAATTCGGCCGACAGCCAGTTCTTTATCTGCTTCGATGGATGTGGCCACCTGACCGGCCAGTACACCGTCTGGGGTCAGGTCGAACGCGGCATGGAAAATGTCTACAATATCACGCCTGGCGAGCCGCCGGCATCACCCGACCAGATCGTGTCGGCACGGGTGATCGACTAGGCAGACAAACGGTGTTTTGATCCAAGCTTTCTGGTTGAAAAATATACAACAAGTCCGGACCAGATCAGCCCGAACACCGCCCATTCCCATAGCGGAATTGACAGCTGGAAATATATAAATCCGACCATCATGTGGGTGGTCGGGTTTATATAATACAGCAGGCTGGATACGGTGATTGGCAACGCCCGGTTGCCGGCATGATAAAGCACAAGCGGCACCACGGTGATCACCCCGGCGAACATCGCCAGCATGACATTCATCGCACCTCCGCCAAAAAAAATGGGGGCACCGCTGCTGTGCCGCCACCACAAATACAGGACCGACAACGGCATCAGCATGACGGTCTCGATGAAAATGCCGATCAGCGGGTCAATGCCCATTCGTTTGCGGACCACGCCGTAGAGCCCGAACGAGCCGGCAAGGGCCAACGCCAGCCACGGCAGCCCTCCGACATTCGCGGCCTTGAGCGCCACCCCGCATACAACCACGGAAATGGCAACCCACGCCCAGCGGTCAAGCCTTTCACGAAGCAACATCATGCCAAGAAGCACGGTGACCAGCGGATAGATGAAATAGCCAAGCGCCGCCTCGAAGAGCTGCCGCGTCTGAACGGCATAGACGAAAATCACCCAGTTGAACGTGACAAGGCCGCAGGTCAGGGCAAATCCAAGACGCAGCCTCAATGTCAACAGCGCTGCACGCACCGCCTTCAACCCGCCGGTCAGAGATGGCGCCAATGCGAGAAGCGCCAGCAGAATCACTCCTGACCACAAAGCGCGATGAACGACAATTTCCAGCGGGTCGGCGTCACCAAGCAAACTGATGTAGATGGGAACAAAACCCCATAACAGAGGTGCCAGAACAGCGCAGGCAAGACCTCGGGCATTCAACATTCGCGCCAACTCCCTGTGTGGTCGCCCCGATCAGCGGCCTGTCGCCTGTCGCCCCATGGCAACAACACTGCATATCGCAGCCAGTTATACACAAGGCTGTAACACAGCTGACACAAGTTTGTGCAGACTGCGGCAGGGGTGCACCTTTTGCCGCACGTTACCGGATTGACAATGATTTCGTTAACGTCCCTCATAGTTTTCGCCGTCAACGATGTGGGATCTGATTACCGTGCTAGCAGTTGCCTCATATCTACAGCGAATTTGTGACGCCCGGGGCGGCGAGGCGTGACACAAGGAGACTATTGGAATGTCACAAGGCACTGTGAAATGGTTCAATACCCAGAAAGGGTATGGCTTTATCAACCCCGACGAAGATGGCAATGATGTGTTCGTTCACATCACCGCGGTACAGAATTCAGGCCTCACCGGGCTGAATGAAGGCCAACGCGTATCCTATGAACTGGCTGAACAACGCAATGGCAGATTTGCTGCTGTCAATCTGGCAGTTGTTGAGTAATTACCGGGACGTCGTTCAACCTAGACAATAGGCAATTCGACAACTCTTGCATCAAGGTCGCCGGCGCCGGTGTGAACTTTTACCGGCGCCGCGGCCTCTATGACCTCGCTGCGCACCATCGCCACCGCGATATTGGATTTCACGCGCGGGGAATAGGCGGACGCGCTTGCGTAACCGGCATCCTCGCCGCCTTGCCAGCTAAGTCGCCACGGCGCCTCATTCGTACCGACAAACGGACCACCATCAATCAGCAGCCCCATGAACCGGCGTGTCACACCGGCCTCACGCAGGGCGTGCAATGCCTGCTTGCCGGCAAAATCATGCGCCTGGTCGATATCAATGAATTTGCCAAGGCCAAGCTCGAACGGATTCGACGCGTCATCGGTGTCGGCGCCATAGGAAATCAGGCCGCTCTCGATCCGTTCGATATAGTTCGGCGTTCCGGGACCGATACCATGGGGCTTTCCGGCCTCAGCCACAAGCGCCCACAGCTCATCACCACGGCTGCCATCCTGAAGATAGAACTCGAACCCGCCCTGCTTTGACCATCCCGACCTTGCAACAACCATCGGGATACCGTTGATCTCATGCGACCTGAAGGCAAAATAGCGAAGATCACGCACCCAGTCGCCACAAAGCGACGCGACAACATCAACAGCCTTCGGCCCTTGGATGGCAAGCGGCGACACATCCGGCTCAAACACCCTGACATCCATGCCGCGCGCGCCGGCGATGCCGGCAGCCCACAGCTTGATGTCGCTGTCGGCGATGGACAGCCAGATTTCGTCCTCGCTGACCTGAATTAGCACCGGATCGTTGATCACGGTACCTTCGAAATTGCACAGCGGGGCATATTTTCCCTGGCCGATGACGAGCCCGTCAAGATTGCGGGGTGTCAGATAGCGCGCCAGCGCCAGCGCGTCCGGTCCCTTCAGGGCCACCTGCCTCTCGACCGCCACATCCCACATGGCGACGCCGTTGATTAACCTGTCATACTCGGCGGCCGGATCGCCATAGCCGGTCGGCATGTACATATGGTTATAGACGCTGGCGGCGGCGAGGCCGGCGGCGCGCGCCGATTCAAAAAACGGGCTTTTGCGCACACGGGGACCAAGCGAGAGCGTGATCGACATGGTAACACTCCTTGCAAAACAGTTGCCGACAGTGTGCGCATCCGGCATCGTTTTTATGTCCCTGTTGCGCCATTGTGTGACGCTGTTCAGGCAAAAAAGCCCTGCACCTCCTCGACAAACAAATCGATTTCATCTGCCCGACAGTCAAGATGCGTGACAAGGCGGATTTGTGGTTCGTCGCGATTGATCAGTATTCCCCGGTCACGAAGATGCCCCTGCAGGGGCGCCGCCGCGCCCTCGGGCAGCCCGGCAAAGACCATGTTGGTCTCCACATCGTCCGGGTTGACCGTGATCTGCGGGATGTTCGCCAACCTTTCGGCAAGGCGCAGCGCGTTGGCATGATCCTCGGCAAGCCGGTCGATATGGTGATCAAGAGCATATATTCCGG
>JAAZUU010000161.1 GCA_018624035.1 Rhodobiaceae bacterium | reverse complement strand
GGCGCTGGCGGTCGACGTGCATCGCAACATCGCGGCGCCGATCGAGGCGCTGGACCTGCCGGTGAGTTTCGAGACGCGCACCGGCGATACCCCGCAATCGCGGCGCCAGCGCCAGAAGAAGAAGCCGCCGGATTTTCTGATGACGACGCCGGAATCGCTGGCCCTTCTGCTGTCCTATGAGGATGCCGGTGCCTATTTCAGCGGCCTTCGCTTTATCATCATCGATGAGCTTCACGCCTTTTTCGACAACAAGCGTGGCGATCTGTTGAGTCTCAATCTGGCGCGGCTCGCCACGCTGGCCCCGCGGGCGCGGCGGATTGGCCTGTCCGCCACCATTGATAAACCGAAGCTGGCGCGCGACTGGCTGTGTCGGCGTGGCGGCAGAATCGTCACGGCGGCGCAGGCGGTGGCCCCGGTGATCGACATTCTGCAAACCCGGAACCGCATCCCCTGGTCGGGCCACATGGCGCGGCACGCGCTGGATGAGGTCTATGCACAGATCGCCGGCGCGCGGATGAGCGTCGTGTTCGTCAATACAAGGGCGCAGGCGGAATTCGTGTTTCAGCGCTTATGGCAGCTGAACGACCGCAATCTCAGGATTGCGGTGCATCACGGTTCGCTGGAACGTGAGCTGCGTCGCAAGGTCGAGGCGCGGATGGCGGACGGTGGTCTGGACTGTGTGGTGGCGACAAGCTCGCTCGATCTCGGGCTTGACTGGGCCGATGTCGACCTTGTCATCCAGGTCGGCGCGCCAAAAGGGGTGAGCCGCCTGTTGCAGCGCGTGGGGCGGGCCAATCACCGGCTGAATGAACCCAGCCGCGCGATTCTGGTTCCGACCAACAGGTTCGAATATCTGGAATGTGTGGCCGCGCAGGCCGAAATCGCGCATTCCAGGCTTGATGGTGCGACCTTCAGGCGTGGCGGGTTCGATGTGCTGGCGCAACATGTCTTCGGTGTCGCCTGCAGCGGGGCGTTCGATCCGGATGCGCTGTATCACGAGGTCATCCGCGCCGCGCCCTATGCCGATATGGGCCGCCGGGAATTCGACGAGGTGGTGGGGTTCGTCACCAATGGCGGCTATGCGCTGGCGTCCTATCCGCAATATAACCGGCTGGCGACGCTGAAGGATGGCATGGTCGCGCTGCGCGAGGCCAGGATGGCGCGGCAATACCGGATGAATATCGGCACCATCGTTGAATCGCCGATGATGAAGGTGAAGCTTCGCAACCGCACGCTTGGCAGCATCGAGGAGAATTTCGTCGTCAATCTGTCACCAGGTGATACCTTCCTGTTCGGTGGCCGGGTTCTGACCTTTGAGGGCATCAGCAACGCCGCTGTGATGGTCTCGAAGGCGAAGGGAGGCGAGGCGCAGATCCCGAGCTATGGTGGCGGGCGTCTGCCGCTGTCGAGCAATCTGTCGCTTGCTGTCCGGCAGCTGATTGGCAGCCGGCGTGCCTGGGCCGGGCTTCCGGGCCAGATCCGTGACTGGCTGGCGCTTCATGGCAGCCGGTCGCTGCTTCCCGACGCAAAGACCTTGCTCGTCGAGATTTTCCCGCATCGCAGGCGCCATCACACAGTGATCTACAGCTTTGCCGGACGCAATGCCAACCAGACACTCGGCTTTCTGCTGTTGCGGCGGATGAAACGCGCCGGCCTGCGGCCACTTGGTTTCTCGATGACCGACTATGCGCTGGCCGTCTGGTCGCTCACCCCTCCCGAAGAAGTGGAAAGCCTGCTGGATCCCGATATCATGACCGAGGAATTCGAGGAATGGCTTCAGGACACGCCGCTGCTGAAACGTCTCTTTCGCGACACCGCGATCATCTCCGGGCTGGTTGAACGACGCCATCCCGGACAGGTGAAGACAGGCCGTCAGGTGCTGTTCAGCTCGGACCTGATCTATGATGTATTGCGCAGGCATGAGCCTGACCATATCCTTCTGAAAGCTGTGCGGCGCGACGCCATGCAGGGGCTGATCGATGCCGGCAGGCTGGCCGATACGCTGCAGGAATTCGCCGGCAATATTGTCTGTCGGCATCTGGATATGATATCGCCGATGGCGGTGCCGGTGATCATGCAGATCGCCCGCGAGAATACCGTTCACAGTGACGATGGCGATGCCTTGCTGTCGGACATGGAAGAGGACATCATCCGCGCCGCCAATGTCGAATCGATCCACTGATTTTGCCGGCCACGGCTTTGACCTGCACCCGTCGGGCGCGCTGTTCTGGCGAGATGCGTCGCTGCTGATCGTTGGCGACCTGCATCTGGAAAAGGCAAGCTCCTATCACCGCTCGGGGCAGTTCCTGCCGCCCTATGACACCGCCCAGACACTGGCAAGCCTCGCCCGCGTGATTGCCGAGATGGCGCCGCGGCGGCTGTTGCTGCTTGGTGATGTGTTTCATGACGGTGCCGCCTGGACGCGCATGACGTCGCAGGACCGGCGGACATTGTCAGATATCACCGATGCGCATGACACGATCTGGGTCGAGGGCAATCATGACCAGCGTTTCGTGCCGCCGGGCCATAGCGGCTGCGGCCTGCATGAAGAAGGCGGGATCATCTTCCGGCATATCATGGATGAAACCGATCCGCGTCCCGAAATCAGCGCACATTACCACCCTGCCGGCGTGGTCAGCCATCGCGGCGCGCGGCTGCGGCGTCCCTGTTTCGTGCAGGCGACAACGCGGCTGGTGGTGCCGGCCTTTGGCGTGTTGACAGGCGGGCTCGACTGCCGGGATGAGGCGCTGTCGGCGCTGCACGGCAAGACGACAAGGATGTTTCTTCTTGGCGCGGACAGTGTCTTCGCCGCCCCGCCCGGGCTGGCCCGCGACCCGCGCCGCCGGCAGCGCAGGCATGGCAGCGGATAACGCCTACAGATCGTCGATGGCCTTGCGAAGCTGCGGGGCGATCGGCGCGTTTGCGGGAAGGCGGGCATAGAGGTCTTCCCACAGCGCGCGGGCGCGGTCCCTGTCACCGGCCTGCCGTGCGAAATGTCCCCTGATATAGATGCCTTCCGGCCGCTCCGGATCGAGCGTCTTGACCCGGTCAAGAAGCCGCCGTGACGCCTCGACAAAGCTGGGTTCCAGCTGTGCCACGACCATATGTTCCAGCGCCGAAAGCTGCGCGTCGATATCGCCGGGGATCGCGTCGGCAAGGCCGATCAAGGCCGACTGCAGATCCTCGGGCTGCTCCAGCACCCGGTAGGCGCGGATCAACCGCTGCCAGCCCGCAACATCACCCGGCTCGTCGGCAAGTCTGGCGGCAAGCCCCTCGACCATGCCGGAAATCATCGCCGCGCGCTCTTCTTCGGTCATGGTGGCGGCAGCGGCGACGGCATCGGCATCGGGCCCCGGATTGACGCTGTCCGGATTGACGCTGTCCGGATCGATGCCGGCCGGATCGATGCCGGCGGAGCGTGCCGCATCGGCGATATTCTCGGCCAGCAGGGTCATCCAGGGCGCGTCCGGGGATGACAGGATCTGCAGACGGCGCCAGATACCGACAGCGGCGGCATAATCCTCATCCTGATAGGCGGCAAGCCCCGACAGATACAACGCCCGCGGTTCCGCCGGATTAGTGGCCAGAATGCCGGCAATCAGCTCGCGGGCCGGAATGGTGACCTGGCCATCGGCGGCGCGGGCCATCGCCTCGGCACGCATGGCGCGAATGGCCGGATCGCCGCCAGTCAGACGTTCCGCCTGTTCAAGTGCCATGATCTCGGTGGCGCTGTCCGTGCTGGCCGCAGCCGCCATGGCAAGCCGCAGCCACGCACCGACATCATCAGGTGATTCTGCCGCGGCGGCGCGGGCCTGTTGCAGGGCCGCGCCACGGTCGCCTGCGGCCTGTTGGGCCTGCGTAGCGGCGGCGGCGATTTCGGCCCCGCGATCGGCCAGCGGACGCGCAGGCAGGTCGGCGCGGCCAAGAACGAGATAGAGGCCAAGGCTGGCCGCCATCACAAGGCTGGCGAGCGCCAGCGCAACGCGCCGGTCGAGGCTGGCAGCGGGTGAGGCGGGTGCAGCCTCATCATCCGCAATCATGGCCGCGTCGTCCTCACGGCGTCGTCGCCCGGCCAGCATGATGGCCAGACCGCCAAGGAGAATCACGACAGGCGCCCCCCACAGGATGTAGGTGCCGGGCGAGACCGGTGGATTGAGAAGCACATAATCGCCATAGGTCTCGCGAAGCGTGGCCAGGATTTCGGCGTCGCTGGCGCCGGTCGCGAGCTGTTTGCGAACCTCGACCCGCAGATCGCGCGCCAGCTCGGCGTCGGAATCGTCAATCGACTGGTTCTGGCAGACAAGACAGCGAAGCTGTTTCGACAGCGCCCGCGCCCGTGATTCCAGCGCCGGGTCGGCCAGCATTTCCTCTGGTGTGACCGCCGGCGCGGGAAGCGGCCCCGTCACCATCGCCAGCATGACCAGCGCCAGGCCGGTCTTCAGAATGCGTGACAGGCAGCCGGTCATGGCAGTTCGCGGATCGCCGGCAACAACAGCTCGTCAAGCACGCGGCGGTCGATCGGGCCGGCATGGCGCAGCAGGATGGCGCCGTCGGCACCGACAAGGAATGTCTCCGGCACTCCGTAAACACCCCATTTCATGCCGGCGTCGCCGTCGCGGTCGATGCCGATGGCAGCAAACGGGTTGCCATAATCGGCAAGGAATCTGCGTGAATCCTCGGGGCGGTCCTTATAGGCGCTGCCCATGATCGGGATATC
>JAAZUU010000008.1 GCA_018624035.1 Rhodobiaceae bacterium | reverse complement strand
TGGTCCATGGCTGTTATCCAGACTGTTATCCAAAATAGGGCGTTGGCTGACAGACACTGGTCAGCTAAGATACTGAATAGATTGAAAGTCAGGTCTTGAATGGTCCCTGAGTAGGGCGTCGAACCCATCTCCTGGGCACCATGACCATCACGATTGATGTGCTGACACGCTGTCATCGAATCATTGTTGTTGTTTCGATGAGGGTGGGGATAGACCCGAACCCGGTGGCAGGCCACTGTGTAACCGATCCACAGCCGATTCTGGCAGGGTACGGGACAAGCCAATCGATATGATGACAGATATGGCGCGACGCATCGCGGCGAAATCGACAGCCACCGTCGCCTTTGGCAAGCCGACCTTCTATCAGCAGGCGGAACGCAGCCTTGCCGATGCCCACGACCATGCGGCGGCGGTGATGGCGGAGAACATGCCGGCGAATGACGCCGAAGAGGAGATTGCCCTCTTTATCGAAAAGTGCGACCCGAGCTGGATCGAAAGCTGGCCTTATCCGCCGAGCGTCACCGGATGGCCATGCGGTGTCGTTAGATAGGCCTCGGTCCAGGCCGCCATCATGGCGCTGATCTCGTCCTCGCCGGTAACACCCCCTTCCGCCAGACGTCTCTGCAGCGCGGCAAGCCAGGCGGTGTAATAGTCATCCCCACCATCCAGATTGCCGGCCTTGCCGTTATCGGCAAGCGCTGTCGCCAGGCTGTCGGCCCATTCGGTCCAGCTGAACAGGCCGCGTTCATGAAGATGCACCGTCAGCGCAAAGGCGGCGGCATGCCAGGGCTGTTCGAAAGGCTGCTCAGGGCGGGGCGCGGTCTGGCTCATGCCGGCTCCAGATAGTCTTCCCACAGATCAAGCCGCACCTCGTCATGCGGGGATTCGGCATGCTGCCATAGATCGCCGGCAGCAAAGCTGACCGTGTAGAGATGCTGCGGGGCCTCACCATTGAAATGGGCGTTGCTGTCGGGAAAGACATGCGCACCGTGATGCAGAACAATGGTGCCGACGCGGCCGGCGGCATAGGCGGGAAGGCGGGTATGGCCACCATTCTGCGTCCGGTTGCCGGCAATCGCGCTGGTCCGCACCTTCGCGCCGGTGGCAAAAGCCGGGCCGTCGCTGCTGTAACGCGCTGACGGGCCGCCGCTGCGAAGCGCCGCTTTCACCCGCGCGGCATCAAGGCGGCGCGCGACAAGGTCATCCGGGGCCGGCGCGTCACTCCTACCGGCGGCGATTTCCTCGGGGCTGGCAATACCATGTTCGACCAGAAGATTGGCAAGGCCGGCAAGCCATTTTTCGTAATAGCCGAATTTGGCATAATCCGCCGGTGGCAGGCATTCCTTCACATGTCGCGAGGCATCGATGTTCCATTTGCCAAGCGCGCCGGCCGCCACCGTAAGTGCGAGGGCGCGCCCATGCCAGTCTTTGGCAAAGATGCGGGATTCATCATCCTCACGCGGCACCGGGCCATCGCCGAAGCGCCCGCCCATGTCATGGATTCGGGTCATGCCGCTGTCCCGGCAGAACGTGGCAGGCCGGCGCCGATCATCGAATCACGGGTAACAAGGCTGGCAAGCGCGGCTTCATCCAGACCTTCGGTTCCTTCCGGCCGCATCGGCAACACCAGATAGCGGATCTCGGCTGTCGAATCCCACACCCGCGCCGTGGTACCCTCGGCAAGGGTGACGCCGAATTCGGCGAGGACAGCGCGCGGCTCCCGCACAGCGCGGGCCCGGTAGGAATCGGACTTGTACCATCCCGGCGGAATGCCAAGCAGCGGCCAGGGGTAACAGCTGCACAATGTGCAGACGACAAGGTTGTGGGTGTCAGGCGTATTTTCCACCACTACCACATGCTCGCCCTGGCGGCCGCCATGGCCAAGCTCGGTGATCACCCGGTCGGCATCGGTCAGCAAGGCGGCACGGAATTCGGGATCGTTCCAGGCGCGGGCGACAAGACCGGCCCCGATCTGCGGACCAATATCGCGCTCATAAAGGTCTATGATGGCGTCCAGCGCGGCCGGGTCGATCAGCCCTTTCTCGACCAGAATGGTCTCAAGCGCCTTCACCCGAAGCGCGGGTTCGGACGGCAGAAGGCGGTGCGGGTTGTCATCGTGATGATCATGCGGCATAGCGTTATCCTGCGCCGGTTTACCGGCCCCTGTCCAGCGCCCGGTGTTGGCCCGAATACATGTCGCGCTTGACCTGATCAGAATACAAAAAATCTGTGAAGTCGAAACTGTCACTGTCTTGCGCATCCAGAACCTCAACGAGGTCGGCACCAAAGAAACATGCGCAAGCTGGACCGCTACCACCGTTAAATTCCATTGATATTCGTTTCATGAGAACCGCTTCTTCCAAGCAGCCAAGGAGGCAGAAATTCTAGCGCGGTAATGGTTGGCAATTCTGGCATACAAATGCGCAACGCCCATTGATTTCAAGACGGCAGATTTCGTCCTTGCATACAGGACAGGATTCCATGGCGAAAATATTGACGCATTCGCGATATTTGCCTCGCGATTTGCTCGCGCCTTCCTTGGTAATGATGGCATTGTGTTTCACACCAAGCGTGAGTAAAGCCTTTGCGTCATTCCAGATGCGATTAAAGGTTTGCCTGTCGATCATCTTCCCGGGCGTCTCCGGATGTACTGCCTGGCGCCACAAGATTTCCGTCCGGTAGATGTTTCCAATACCTGCCATGACAGATTGATTCATGATCAGACTTCCAATTGAAGAATTGCTTTTTCTGATTTTTTCATATGCCAGGTCCGGATCGGCGTCTGAACGCAAGACATCAGGACCGACCCGGTCAATCAACCTCATCAGCTCTTCTGTAGCCAATACCTCACAAATTGACGGGCCGTTTATGTCTATGGCGTGACTGTTACCGATCAAGCGAACACGTACAGCACCCTTCGGTTGCTCCAGAGGCAATGTACTTTTGCGAATTTTTCCAAACAAACCAAGATGGATATGGAGCGCATCACCAGTATCAAACCGATAAATGAGATGCTTGCCAAATGTCTCTACAGCAGTACAAATTTGCCCTGACAGTTGAAGAGCCCCTTCTGCAAACCGGCCTTGCGGTGACTGGATTGTCAGCTTCTGGCCAGCAAGCGCCTTGTGGTGGTCTCGCGCGGCGCGATGAATGGTATGACCTTCCAGCATTTTGATCTCCGCATCATTACGAACAACTCGTGACAGCTTGATAACCATCTCGGGATGGGGACCCGGAATCTGGCTCTCTCGCAGCCTTGTATTTGGCCTCAGGACGCCTCTTCCAGCGCCACGCCGGACAGCATGATCGGGTTGCCTCGCTCCGGGCCGTCCTGACCGTGGCGCATGGGAACCGTCACAGCCCTATCAGGTGCGGCAGCGTGCGATGCGATCAGCGCACCGCAATCCGCTGATGTCAGACGCGACAGATCAGCAGGCGTCACCATATGGCTGTCCGCCTCACCGGCATGAACAATCCCGTGATGAAGGCTGGCACGCTGCCCCATGGCAAAATCGGGATTCATGGTCACCTCTGGAAGAGGGTTCGATATCGGTACCCGGAGTATCATCGCCAGTTTGCAGCCGGGCATGGCAGTGCTGCCATGTCAGGAATCGCTGAAAGGCAGCGCGGAAACGGTTGCCTCGCGGGCCAATCCGTCGGGCGTGTGAACCACCAGGGACGTGCCGATGTCCCAATGTGTGCTCGCCACCATCGACAGGCCGACATTGCAGTCGAGGCGCGGGGAGAATATTCCGGATGTGATCTGTCCAACCTGCAGGCCTTCCGGCGTGGTTAGCGGGAATGGTTTGCCACATGGCGGGGTCCTGCCACCACCGAAACGAATTCCCGACAGGCGTTGTACCGGTCCGCGGCTGGCAATGCGTTGCAGCGCCGGCCTGCCGATATAATCAACATCATCACCAAGATGACACAGCTGCCGGAATCCGCACTCAAGGGGGTTGTTGGCGCGGGTGAACTCGTTGCCACAGGAAATCAGACCCCCTTCAATGCGTTCGATCAGATTCGGGCATCCGGGAGTGATGTTCAGGTCCTGACCGGCTTCCCAGATCAGATCCCACAGACCAGCCCCAAGATGGCTGCCTTCGAGATAAATCTCGTAACCGCCCTGTTTGCTGTAGCCGGACCTGGCAATAAGCTGGCGTGTGCCAAGAACATCAAACATGGCAAACCCGAAATAGGGAAGATCCCTGATCGCCTCCCCGAACAGGCTGGCCATCAGTGTGCCGGCCTTCGGGCCCTGCACCGCAAGTGGCGAGACGTCCGGTTCATCAATCTGCACGTCAAGCTGCATGCCGTAGGCCAGACCCTTGGCCCACAGAAGGATGTCGGAATCCGCGATCGACAGCCAAAAGCGGTCATCATCGAGCTTTTGCAGCACCGGATCGTTCAGCATGCCGGCCGCCTCATCAATCAGGGGAACATACAGACCCTGACCAACGCGCGCATTGCGCAGGTCACGCGGTGTCATCAACTGGACCAGACGGGCCGCGTCGGGGCCACGGATTTCAACCTGCCGCTGGCATGCCACATCCCAGATCTGCACATGCTCGCGAAGATGCCAGTAATCCTCCTCGACAGACGGGCCATAGGCCTTTGGCAGGAGCATGTGGTTCACAACACTGAACCCGCGCACACCGTGCGCCTCGACACGATCGGTGTAGGGCGTGCGCCGGATCCGGCGCGACATATTCAGACCCGATTGGCTCACTCAATCCACCCTGTCCGATACTGCGTTGATCACTCGGACCACCAGCAGGAATAGCTGTTCGGGGACATTATCACCGGAATATGATAGCGCGCCTCCGGGTCCGGCATGCTGAAACGGATCACAATCTCCTCGACAATCTGCATGCCTGTCCGTGGCAGCTTCAGGGCTTGAAAATAAGCGCCGCTGGCGATGGCCATTTCGTATCTGGCGTTGGCAGGCGTATCAACATTGACCGTCAACCGCCCTCCATCGTCGCTCTTTGCCGATATCACCAGCTCACGCCCGCCATCCGCCGCGATGCGGGTCAGCGTCATGCCAACCTGTGCCGCGTGGGTGCCATCGACACCATTGAGCAAATGAGATGAGAGTGTTGCCATCTGTCCGTTACCCGAGTTTCGGCCTACTCGATTGAGGCCTTGTCACGCTTTGAGGTGGTCGCAAGTACAATCGGGCTGATAACGCCCTTCACCTTCACATTGACGCAGGCTGTCCTGCCGCTGGCAATCGCCCGCTCGACAGCGGGAATGATGTCCTCGCGCCTCGTAACCAGTTCTCCATGCCCACCAAGGCCTTCAAACATCGTGTGAAAGGGAATGTCGCGGAAGTCTGTTGCGAAATGAGTGCCACTCTCGAACAGGCGTTCCTGCTGTTGCGAGATGCAGTCCAGCCCGCCGTTATTGTCGATGATCACGGTGATCGGACGGTTCTCCTGAAAGGCAGCTTCGATAGACAGCCCGCCTGAAAGAAACGCGCCGTCGCCACTGATCAGCACGACATTCCTGTCAGGATGGGTGTTCTTTGCGGATATCGCGAAGGATACACCGACACCAAGAAGGCTGAAGGTCCCCGGATGCAGGATGCCGCCAAGTTTCCTGCCCTGAAAGCCGGCAATATTCACCGCGATCTCGGACCAGAAATGCGTGTTGCCACCATCAATCACCAGCCAGTCCTCGTCACCCATCGCCTGCTGTACGTCAAGCGCCAGCTGCAGCGGATGAATACGACCACCGAATTCCGGGGCCGCGGCCTCTTGCTCCATGTCTTCAACCATTCTGGCCACCCAGTCAGCGCGGCGACGACGATTCAGATCATACCAGCTCCGGTCACCCTGAAAATCGGGCGATTTTGCAAGATCGACCAATGCCTCCAGAAACGCCCCCGGATCGCTGAGCAGCGTCATGTCGGCGGCGCGGTTAAGGTCAATTTCCTCATGCGAGCCGTTGATACAGACCAGTTCGGCAGTCGCGGGGAACAGTGGCGGGTTGCCAAAATTCATCTGGTTGTCGAGCCGCGCGCCCACCATGAGGACAAGGTCAGACTCATGAAAGGCGTCGGCAGAGGGGGGATATTGATGGATGTCCGCGAGCCCCATATAGGCCTCACACTCCTCGCCAAGCAACTTCTGGTGATAGGGAATATTGAAAACCGGAATGCCGAGGAGACGACCGGCCTCTTCAAGACTGGCCTTCGCACCCGACCACCACACACCATGCCCGCCAATGAGCACCGGACGGCTGGCAGCAGTCAGTTTATCAAGCACCAGCCGCAGACGGGATGGCTCCGGCCAACTCCGTGCCGGGGCTTGCGGGGTCAGGTCAAAGGGGCGTTCCTGACGGCCTGCATCCTCTGCAAAGGACGAAAACATGATATCGACAGGAAGGCTGAGATGCACCGCGCCGGGATAGCCATTGGTGGCAATCTTGTAGGCGCGGTCGACAAATTCATTGATCCGCTCCCCATCGGTGATGGTTGCGCTGTATTTTGTCAGCGGCTTGGCAATGGCGACATCATCGATTTCCTTGAACCCGCCTGATCCCTGCCGCTTCAATGTGCTTGATCCGGTGACGAAAATGACCGGTGATCGTTCACCCCAGGCTTCCATCATGGCCGGCACCGCGTTCGAGAATCCCTCGGGCCCGACAAGGCAGACGGCAGGTTTGCGCGTGATGCGTGTATGCCCGTCGGCAAGATGTCCTGCAATCTGCTCATGGGGACAATTGATTACCTTCATCTGGCATTCCATGAACCCTTCCAGCGCCGGATTGCAAAAACCGCCGGACAGCGTGAAGACATGCTCAACACCCTTTTCCTGAAGCGCCCGCGCCAGAATGGCACCGCCACGCATCTTGGTTGTTTCAGTCATTCAGCCACCCTTTCCGAAATGACATGGATTGCCGGATTGCCGTGCTGACTGGCAAGGCAGCCGCTGTCGATTTCCCCCGACTGCCGGCAACCCACAAGTCCCATCACGGTGCTGACTTCATGACCAATCAGATCGAGAACATCGGACAGGCCGCGCCCACCGGCAGCACCAAGCCCATACATTACGCTGCGACCAAACATGACAAAATCTGCTCCCGTCGCAAGTGCCTTGACGACATGCTCGCCATTGCGCACCCCGCTGTCAAAAATCAGCGGGAAGTTCGCGCCAACAGCCTGCCTGATTTGCGCCAGCGACTCTATGGCGGCCGGCGCAGCATTCAGCTGCCGGCCACCATGGTTGGACACATAGATCGAATCTATGCCCATTGATTTCATGCGTATGGCATCTTCGGGACATTGCACACCCTTGACCACCAGCTTTCGTGGCCATCTGTCTCGCAAGGCCGCGAGGAAGGACCAGCCGGCCCTTGCCCTGCTGGCGTTACGCACAAAACTGGTCTTGCCGCTCGAGGTGGCATAGTTCATCGGCTGCGGCATCCCGTGGCTGAGGGCATGGATGAGAGTGGCGAGTGACCAATGTGGATGCGTGGCGAAATCCCGCAGCTGTGGCAGCCCCCAGCGCATCGGAAACGTAAAGCCGTTGCGACGATCACGCGGCCGCACCGAGGGGATCGGCACATCAACTGTCAGAACCAGCACCTGATAGTCTGCGCTCGCCGCGCGTCCGACCAGTTCATCGACGAACTCATCCGACTGGTCGGCATAGAGCTGGAACCAGGCGTGACCTTCCGCAAGCTCGATGACCTGCTCAAGAGCCATTGACGATGCTGTTGATACACAGAGCGGAATCCGCCGCCGCGCCGCTTCTCCGGCCAGAGCCCGATCGGCCCCGGGCCAGGCAAGGGCACACATGCCCATCGGCGCGATGCCGAACGGCATGCCGGTTTTCTGATCCAGAATGCTGCTCGACAGATCGCGCTCGCTGACATCGATCAGCACCCTCGGCATCAATCTGATCTGATCGATTGCTGAGGAATTGAGGCCGCGGAGGGTCTCGTCACCTGAGGCTCCATCGATGAAATCAAACATCATTCGGGGCAGCCGGTTTCTCGCCCGCCGGCGCGCCTCATCAACAGAAAAAAGCTGTTTGACCACTGGTCGACCCTTTACATCTCTGAAAAGCAAGGTACCAAACACAAAAATTATAATGCAAATATAATTATCGGATGAATTCATAGGAAAAAGCTATATCTTGTCAAAGGGAGGGCAGGATGAATTTCAGACAGCTCAAAGCCTTCGACACGGTCATGCGGCTTGGATCGATTACCGGCGCCGCCAAGGAAATGCGGGTATCGCAACCAAGTGTGACGCGGTTGGTCCATGAGCTGGAGTCCGGGCTTGGGTTTACGTTGTTTGTACGCCGCGGCCGCGGTATCGCGGCAACGTTGGAGGCGCGCCGGTTTCATCAGGCTGTGGAAAGTGCCTTCCTGAACATTGAAAGACTCGATGATCTGGCAGCAGCGATCCGCGATACGGCGGTTGGCAAGGTATCGGTCGGGGTAATTCCGACATTCACCATGTCATTGCTGCCTGATGTTCTGGGCCAGCTCCGCTCGCACAGGGATGACACGCACACCACTGTCTATATCCGCAATACACCCGCTATTGTCGATTCGGTGAGACTTCACCAGTTCGATCTTGGCATTGTGTCCCGCTCGCCACCCTATGAAGGTGTTCAGAGCCTTTATCAGACCGAGGTGAATTATGTGGCCCTGATACCAGAGGGCCATGCCCTTGCCGGTTCACAGGCGGTTCTGGATCTGGAAGATGTGGCGGGGATCGAGGAATTCATCACTTTTGGCAACGTCTATCCGCTGGAGATGCAGGGTATGGACGAGACGCTGGCTGCCAGATTCCAGAAAAATGCGCGCTACAGCGTGGCGAACATGCTGGCAGCCGCGATGCTGGTGCGCGCGGCCGGTCTGCCGGCGCTTGTGGATCCGTTTTCAGCCCGGATGTCCGCCAGCGCGGGTGGTGTGGTTGTAAGGCCCATCCAACAGCGTCTGACATATCATATCGGCATCATAACGCGCGGGCTTGAGGTCATGACCCGCGAGACACGTCAACTTGCCGACGCCATGATAGAGGCCCTCGAGGCCGATCCGATCATTCGTGATGGCGATAATATCTAGGTTTCGCCGCGCCAAGCGATCACACTGACCGATCGCCGTTTTTCCGCACCGTGTCTACAGATGATGACCTGCTTGAAGGGGCTGAACATCAACACCTGTCTGGTGAGGCGCAACATGATAGGCATTGCCGGCATCTGCGCGGGCCCTGACAATGTCGATGACAACGCCGTCTGATATGTGCACCCCCACCCCGTCATCAATCGCCAGACCGGCGGCCAGATGACCGCTGGCGATGTGATGGTCATAGGCCGCGCGGCGCGGCGGTTCGTTCCGGTAGTGAGGACAGGCACTTCCACCCAGCAGGCCAAGCCCGCAGTGAACCTCGTAACCATCCTCTGCCGTGCCAAGCAGAAGATCGGAAAACCAGCAAATGGCGCCGGCACTGACACCACTCAGGATGACCCCCCTGTCCGCTGCCGCCAGCAGTTCTTCGGCAATGCCGGTATCACGCCAATGATCCAGCATCATTGCTGTTCTGCCTCCACCAACATAGATCATGTCGAGATCGGCGAGGAACGCGCTTGCCCCTGCGGCGGTGGCCTCAATGTCGAGGATCGCCGTGGAGGCGCAATATTGAAACCGATGGTGAAAGGCGTCTATGCGAATGGGATCATCATTGCTGGCGTGGCCAATATAGCCAATTCTGAGCCTTGATACTGGCCCGGCGAGTGCCAGAAGGTAATCTTCAAGATTCCTGTCATCTGCACAGACGCCCTCTGGATCAGTGAAACCACCACCACCAACAGCAAAGATTTGCACCCGCGTGCCCACAGACATGCCCTTCATCAATGTTCAGGTCGGTCCCTGCTTCACAATTGCCGGGCTTCACGACCCCCGGGCGTTACAATCCCCGGGCGTTACAATCCCCGGGCGTCACAATCCCTGAAATGCCCTGATTGCAGACATCATGAGCTGTCATCGACAGGAAACGGTTCGACTGAACAACATCTGACAGCGCCAATTCTGCGCGGGTTTTCCATGATAGGCAATCTGTATGTAAAAAACGAATTCATCCGCTTTATGCATCGATATATTCATAAATTCTATTTGTTATCATGCGGTGGGAAACTCATACTTCTGCCACCAAAACAGGGGGAAGCACGGGACCGGGGTCCCAAAGCCTCCCGAAACCAATGGCTATGGCGTGATCTGCATCCCTGCGAACCGGGGTCAGGGTGACGTTATCAGGAGGAACTTCGATGAAAACATGGCTTATCGCGCCGGCAATGGCGCTGGTGTTGGTCGGGACAGGCGCAATGGCCAACCCGACCGGTACCTTCAAGCAGGCACATGAATATGGTTATGGTGACAAATCAAATCTCGATCCAGCCTCACGCGGGCGGGTCATGCAGATCACCGAAAAGCTGATGAGCAGGTTGATCAGACCCAGCATGGAAGGCTCACCAAGCCCGGATCTGGCAACATCCTGGACGTCCAACGACACGGCCACGGAATGGACCGTCAATCTGCGTCAAGGCGTGACCTTCCATGATGGAAGCGCTTTTGACTCAGGCGATGTGATCTACACTTTCTCGCGTGTTCTGGATCCGGAAAACAAATCTCCCGCCCGCTCGGCCATCAAGATGATCGACAAGATGGAAGCTGTCGACAGCATGACCGTGAAATTCACCCTGTCGACGCCTTTCGCCGACATGCCATTGCAGCTTATGGACTATCGGCTTCGGATCATCCCCGAGGGGTCCGGCGACAGCATCGCCACATCCGGGATCGGAACCGGTCCGTTCAAGCTGGTATCCTTTGATGCCGCCGGTGTGACGAAGCTTGAGGCAAACATGGATTACTGGGAGGGTGCTCCCGGCGTTGCAAAAATGGAAATCATCGGAATCGGTGATGGCCAGGCGCGGATGCAGGCATTGCTTGGCGGACAGATCCATTTTGAGAACACTGTGACCAATCAGCAGAAGCCGATGTTCGCAAGCAGCAACAAATTCAACATGATGGAAGTGCCGACCGGCAACTGGCGTGGTCTTGTCTTCCGGACCGACGTGGCACCTTTCACCGATTTGAAGGTGCGCAAGGCCGTCAGAATGGCAGCCGATCGCGAGGAGCTTGTCAAACTCATCATGGGTGGCGCGGCGACGGTTGCCTGTGACACGCCGGTCAAGCCTGACGACCAGTATCGGGCCGACATCGCATGTCCGCAGGATATTGCCGGTGCCAAGAAACTGCTTGCCGAGGCAGGATTTCCAAACGGCATAGATATCGATGTCTATGTCGCAACGCTTGAGCCGACCTGGCCAATTCTGGCCGAGGCCTATCAGCAGCAGGCCGCGGAAGCGGGCATCCGTGTCAACATCAAGCAGGTCCCCTCAGACGGGTACTGGAGTGACACCTGGATGCAGAAAACCGTTTCGGCAACACGGTGGAACGAGCGTCCCGCCGACTCGGCACTGCATGAGATCTACCTGTCCAGCGCCAAATGGAACGAGTCATACTACAATGATCCGGCCTTTGACGCCCTTCTCGGCGAAGCCCGCCGCGAGCTTGATTTCAACAAGCGCAAGGCACTGTATGTCAAGGCGCAGGAGCATCTCCATGAGACGGCCGGAACATTGATCCCGTATCATGTGTCGAAGCTCTATGTCATGGATGCGGGGGTCAAGGGAATCGACGCCGTGGAAAATCACACCATCCGGTGGCACAAGGTAACGGTCAACTAGGCTGATCAACACCCGTTGTGACTGGATGAAGGCCAGTGTCCATATCCGATCTGTTTCGGTGTGGCGCTGGCCCTTTACCTGTAACGCCGCGATATCTTCAGGCGGGGAATCAATTACATGCTGTTGCTTCTGTTCAGACGGATCCTGCTTGGCCTGGTTACGGTGTGTATTGTGTCCCTCATCATCTTTGCCGGGGTTGAAATTCTGCCGGGGGACGCCTGTACGCAGTATCTTGGTGAATATCAGGCCGATGACGAGCTGCTGACCCAGTGCCGCAAGGATCTGGACCTGAACCGCCCGGCATTTGACCGTTTTGCTGAATGGGCCGGCGGCGCCGTCACAGGCGATCTTGGGCTTGCTGTCGACGGCAAAACAAAAATCAGCACGATTGTCGGCGATCGCCTTCAGAATTCCCTGCTTCTGGCGTTGTGTGCGATGAGCGTCGGCGTGCCCCTCGCATTGCTGCTTGGCGTCATCACAGGCCTGTGGCGTGACAGGTTGCCTGACCTGATCGCATCCACTTTGGCAATTTTTGCCATGACCATTCCTGAATTTGTCTCTGCAACCCTGTTGATCCTGGTCTTCAGCATCTGGCTTGGCTGGCTTCCCGGCATCGTGCTGACGTCGGCAAGTGCGCCGGCAGCGGAATTCTTTCCCGAAATCCTGCTGCCAATGATCGTTCTTTCCTTGGTGATGTGCGCGCATATCATGCGCATGGTGCGCTCGTCGGTGATCGAGGTCATGGCCAGCGATTACGTGCAGATGGCGACGCTGAAGGGGGTGCCCTACTGGCCGACGGTGTTTCGCCATGCACTGCCAAGCGCGCTGCTTCCCGCGATCAATGTGGTCGCACTGACAATTGCCTGGCTGCTTGGCGGCGTCGTGGTGATTGAGGTGGTGTTCAATTATCCCGGTCTTGGCAGACTGATGATTGACTCCATTTCCGATCGTGATCTTCCCGTGGTGCAGTCAATCGCGCTTATTGTTGCCAGCGTTTATGTCTGCGTGAACCTGGCAGCGGACCTGTTGACCATGCTTGCCAATCCCAAGCTTCGCACGATGTATATGAGGAAATGATGGCCGGTACTCTGCATGGCAGCAAGGCTTCGGGAAGCCGTGCGATCGGCATATTGAAGGATCTCGTGTCCCGTCCATCGGGTATGATCGGTCTGTCGCTTGTGGTGTGCCACGTCATTCTGGCCATCATCAGTCCCTTCATCGTGCCATTTGACTACAAATTGCAGAATTCGGCATTGATGCTGAGCCAGCCCAGCTCCATTCACTGGCTTGGCGCCGATCACCTTGGCCGGGATGTTTTCTCCCGGACCCTGATGGGAGGGCGTGAAGCGCTGCTGGTGACCGGTGTGGCGACGCCGCTTGCCGTCATCTGGGGCGGGTTCATCGGCATTCTGTTCGGTCTTGTCGGGGGGCGGCTTGACGAGGTGCTGATGCGCGTTGTCGACGCCTTTTTGTCCCTGCCCTGGATTTTGAAGATGCTGGTGTTGATCGTCACCTTCGGCACCGGGATCGAGGTTCTGATCCCGACTCTGGCTTTTTTCTACGGCATTCCGGTGATCCGCATAGCGCGCGCCGCCACACATGATGTCATAGCCCGCGATTTTGTATGGGCGGCCAAGGCACGCGGTCACGGGCGGATCAGCATCATCTGGCGAGAATTGCTTCCCAATGTACTGGACACGCTGATGGTCGAGGGGGCGATGCGGTGGTCATGGATGCTGCTTGCCTTCTCCTCGCTTTCATTTCTCGGCTTTGGCGTGTCACCGCCAACTCCTGACTGGGGCCTGATGATTTCAGACGCCCGCGGATTCATGTCCTTTGCGCCCTGGGGCGTGATCGGGCCGGTGATCGCGCTCTCATCACTGATTATCGGAATCAATCTTACCGCGGACGCGCTGGCAAAGGCGCTTGGCATCGACCGTGCTCAAAAGGCCCCGATGTAATATGACGACACAGCCATTTATCAGCGTCAATGGGTTGTCGGTGGGCTATACCAGCCGCACCGGAAAGATCATCCGGGTGTTGCGCAATGTCAGCCTCGAGATAAACCGGGGGGAAAGTGTCGGACTTGTCGGTGAAAGCGGATCGGGAAAAAGCACTCTGGCACTCGCAGCAATGGGCTATTTCAAGCGTGGATTGCGGCCACTCTCTGGTGATGTGCATTTCGACAGCGTTGACATGCTGGCTCTTGACCGCGATGAGTTGCAGGCAATACGGGGCGGGCGGCTTGCGCTGATACCGCAGAATTCAGGCCAGTCGCTTACCCCGACGATGCGGATCGGCCAACAGCTTACCGAAGCTCTGCGTCTTCACAGCAATCTTGATGCCGGTCAGTTTTCAGATCGTGTGGTTGAGCTGCTGACACAGGTCAGGCTGCCCGACCCGGCCAAACTCGTATCGCGATATCCGCATGAATTATCCGGCGGTCAGCAACAGCGCGTGGCTATCGCGATGGCCCTTGCCGGCGAACCGGATGCCCTTCTTCTGGACGAACCGACAACCGGCCTTGATGTGACAACACAGGCCCATATTCTTGAATTGCTGAGGGATCTCGCGCGTGATCGGAACATGGCGATGCTCTATGTCAGCCACGATCTGGGGGCCATTTCGCGAGTATGCGATCAAGTTGTGGTCATGTATGCAGGCGAGGCGGTTCTGACCGGAACAACGCGTCAGGTGTTGCTGGCACCACGCCACCCCTATGCCCACGGATTGCTGACGTCGATCCCACGACTCGACCAGACCCGCATGCCAATGGCACTGGACGGCCGGCCACCGATGCCCGGCGAGGCGATAACCGGCTGTGCCTTCGCGGATCGCTGTGCCCTTGCCGACAATAAATGCCTGACCGAGGCACCGGAGATGGTCGGTCTCTCTTCAGGTGAGCTTGTCCGCTGTTTCAAAAGTGACATGATCGACCGGATGCCGGTGCCCAGCCGCCAGCCGTCACGATTGAACAGGCCGGATGACAAGACAGGCGACACAGCACTTGACCTGCGGGATGTTGCCATCAGCTATGCTAGGGACAACTGGTTACGAACGGTTCTCTCGCCAGCGGATGGTGGGCCACCGGCCACTGTTGACAACATCGGAATCAGCATTGAGAAGGGCGAGACGCTGGGCCTTGTTGGTGAGAGTGGCAGCGGCAAGTCGACCATTCTGAAGGCTATCGCAGGCCTGATCTCACCAAAGCGCGGTCACATAATGCTGCATGGCCAGACCGCGCTTACACCTCGCGTTGAGGATCGACCGGCTGTCAATCTGCGACAGATCCAGATGATATTCCAGAACCCGGATGACAGCCTCAATCCGCGACACGCCGTCGCCCAGATTCTGGCGCAGCCATTGCAGCTGTATTTCGGCCTGTCCGGCGATGCGCTCCATGAGGCAAGCGTATCAATGCTTGAACGTGTCCGTCTTGGTGCACATTACCTCGACCGTCTCCCAAGTCAGCTTTCCGGAGGCGAGAAGCAACGCGTCGCCATCGCCCGCGCCTTTGCCGCTGAGCCTGAGATCGTGTTGTGTGACGAGGTAACATCGGCTCTTGACGTGTCCGTTCAGGCGGCGGTGCTGGACCTTCTGGATGAATTGAAAACCCAGCAGGGGACAACCTATATCTTCGTCTCGCATGATCTGGCGGTGGTAAAGGCCATTTCAGACCGTGTCGCTGTTCTGTATCAGGGACGCCTGTGTGAAATCGGATCGGCTGAGGCTGTTTATACGGCGCCTTTCCACCCGTATACCGATGTACTCCTTGGTGCTGTTCTTGAACCTGATCCGGATGTGGCGCCAAAGCTGATCGCCGATGATGTGGTGGAACTGTCTCCACCGGCGCGTGGCTGTCCGTTTCAGCGTCGATGTTCACGCAAGCTTGGCACGATCTGTGACAGCGAAATGCCGCCGGCGCGGCAATTGCGGGCGGGACATGTGATCAATTGCCATATTCCGGCCGACGAGCTGTAAAAGGCACCAGGTCACGCGATCCGACGCGACCACGTCCGCGAACGGGTCGAGTATCGACGAAGCGACGTGACACAGAACGCACACAACCCGAAAGCTGACTGCCGCTGGCCGGAAACACTGGTTTCGTGATTCGGGATGGCTGTTTACCGGCTTCTTACCGCGTAACGCCTGAAGATCAGAAGTCCGACCAGGATCGCCATGGACAGCCCGGCATTACCGCAAGCACGGCGGAATTTTTTGATGTTTATCAACATTCGGCGGCATTCGCACCGGTGGTGGCGCATGTCACGATAAAGAGTGTGTCTGTGTGTTCGGTTAACTTCACAGTCCATTTTTGCGTTAACTTGTAAACTTTCAACCGAGGTAAGTGTCCCGGCTCTCGACGATGAACCTTCCAAGCTGTCAAGAAACGCGTCCAATGCCTGTTCTGCCCCGGCGAAATGGCACATCCGGTCCTTCCATGTTGCGATCAATGACGCGGGACGCGGCATGGTCTTCTTGCGTGCCCCCAAATCCGCGAGAAAGATCAACCTGCGGAAGATCCACCATATCTCACCAAGAAACGAATGACCGAGTGGGGGTTTTGGCACGACTCTTGCCCTGACTTGGCAATCCAGTCAGGAAACTGACACGTCATGTTTTTCCCTCGAAACTGAGGCCCGCTCCGGTGGGCCTTTTTTTCGTCCGGTTCACTTACCACATGTAAAAACTGTAAGGTGAGACACCGGGAATCACTGTCGAAAACTGTGGAGATGGGAATCAATGTACGCCAGAGGTGTGAGGCACACTTTCACTAACGAAATGATGAAGCAAAGTGTAACCAACTTCATGATCCAGAACTTTGATCTGAAACATGGCATGATGATGAGCTTCAAGATCCATACTGCCGAAAATCAGGTCGTCCATATAGGCATATTCCCTGATGAAAAAACGGCAGAGGGATATGCAAAACATACCCAACAGGCCAGAGATCAGATTGCCGAAATGGGAGCCAAATCGGAACCTCTATCCGGACAGCTCACGGATTTCCTGATCGCCGGCGACGTGACCCTGGATCAGCTGACTTCCAAAGTCTGAAACGAAGCGGTCGGCTCGCCGAACGTTTTTTTACCGTCTGCTTTCGGTCTAGCTCACATAAGTCGTCAGAACCGTGCTCTCCAGAACATGGCCTGAGGCCGCTACCATTTCCGCATTTGCTTCCATGAACTTATCGAGTTGACCGGGTTCGGCCGCGACTATGACCACACATCTCGTCGGCACATCCCTGTCATTTCCCCGAAATAAAGACTGGAGCCCGAATTCCTTTTGCAAGGGCAGGCTTTCGTCATATGCCTTTGACCAGTCAGCAAATGAAGATGTGATCTCGAAAGTAATGATTGTCGTTTCCATCCTGTTCCACCTTCTCAGCTTTGTTTCTGTCGAGTAACCCTGTCCAATTTCCTTTGCGGCGTTCAAACAGCACGCAAGGGAAATGTTTCATCAGATATAATTTATCTGGAAATTACCTGCCACTGTCATCAGGACAGATTTCGGGACCGTCGTCTACAGGGCAGCAACCGCAACTTTTTTTGCTGGCCTTGGCGGCTTTGCGCTTGATGGCCGCCAGATTATCGAGGGCCATCTGTTCCAGCTCATCGTCAGACAGGGGCGTCGGCGGATTGGGATTGTTCAGGAAAAAGTTCATCACTCACTCTCTTGTGGAACCGGAAACTTGGCTGGTCTGAATGGCAAAAACCTTCTATCAAGTCCCTAGCGCAACAACAGCCTCTGTCGCAAGTAACTTCACAATTTTCAGCGAGGTCAGCCTTTTGGGTGACATGCGCGACCAAATTGCACCTCACCTTGCAGAACATAATTTACTAGATTGTTGTTGTGATTGTCCGGCACTGGCAGCATCTCATCCCGGTCAGGTACGACATCCATATGGGAGCCGTGTCCGGAACGTCGTGACCCGGGTGATGCGTCATCTCAGCAACAAATGGAGATCGTTTTGCAGTCCATTTCTGACGAGTTTGAGGATATTCGTGCTGGCGTGCGTGCTGTCTGTGCCGAGTTTCCGGACGAGTATCACCGCAAGATAGACCATGACCGTGCCTATCCGGAAAGGTTTGTCGATGCGCTGACAAAGGCCGGCTGGATGGCCGCTCTCATCCCCGAGGAATATGGCGGGTCGGGCCTGTCACTGACGGCGGCAAGCGTGATCATGGAAGAAATCAATCGCGCCGGCGGCAATTCCGGAGCCTGCCACGGCCAGATGTATAATATGAACACCCTGATCCGGCATGGCTCGGAAGTACAACGCCAGACATATCTGCCGCGAATCGCCAGTGGGGAGCTGCGCCTGCAGTCGATGGGTGTCACCGAACCGACAACCGGCACCGACACCACAAAGATCAAGACAACCGCGGTGCGCAGGGGCGACAGATATGTCATCAATGGCCAGAAAGTCTGGATCAGCCGGGTGAAATATTCCGATCTGATGATCCTGCTGGCGCGCACCACGCCGCTGAACGAGGTCAAAAAGAAATCCGAGGGACTGTCGATCTTCCTTGTCGATATCCATAAGGCCACCAGGTCGGGCATGACGGTGCGCCCCATCGACAATATGGTGAACCATCAGACGAACGAGCTGTTCTTCGACAATCTCGAGATCCCGGCCGAAAACCTGATTGGCGAGGAAGGGATGGGGTTCAAATACATCATGACCGGCCTGAATGCTGAACGCGCCCTGATCGCGGCAGAATGTATCGGCGATGGCTACTGGTTTATCGACCGGGTGGCGGCCTATGCAAGCGAGCGCGAGGTTTTTGGCCGGCCGATCGGGCAGAATCAGGGCGTGCAGTTTCCGATTGCCGAAGCCTTCATCGAGGTGGAGGCCGCCAATCTGATGCGCTACAAGGCCTGTGCGCTGTTTGATAAAGACAGACCCTGTGGTGCCGAGGCCAATATGGCGAAATATCTGGCCGCCAAGGCATCCTGGGAGGCCGGCAATGCCTGTATTCAGTTCCATGGCGGGTTCGGGTTCGCCTGTGAATATGATATCGAACGCAAGTTCCGCGAAACGCGGCTCTATCAGGTGGCACCGATTTCGACCAACCTGATCCTCAGCTACATTGCCGAGCATGTGCTTGGCATGCCGCGGTCGTTCTGACGCATAAGCAAGGGGCCCTTGTCATGGATCTCGACCTTGATCATCTTCGCCGGTGGATCGGCAACAGCGAGACCATGTCGGAAATGCTGTCGCCCCAGCTTGTCGCACGCTTCAACGCGACCATCGGTTCCGACGCGCCGTGCGGGGGTGGAAACGCCGCACCGTTGATGATCCATTTCTGCCTTGCGCAGCCCGTCGCGCCAATGGACGAGCTTGGCCATGACGGACATCCGAAGCGCGGGGGGTTCCTGCCGCCCGTGCCGCTGCCACGCCGTATGTGGGCTGGCGGTGAAATCGAATTCAGGGCCCCGCTGATCATCGGCAAGGATGTCACCCGCCATTCCACCATCCAGAATATCGAGATCAAAACCGGCCGGTCGGGGACCTTGTGCTTTGTCACCGTCATTCATGAATATGGCTGCGAATCACAGACATGCGTGCGCGAGCGCCAGGATATCGTCTATCGCGACCCGCCGCCTGCCACCGGCTCGGGTCCGGTAAGACAGGAGGACCCGGCACCGACCGGCACGCATAATCTGACGGTCACACCGACACCGACAATGCTGTTCCGCTATTCGGCGATCACCTTCAATGGTCACCGGATTCATTATGACGCCCCCTATTCCCGCGAGATCGAGGGTTATGGCGGCCTTGTGGTCCACGGGCCGTTGCAGGCGACGATGATGGCGCATATGGCGGCCGATCTGGCGGGCAAGACGCCGAAAACCTTCAGCTTTCGCGGCAAAACTCCTCTATTCGACGATGTGCCTTTTGGCGTTCATGCCGCGGAGCGGGATAGTGGCATGTCGCTGTGGACGGCGCGGGATGGCGGGCCTGTGGCCATGCAGGCCGTTGCCCAATGGTAGCCGCAGGCACGGTGACGCCGTGACACCGCCTTGACGGCAGCCGCCGATACCTAGCCGTTGACGGCCTGACCGTCCGCGCCGGCTGCCAGCAACGCGCCGGCGACATCACGCGCGCCAAGCTGGCCGAGGCGCGGGTGAAGGTCCCAGATGACAGAGCTTGTATCACCGATCATCGTTGATGATTTTCGTTGCAGCTTCTCAGCCAGCACCTCGGGAGCGAACGGATCGGCCAGATCGAACCAGACCGGAATGCCGCGACCATCCGTAAGCCTGATCTCGCCCCGCGCCTGGAGATCCGTCAGATTGTCATCACCTGTGACGCTGATCCGCTCGGCAAAACCCGCAAGGGCGGCATCACCGGCGAGGCTGTCGGTAAACAGTCGGTCATCGCCCGTATTGTCGCCACGCAGCGTCATCCCGGCCAGCCAGTTATAACTGAATTTCACCTCCAACCCGGTGCGAGGCCGTTTGATATCGCAGACAGCCAGCCAACGGGGATTTGTCGACAGCGCGAAGGAACTGATGTCATCGAATATCAGACCAGACGCCTCTTTGGCGGACAGCAGCGCCTCGATCATCGGATGCAGTCCGTGGCAGCAGGCGTGAAGCTTGTATTTGTTATCCGGGAACAGGTAGCTGGCACATTCCGGCGACCGGCTTGCTGCCTCGATCCCGCCGGGAAGATGCGCCCCGACAAACCCCTGATGGCCCATCAGGCCGTCATCCGCAGAGGTGAAACCAAGGCTGGCAAGCGTCGCACACTCCACACCGTTCGCAGCGGCGATGCCGGCATTATAGGGCTTGCCCATACTGCCGAACTGCGAGGTCAGGCCGGAGGCCCGCGTCGCGCACAGACCCAGCGCGTGACGCATCTGCCGCTGATCAAGCCCAAGCAACCTTCCTGCCGCCAGTGTCGCCCCAAAGGCGCCGGCGGTGGCTGTCTGGTGAAAGCCATGATTGTAATGCGCGCGACCAAGGGTCATCCCGACGCGGATGCCCCCCTCGGCGCCAAGGAGGAATGCTGTAACCATTTCCTCGGCAGAAACATCCTGCATCTCGGCGATGGCCAGCGCTGCAGGGTAGATTCCGACCGACAGGTGTCCGACATGGGCAAAATGCGTATCGTCATAATCAAGCGCATGGCTTGTCGCGCCATTCACCAGTGCGGCCATGCGTGGCGGTGCCCGCATCCCGCCGATGACGGATGCCAGAGGCCGCCCACCTTCATTGGCCGCCATCTGCCGGAGCCTGATCGCCAGCGGCTCGCCGACACCGGCGATGGCACAGGTCATCCAGTCAAGAAGCGAAAGTTTCGCGAAGGTGACTGGCAGGTCCGGCACGACCTCCGCCGAACGCATGGCGATGTCGATAATCCCGTCCGTCAATGATGACATGATAACCCCTCTCGGCGACTGGCCAGGGAAGAGTTCCCCTCCTCGGCCGTGCCCTGCCCCGCGCGTGTTTTCCCCTGCCTTGGCTTTATCAAAAGCTGCTTGCTTCCCAGCTGCGGCAATAATGGACATCACCGGGGCCGGAATCGATACAAATATCGAAAGTATCAAACTCCACGATACCACTTCCCGCATGTTTTATAGTAAATTCCTCCGGCGGGCCAAAAGAGCCAACAACTTATGTTTTGTCGCGGGAAGCGTATCTTTCGGCCTGGAACTGGGAGGCAGCTTTGAATGATCTTGAAGGCATCACTGTCATCGCGCTCGAACAGGCCGTGGCCGCGCCCTATGCGTCGTCACGCCTTGCCGATGCCGGGGCGCGCGTGATCAAGATCGAGCGCGCCGAAGGTGATTTCGCACGGCGGTATGATTCGCTGGTGAATGGCGACAGTGCCTATTTCGTATGGCTCAACCGCGGCAAGCAATCCGTCTGCCTGAACCTGAAGGACGAAGCTGACAAGTCCATCCTGGCCGCGATGATCGCCAGTGCCGACGTGTTTATCCAGAATCTTGCGCCAGGCGCGGTCGAGCGTATGGGGTTCGGTATGGAGGAACTTCTGACAAGGCACCCGTCTCTCATCTGTTGTTCGATCACCGGATATGGCCGCGATGGACCCTACCGCGATCAGAAGGCCTATGATTTGCTGGTACAGGCCGAAAGTGGCCTCTGTGCTGTCAACGGCACCGAACACGGGGCCGCGCGGGTCGGCGTTTCGGTTTGCGATATCGCTGCCGGAATGCAGTCCTTCCAGGCCATCATGCAGGCACTTTTCGCCAGAACGCGCAATGGCAGGGGACGCATCATCGACGTCTCGCTCTATCACGCCCTGGCCGACTGGATGAATGTCCCATATCTGCAGACCCGCTATGGCGGCAAGCCGCCGACACGGGTCGGGTTGCGGCATCCCACCATCGCTCCCTACGGGGCCTATATGTGCGGCGACAGCAAGGCCGTGCTGATCTCGATCCAGAACGAGCGTGAATGGGGCCGGCTTGCCAGTGAGGTTCTTGGCGATGCCGGCATTGCCACGGATCCCCGATTTGACAGCAACAACAGCCGGGTCGCCAACCGTGACGCGTTGGAAGAGATCGTGGCAGGCGTCTTTGGCAGCGCGCCGCGCGAGGACATTATCGAACGTCTGGATGCTGCCGGCGTCGCGTTCGGGCGCCTGACAGATCTGCAGGATCTGACAGCGCATCCGCAGAACCGGTTCATTACCGTGCGATCGGATGGTGGCGAGATCGAGCTGATGGCACCGGGGTTTGTGACCCGCGGTGAGGATCTGCAATATGGCCCGGTGCCGTCGCTTGGCCAGCATACCGATGCGATACGTGCCGAATTCGGCGATCCCGCAGCGGCATCAACCTGAGGCGGCAGAACTGCCATGCCAGAGCCAATCACATATCTGTTTGTCCCGGCCGACCGGCCGGAAAGATTCGTCAAAGCCCTGTCATCAGGGGCCGATCGGGTGATCATCGACCTTGAGGATGCCGTAACCCCGAAGAACAAGATGGCTGGCCGCGACGCCATAAAAGCAGGCGATTTGAACTGGTCGCGGGTAATCATCCGGATCAACGATGGCGGTTCAACGCATTTCGAATTGGACGTGGCGATGATACGCGATCTGCCCGTGCAGACCGTCATGGTTCCCAAGGCGGAAGGGCAAGGCTGCCTGAAACTGGTCGATGACGCCCTTGATAACAAACGGATGCTCATTCCCCAGATTGAAACAGTCAAATCCCTTTTCGCACTTCCCGAGATTCTGGCCGCGGACAATGTCGACAGGGTCGCCTTCGGGCATCTCGATTTCGCGCTGGATTCGGGAAGCGGCACTGATCAGAAGGCCCTTGCATATGCGCGATCGCAGATCGTCCTGCATTCGCGCCTTGCCGGAATGCCGCCACCGATTGACAGCATTACCGTTGACTTCAGGAACGAGAGCGCAACCGCTGACGATGCCAAGGCCGCGAAAAATCTGGGCTTCGGGGGCAAGCTGTTGATCCATCCGGCACAGATTGCACCAGCACGAGGCGCCTTCCTGCCATCACCCGAGGATGTGGTCTGGGCGCGGGGCGTGTTGCAGGCCCTTGAGACAGAGGGGCGCGGCACATCGTCATATGAAGGGCGCATGATCGACCTTCCCGTTGAAATGAAAGCACGGGAGATTCTGGGGCTGGCGGAAGGCACCTGACAGCCATGACGCGTTTGGTGGATGTGGTGACCGCTCTCATTGTCATGCTGACCGGCATCAAAGGGCCGGCGGCTGAATTCAGCCGGGTGATCCTGGATCCAATGCCTTCATATCCATGTTCGCGGTGAAATCCGGCACCTTGTCAGCAATATGGACCTCTGACGTCGGTAAATACGAATCCTCTCTGCATTTCGATGGCAGTCAATCAGATTCCGCAATAGAATCCGACGGTGAAAGTCGGGTTGAGGAGAGCGCAGATGGGACGTGACGAGGCACTCGGTCAAATTGATGACTATTTTTTGAATGGCTCTTTCGAGGCTGATCTGGCACGGCGGGTTGCCGTCAGGACCGAGAGCAACCTTGCGGGCTGTGAAGCCGCCCTGCAGAGTTACCTTGACGATGAGATGACACCCTTTCTGTCATCGATGGGGTTCGACTGCACGATCCATCCGAACCCGCGCAGCGATGCCGGCCCCATTCTGGTGGCGCGGCGACAGGAAGATGACGGGCTGCCAACGGTGATGACCTATGGGCATGGTGATGTCGTGGCCGGGTATGACGGCCAGTGGATTGACGGGATCGACCCGTGGCTCATCACAAAAAGCGGACATCGCTGGTATGGCCGCGGCACGGCTGACAACAAAGGCCAGCATACGATCAATCTCGCCGCGTTGAAGACTGTCCTCGATACGCGTGGCGCGTTGGGCTTCAACATCATCGTCCTGATCGAGATGGGCGAGGAGCGCGGGTCCCCCGGGCTCAAGGAATTCTGTGCGGCGAACAAACATCTCTTTGACGCCGATGTTTTCATCGCATCGGACGGGCCGCGCATCCACCCGGACACGCCCACCATGTTCATGGGCTCGCGCGGCGTCTTTAACTTCACGATGAAACTTGACGTGCATGATGGCGGCCACCATTCCGGAAACTGGGGTGGGCTGCTGACCAATCCGGGAATCGTGATGGCGCACGCCATTGCCAGCATGGTTGACCCGAACGGCAAGATACTGGTCGAAGGCTGGCGCAGCACCGAGATGTCGGGTTCGGTACGGGCTGCTCTCGCAAGGCTTGATGTTGGCGGCGGCGAGAATGCGCCGACCATCAACCCGAACTGGGGTGAGCCTGACATGACCCCGGCCGAGCGGGTCTTCGCCAGCAATACCTTTGAAATCCGCGCCTTTGAAACCGGCAATCCGCAATCGCCGGCCAATGCGATTCCGCCATCGGCCATCGTTTTCGGGCATCTTCGCTATGTTGTTGGCACCGACCCTGATCAATTGATGCCAATGCTGAGAACGCATCTCGACAAACACGGCTTCAACGCCATCGAGATTGAGGCCGAGCGCGACCCCATGTATGCGACACGACTTGACCCGGACCATCCATGGGCGAAATGGGTTGTCGCATCGCTTGCCGAAACACATGGCGACGACATTGCCGTGATTCCGAACCTTGGCGGCTCCCTGCCGAACGACGTGTTTGCAGATGTGCTGGGGTTGCCGACAATATGGGTGCCACATTCCTATGCCGGATGTTCGCAGCATGCCCCGAACGAGCATATTCTCGAAGGCACGACAAGGACCGCCTTGCGGTTGATGACGGGCCTGTGGTGGGATCTTGGTGCCGGCGAAACGCCAGCTGCCTGAAGTTGATGTGAAGGTTGAAAAGGGAAGAGAAAAACATGCCGGATTTATGTGATCTGACTGCCAGTGAATTGCGCCGGATGATTGGCCGCAAGGACATCTCGCCGGTTGAACTTGTCGATTCCTGCATTGATCGGATCGAGAGTGTCGACGGCGCGTTGAATGCCATGGTGACAAAGAGCTATGACCGGGCGAGATCGGAAGCGCGCAATGCCGAAAAAGCGGTTCTTGACGGCGGGGAGCTGGGGCTGTTGCACGGGATTCCGATCGGCATCAAGGACCTTGAGGCGACTGCCGGCATTCGCACGACATCCGGATCGAAATTATATGCCGAGCATGTGCCGGCGAAGGATCAGGGTGTCGTCGCCAATATTCGTGAAGCTGGCGGCATAATCCTTGGAAAGACGAATACACCGGAATTCGGGGCCGGCGCCAACACACGCAACCTTGTTTTTGGCGCGACAGGCAATCCGTTCGATCCCGCACGGACCTGCGGCGGGTCATCCGGCGGATCGGCGGTGGCGCTGGCCACCGGTATGGTGCCGCTTGCCAGCGGATCGGACTATGGAGGAAGCCTGCGCACGCCGGCCAGCTTCTGCGGTGTTGTCGGCATACGCCCAAGCCCCGGTGTGATTGCCGCTGAAGGCCGGCCCGTCGGCCTGCTCCCCTTCTCGGTTCTCGGGCCAATGGGGCGCACCGTCGATGACGCCTGCCTGCTTCTTCGCACACAGGCGGGGCCAAATCCGCATGATCCGTTTTCCACGTCACCGGTTCCGGAATTACACAGCCCGCTGGAAGATGCCGATCTTGGCAGCATCCGGGCGATGATTACGCCGGATCTTGGCAGCGCGGCCATGTCGGAATCCTACCGCGACATTTTCCTCAACCGCGCCGGGATCTTCCGGCATCATTTTGCCACGGCCATTGATTCAAGCCCTGATTTCACCGACGGTGACAATTGTTTCGAGGTTCTGCGCGGTGTCAATTTTGTTGCCGCCCACGGCGACCGGGTCCGTGATCATCGGGATCGCCTGAGCCCGAATGTTGTTGACAATGTCGACCGCGGGCTTGCCTACAGCCTTGGCGATGTGGCCAAGGCGCATCTTCAGCAATCACGAATCGCACGCGCCTGGCTTGATCTGTTCGAAGATATCGATGTGGTAATCTGCCCGGCAGCCTCGTCGACACCGTTTCCGCATGATCAATGGTCCATCAGCGAAATTGACGGCACGCCGATGGAGACCTATATGCGCTGGCTTGGCATAACCTATCTGCCGACGATGGCGCTTGCCTGCAGTGTGGCCATTCCTTGTGGACTGGATCACGCCGGCATGCCGTTTGGCATTCAGGTTATGAGCGCGCCCGGCAATGACCGGTTGGTGGTGGAAGTCGCCAGGGCGCTGGAATCCGTTCTTGCCGGCCATGATGCGACGAGGCGGCCGATCCCCGATCTCGCCGGGTTGAGGGCCTGATCATTCAGCCTGATCAATCAGCCTGATCACCCGGCCTTCGCCACACCCGCGTCACTGTAGAGATGGCATTCAACATAGGCATCATTATGGGCCGTGCCGCCCGGCGCAGTTTGCGCACAATGCGGCATCGCGTTGGCGCACCGTGGATGGAAGGCACAGCCGCTCGGCGGGTCAATCGGATTGGGGTAGCTGGCACCCAACTGGGTATTGGGCACACCAAGACGCGGGTCGGGTGTCAGCACCGAATCAAGCAACGCCCGCGTATAGGGATGTTGTGGATTGCGAAACATGGCGGTGGTCTCGGCCTGTTCGACAATACGGCCCAGATACATCACCGCAACGCGGCTGGCGATATGTTCGACAACCGCCAGATTGTGGCTGATGATGATGTAGGTGAGGTTAAGCTCTGTCCGCAGGTCATTCAGCAAATTCAGGATTTGCGACTGCACCGAGACGTCAAGCGCCGATGTCGGCTCATCACATACAACTATCTGGGGTCTGTTGACCAGGGCGCGGGCGATGGCGACACGCTGGCGCTGGCCACCTGAAAGCTGGTTTGGATAGGCGTTCAGCAGGCGCGGTGGCAGACCCACAAGCTCCATCGTTTCCTCGACCCGCCGAAGGATCGTCTGCTGGTCCTCGATGCCCTGCACCCGCATTGGAAGACCGATAATGCTGCCAATGCTCTTGCGCGGGTTCAGTGACGAGTAAGGGTCCTGAAAAATGGGTTGGATCATTCTGGACAGATCGAGACGCGGCACGCTGCCGATCGGCGTGCCGCACAGCGATATGGAACCGCTTGTCTGCGGCAACAGGCCAAGCAGAATTTTCGCCAGCGTTGTCTTGCCACAGCCGGATTCCCCAACCAGTGCCAGTACCTCGCCGCGGGTGACGGTCAGGTCCACCCCGTTTACCGCCTGAAGGCGCTGCTTGCCGCGGAACATGCCACGCGAAATGGAAAAGTCGCGGGTCACAGCGCTGGCGTTGATCATCACCTCAGCCATCATGCCACCTTTGTCATCGCCTGCGGGTCAATCACACAGCGATAGGCCTGCGTCTTGCCGGCAACATCACGAAGCGCAACGTCGCTCTTGCGGCAGGCCTCTTTCACCAGGTCGCATCTGTCCGCGAACCGGCAGCCGGTAAAGCTGCCAATCAGTGACGGCACCATCCCCGGAATCGATCCGAGCGGCTCGCCAGGCCGGGTTTTCCCCGGTACCGGAATACACCGCATGAGGCCGCGCGTATACGGATGCATGGGATTTTCAAAAATCTGTTCCACCGTGCCCTGCTCAACAATCTGGCCGGCATACATCACCGCAACCCGTGTCGCGATACGGGCGACCACGCCAAGGTCATGGGTAATCAGAATCAGCCCCATGTCATACTCGTGCTGCAACTCTCGCAGCAGCAGCAGGATCTGTGCCTGGATCGTGACATCAAGCGCTGTGGTCGGCTCGTCCGCGATAATCAATTCCGGTTCGCACAACAATGTCATTGCAATCATCACACGCTGGCGAAGCCCGCCTGACAGCTGATGCGGATACTGGGTAAGGCGCTGCTCAGCGGCAGTAATCCCCACCTTTTCCAACATCTGCTTGGCAAGATCCCTTGCGTCCGATTTGGATATGTCGCGATGCCGGCGCAGCGTTTCCACCATCTGGTTGCCAATGGTGAATGCCGGGTTCAGGCTCGTCATGGGCTCCTGGAAAATCATCCCCATCCGATTGCCCCGGACATCCGACATCTGCCTTTCGGAATAATCCAGAATGCTGGCCTCGTTCAGGTCCAGCCTTCCAATTGTGCGAATGGCCTTCTTGGGAAGAAGGTCCATCAGGGCAAGCGAGGTAAGTGACTTTCCGCAGCCGGACTCGCCGACAATGCACAGCGTCTCGCCGCGATCAACATGCAGGTTCACGTCATCAACTGCATGCAGGACGCCATCGGCCAGCGGGATATCAACGGAAAGGTTCCGGACGCTCAAAACACGATTACCCATCTCGGCCTCCTAGTTCCGGTTTTCCGGCGCGGTAATATCTCGAACCCCGTCGCCCATCAGATTGATCGCCAGAACCAGCAGGAACAGCGCAACGCCCGGGATGGTGATCAGCCAGGCCTCAAAAAGCATCATGTCCTTTCCCTCCGAGACCATAAGCCCCCAGGACGGCAATGGCGGCTGGACACCAAGCCCAAGGAAAGACAGGGCTGCTTCCAGAATGATCGCATGGGCGATTTCAATCGTCGCAATGACGATCAGATTGTTGACGACATTCGGCATGACCTCGGTCACAAGAACACGCGATGTCGAACAGCCTACCGCCCGCGCCGCGGCAACATAGTCCATGGACCGGATCTGCAATGTGGAGGATCGCATGACAACGGCAAAGCGATCCCACAACAAAAGACCAAGCACGGTGATCACAACCTGCAGCGAGCCACCGACAATCGCCACAACCGCCAGCGCGACAAGCACCACCGGCATGGAAAGCCTTACCGTGATCATGAAGGTCACGATCATGTCCACACGGCCACCGAAATAGCCTGCCATGACGCCCATGATCGTCCCGATAATGCCGGATATCAGCGCCGCGCCAATACCTATCAGCAGGGAAATCCTGGCGCCGTAGATCAGACGTGACAGGTAATCCCGTCCAAGATGATCCGTGCCAAGAATATGTTCCCAGCTTCCTCGGCTGTCCCATACCGGCGGGATCAACCGTTTCAGCAGATCCTGTTGATAGGGATCATGTGGCGCAATCAATGGAGCAAGAAGCGCGATCAGCAGGACCGACAGGACGATCAGCGAACCGATGATCATGCCCTGATGACCCCGCACCCGCTTTTTCATCAGGCCGTAGACGGAGGTGGCGTCGTTGGGTTGACTGTCTGAAGAAGCCATCAATTTATCCTGATGCGCGGATCAAGCCATGCATTCAAAAGATCAGCAAAAAAGGTGAGAACGATATAAAAGAGCGAGAACACCAGTATCAGCCCCTGCACCGTCGGCAGATCATTACGGGTGATCGACTCCCATGCCAGGAACCCGGCCCCATGAAGGGCAAAGATGGTCTCAACAACGATGGATCCCCCCAGCATGAAGCCGAACTGCACGGCGGCAAGGCTGACAACGGGAATGATCGCATTGCGCAAGGCATGCTTGAACAGCACTACCCAGGGCCGAAGCCCCTTGGCACGGGCCGTCCTTATGTAATCCGTGCTCAGAACCTCGAGCATGCCGGTACGTGTAAGCCTCATGATGGCCGGCGCCGCATAATATCCCAGAACGACGGTTGGCATGACAAAATGCAGCCAGGTGTCCGAACCGGATGTTGGCAGGAGCCGCAAATTCACCGACAGGAACACAATCAGCATCAGGGCAAACCAGAAGCTTGGCAGCGCCTGGCCCATCACAGACAGGAACAGGGCCACCCGGTCGACCAGACTGTTCGGGCGGATCGCGGCAGCCACGCCAAGCGGAACCGACAGGACAATCGCAAAAGTGATGGCACACACGCCAAGCGTCATTGTCGTCGGCAATCTCTCGCCGATCAGGGAGCTTACATCCGTGCGGAAGTAATAGCTCTTGCCAAGATCGCCGCCCATGGCGCGTTGCAGCCAGTCGAAATACTGAACAAGGATGGGCCGGTCAAAACCATACAGCTTTCTGATCGCCTCGATATCCGCGTCCGAGGCTGTCTCGCCCGCCATCGCGATGGCCGGATCGCTTGAAAGATACAGCAATCCGAAACTGATGAATGACACCGTGAGTGCCACCAGCAATGCAAGACCCAGACGCTTTATCGTGTAGTAAATCATCGCTTAACGCATCAAATTGCCACTGACAAAGGTATCTGCGCGCCTTTCGGCGCGCAGATGGCGTATTGGTCTACAGCCACTTGGCTGTGAAGAAGCGCGGGATCTCATCCGGTGTCGGGTTGAAATCCACCTCTTTCGAAAACGCATACCAGGTGTTGTATGACCACAGTGGGAACATGAACACCTCGCCCGAAATACGCGAGAGCGCCGCTTTATAGGCGTCCTGTCGGACGGTCGGATCAACCGAGGAATCGCCGATGCCAAGCTGCTTGATGACCTCGGCATCCTTCGAATAATCATCCTTGCCGCCAGACTGGAAGTGGCTTGTGATGGCAGAGACGTCATTGATCGAATATGACCCCCAGGTGCCGAAATTGAACGGTGATCCACCATCCTGCACCTTGTCCCTGAACGCGGCATATTTCAGATATTCAAAGTTCGTCTTGATACCCACTGCGTTCAGATTGTTGATCATCGCCTCGGCATAATCCCGGTTGCGATAGGCAAGGAACGGAATTTCAAAACCATCCACATAGCCGGCCTCGGCCAGGAGCTGCTTGGCCTTCTCCGGGTTGTAGTCATATTTCGGCACGTCCTGCGTGCAGCCGAACTGTGACGGGAAGCACAGCGAATGCACCACCATGGACTCGCCCTTGACGAGCGCATTCACAATGCCCTCACGGTCAATGGCGTGGGCGATGGCGCGCCGCACCCGAACATCGTTCATCGGATTCTTGCTGTGTCGGCCCATGGCGTCAAAATTCAGATAGCCAATTCGCATGGTCGATGAATTCTTGACGGTGAACTGGCCTTGCGCCTCTATGCGCTCGGCCTGATCCGGCTTCACCTTCCAGATCCAGTCAATGCCGCCGGAAAACAGTTCGGCAAGCTGGGTGTTGCTTTCCGCGATGGTGCGGATGACAACATTGCCGATATTGGCCTGCCCCTTCGGGCTGGAGGAATGGTAGCCGTCATATTTCTTGAACTTGTAGCGCTTGCCGGGCTCGACGCTCGTTACGGCATATGGACCCGTGCCAACAGGCTTGAGGGCCATCCCTTCCGGGCCAACCTCCGCGTAATATTCATTCGGATACATCACAATCGGACCGGAAAGAAATTCCAGCGCGGCCGGAAATTCTTTCTTGAGGTTCAACCTGACCTTGTAATCACCAAGCTTCTCGGTTGAAGCCCACCAGTTCACATTTCTTGCCGGCTTGGCGCCGTTATTCGGATCCGAGACATAGTCAAGGGTGTAGACGACATCATCAGCGTCGAATTTCTCGCCATTGTGGAATGTCACGCCCTTGCGCAGATCAAACTCGAGGGTTGTGGAATCAACCCATTTGTATGAGGTGGCCAGGTTCGGCAGATATTCGTTGGTGGCCGGGTCGCGATAGAGAAGCGCGTCCCACACCATCCGTGAAATCACGATGCCTTCACGGGCCGTATTGTAATAATTGTCGACCGACTCAAGCTCTCTATCAATCGCGACATTGAGCGTGTCGTCCGATTTTCCTGCATGCGCGACACCGGAGATCCCGGCGGCCAGCGCCATGCTGGTGATGGTCAATAAAAACTGTCTTTTCATATTGAATCCTCCTGCAACTCAACATTGTCGTGCCAGGCTTTCATCGTAAGCACAGGCATCGGGACTTGCCAAGGCCCTGCGATGCCCTTGATTGATTTGTTGCGCCCGGCGGTGATGGCCGGCATGCTTTGTGGAATTTGAATTGTTGTCATTTCGACAGCCGCCACCTCGCTGCATTCGCGGCAGGCGCGAACGACCAGTTGATAAGGTAACCATTGGATTTTTCGGCACATTTTTTAAAAAACGCAGACAAGACATTGCAGTCTGCCTTCTGGATGCTTGTGTCCTGCGTTGCCCTGTCGCTTCTCGCCGCGCTTGGCAGATTGCTGGGACAATACGACGTAAATTCGTTTCAAACTGTTTTCTGCCGTGTGTTGTTTGCCTTTCTGATCCTGCTGGTCCTGGTATTGCGCAGCGGCATCGGCACCATCGCGACCACGCAATTCAAGACCTATGTCTTTCGGGCCGTTGTCGGCATCATCGCGATGTGGGCATGGTTTTTTGCTGTCACGCTCATTCCCATCGGTGAGCAGACAGCGCTCAGCTTCCTTGCACCGCTCTTCACCACGATGGGGGCCGCCCTGTTTCTTGGAGAAACCGTTCGGCTGCGGCGGTGGCTTGCGATCATGATCGGGTTCATCGGCGCGTTCATTATTCTCAGGCCCGGAATTACCGAGGTCAGCCTTGGCCACATCGTCGCCATCGGCTCGGCTCTGGCGATGGGCTGTTCGATGCTCGTCGTGAAACATCTGACGCGCAAGGATGACCCGCTTGTCATCGTCTTCATCTCGCATCTGATCATGGTGCCTCTGGCACTTTTGCCGGCGCTCTATGTCTGGGAATGGCCGGAAATGAAGGTCTGGCTGATTCTGGCTGTAACCGGCCCGGTGGCCGTGATCGGACATGTCACATTGACCAGGGCCTACAAGCTGGCGGATGCTTCCTTCGTGGCGGGTGTCGATTATGCCCGCCTACCATTTGCCATGCTGTTCGGATGGATATTGTTTGGTGAATTGTCGGATATCTGGACATGGGTGGGCGCCAGCATAATTTTTGGCTCGTCTTTCTATGTCATTCGGCGTGAAATGTCCGAACGGAAGGTGACGGCAAGAGAAACACTTCCCGGTGACAGAGGGTGAACGGATGAGTGAACCGATTATCGAATGGCTGAACCAGCAACAGGACAACATGCTGGCGCTGCTGAAGGATCTTGTCGATATCGACAGCAACAGTTTTGACAAGGCCGGCGTGGACCGCGTCGGGGCACGGCTTGTGTCATTCCTTGATCAACATGAAATCCCGCATGAAACCATCCCGCTTGAGGTATATGGAGACGCCATTCGGGCCGTGGTGTCCGGCGGGGACGGCAATCAGCCAATTCTTCTTTGCGGCCATCGTGACACGGTGTTCCAGACAGGCGAGGTGGAAAAACGCCCTTTCTCGACTGCCGATGGCAAGGCCTTTGGGCCGGGCGTTGCGGATATGAAGCCCGGCCTTGTAATCAACGCCTTCATCCTCGCCGCCTTCCACAAATTTGGCGGTCATCCGAACCCGCTTGTCGGATTGTTTACCGGTGATGAGGAAATCGGATCGCCCGCATCAAAGGATGTGATCACCGCCGAGGCGGAAAAGGCGCGTCTCGCCTTCAACAGTGAACCAAGCCGACCCAATGGCAATATCGTCACCCAACGCAAAGGGGGAATCTTCTGCCGATGCGACATAACCGGTGTTGCGGCGCATTCCGGAGGATTCTTCGAGGACGGGCGAAGCGCCATCGAGGAGCTGGCGCGAAAGGTCCAGGCGCTCCACGCGCTGACCGATCTTGAACGGGGCATCACAATCAATGTCGGGCTGGTCGGGGGTGGACAATCGGTGAATACCGTTGCCGCCGATGCGAATTGTGCAATCGATATCCGCTACCGGGACCACCCTGATCGTGAGCATATCCTGTCGAGGGTCAGTGCCATCTGCGAGACAACAACAGTCGACGGCACGTCATCATCCCTGCAGATCAAGGGTGAATTCTACCCGCTCAACCCGTCGGAACGGTCGGCCGAGCTGTTTGACATCTACCGGCAGATTGCCGCGCAGGATGGCGTGGAGGTTGCGGGGGATCATTCGGGCGGTTGCGCCGACAGCGGCTTCATCGCCGCCGCCGGCACACCGGTAATCTGTGGCGTCGGACCGGTCGGCGGCAATTATCACCGCCCCGATGAATGGATGGAGATCGACAGTCTCGCCGAACGGGCGCGTTTCATCGCGCGCACGATCCTGAAACTTGCGAACCAGCCGACAAGCAGCGGCCTCTGACAGAGACCATCAGCAGGATGCCGCCATACCGTCCCCGGCCGGGTCGGCACCGCCATCAAGTTTCCCGTCAATGATCCGCACCGCATGCACGATTGGCGTGACATAGCTGGCGGCATACCGGGCGGTCTCGTAACCTGCCGCATTCAGTTCGGTCTCCACTGACCGGAAGATGCGGTTGGTCAGTTCAATGACGTCCGACGTGGCACAGAAACGTGGCGCGGACACCGCCTCATGTGCCGTCATGCCGAAATCGACCACATTCAGGATTGCCTGAAGCACGCCCATCGTGATGGTGGTGCCACCCGGCGCGCCGACCGCCAGCATTGGCGCCCCGTCCCTTGAAAACACCGTCGGGCACATGGCGGTGAAACGGGCCTTGCCGGGCGCCAGCGAGCCGACATGACCCGGGCGCGGGTCAAAAACCATCATGCAGTTATTGTACATGAACCCAAGGCCATCAGTGATCACACCGGAGCTGGAGCCAAGCGAATGCGTCAGATTGACAACATTGCCGTCACTGTCGGCAACGACAAGATGCGTTGTATCCTTGCTTTCCGGGGCGCCTGTATTCAACCGCCTGACATGCGCCTTTTCACCGGCCCGGATGCGGTCAGCCAGCGACTTTGCGTAAGATTTTGACAACAACCGCTCGACAGGCACGTCGACAAAGTTCGGGTCGCCCATGCTGAGGTCCTTGTCGATGGTGGCCAGCTTCATCGCCTCGGCGACCGTCGCGATATAGGCAGCCGAGTTATGCCCCATACCGACAAGATCAAAACATTCGAGAATGTTGAGCATCAGCAGGATCATCAGGCCCCCGCCGGGAAGCTGGTTGGTCGCCACCTCCAAACCGCGGTAATGGCCAACCAGAGGCGGATTTGGCACGGCCGCGCAGTTGGCGAGATCCTGTTTGGTCAGAAGCCCGCCATGCGCACGCATATCGGCCTCGATGGCGTCGGCGATGGAACCGCTGTAAAACGCCTCCACCCCTTCGTCGGCAATCTGCTGATAGGTGCGCCCCATGTCAGGGTTTTTCAAGCAATCGCCAATCTTCAGCAGCTCACCCTGCGAATCAAGATAGATCTTCCGCGAAGCCGGCAGCTTGTTGACCACCGCGATGCGTTCCATCCGGCCGGCCTGCGCCGGCTGCATCCAGAAGGCATGGACCTTGGGCCGCACGGCAAACCCGTCAAAGCAATATTCAATGGCTGGCTTCATCACATCACCAAGCGACATCGAGCCATATTTTGACAACGCCAGGTCCATCGCGCGCAATGTCATTGGCGATGTCATCGAGGTGTAGCCGAATTCGTTCACCCGCCCCTTCAGGACAAAGCCGAACCCGTCATCACATTCGCGCTCGATCAAGTGCTCCCACATATCGGGGGTTGTGGCCAAGGGAGCGCTGCCATGAAAGTCAATGAAGCTGCTTTCGCCCGCGCCGGGCCTGATGATCTGCATTGATCCGAACCCGGCAATGCCGCACATCTGTGGGTCGACAACCGTCTGCACCATGGCCGCGGTTATTGCGGCATCCATCACATTGCCGCCGCGCTTGAATGTCTCCAGGCCGGCCTCAACGGCTTCCGGTTGTGGTGCGGAAATCATACACTTTGCCATTTGGACACTCCTGAAAGGACAGGTTTCGGTTCGCCATGATCAAACAACAGGCTCGGCGAAATTACCATAGCGAGGTCGAACACCCCATCTTGCCGCATCCACCGGACCGTCCCTGTGACACCATGAAACCATGAAAAGGCGGAGAGGTTCATCCGCACAGCTTCCTGTCGCGGCGATGGCATTCAACCGGGGGTTTCCGGCGATTCAGCCCTCGGGCGACGACGTCTGGCACGCCCATTCCGTGTCCTCGTCCAACGGGTAGCTGGGCCGGTTTATGCGGGTGAAGTTCCACCGGCTCAAAACAGGCGATGTCAATCCGGCGGTATCGATCTCGAAAGTCTGTTCACGCGAAAACCATATATTGAAGCCCGCCCTGAAATGCCCCCTGGACTTGACGATCACGGTCTGGGCCTCTGCCACGTTCAGACCGAACATCTCAAAGAATACCGGGTCCGCTGTCTGCGCGCGGTCCGAAATGATCACGACGTCAATACCGCCGATCCGCAACAGCGCGGATTTGCCGAGATGCATCCGGCGGCCCTGCAGCATGCCCCGCCTGCCAACGACATCGCCGTCGATCAATCCGATGATCTCCGCCTCAACCTCCAGCGGCGTGTCCCACATCTCCCAGTCCGCTGCCCCCCGGTGGCGATTGAATTTCGCAACAAGCCTGCCACCGACGCCGGCGCGATGCGCGTCCGCCGCCAGGTCGGGATCAAAGAAGGACCCATAAAAAACATTCTGCGCCTCTGCCTTGATCAGTTCAGCCAGCAGCTGCGTGGTTCGGCCGGACCCGCCACCGCCGGGATTGTCCCCCGCCTCGGAAAAGATCAGCGGCTTCCTGTCATGGTCCAGAGCCATCTCCACCGCCTCCGATACCGACGTCAGCTCACGTCTGAAATCATGCCGCCGTCGCCAGGCCATTTGCGCGATTTCATCTGCGAGACCCATGGCGAGGTCATGATCCTCGGCCGCCGTCACCACCACCGACACGCCATTTTCGGGGACATCAGAGAAAATGAAATTGCCGAAGACCGACAC
>JAAZUU010000160.1 GCA_018624035.1 Rhodobiaceae bacterium | reverse complement strand
GATGGCCGCGAGGCGGTGTCCTTCCTGGCCCGCATCAAGGAACTTGTCGAGGATCCGCGCCGCCTCGTCCTCGGGGTCTGACACGTTCAGGCCATGATGGCGGCATGACCCATGCCAGTGGCATGACCCATGATGGCATGACAATGAAAGCAAGCTGGAGACCCAGATGAGCGAGACCGCATTCGACCTGATTGTCATCGGCGCCGGCCCGGGCGGCTATGTGGCGGCGATCCGCGCCGCGCAGCTCGGCATGAAGGTGGCCTGTGTTGACCGGCGCGAAAGCCTTGGTGGCACCTGCCTGAATGTCGGCTGTATCCCGTCAAAGGCGCTGCTGAACGCCTCTGAACATTACGCCGAGGCGGCGGATGGCGGGCTGGCCGCTCTGGGTATCTCCGTTGGCAGCGTGAATCTCGATCTTGCGAAGATGATGCAGGGCAAGGACGAGATTGTCGGCAGCCTGACAGGCGGCATCGATTTCCTGTTCAAGAAGAACAAGGTCACACGGCTACAGGGACATGCCCGCATCGACGGACCCGGCACGGTCACGCTGACCGACGGCAAGGACAAGGGGAGCTATGCGGCCGAGAAGATCCTGATCGCCTCGGGAAGCCATGCCTCCAGCCTGCCGGGGATCGAGATCGACGAGACGCGCATCGTCAGCTCGACTGGCGCGCTGGCGCTGCCGAAGGTGCCGAAGAAGCTGATCGTGATCGGTGCCGGTTATATCGGGCTTGAGCTTGGCACCGTCTGGGCGCGGCTTGGCGCCGAGGTGGAGGTGATCGAATTCCTGCCGCGGATCCTGCCTGGCATGGATGATGAGATCGCCAAGAAATTCATGGCCATCGCCAGGAAGCAGGGGCTGAAATTCCGTTTGAAGACGGCGGTGAAGGCGGCAAAGGCCGGCAAGAGCGGCGTGGCGCTGAACGTCGCGCCGGCGGATGGCGGTGATGAGGAAACCATCAAGGCCGACGTGGCGCTTGTCGCCGTCGGGCGGCACCCGGCGACCGATGGTCTTGGCCTTGAGGAGGCTGGCGTGGCGATGACCGAGCGTGGCCGCATCAGGGTTGATTCGCGCTTTGAGACGTCGGTCGAGGATATCTATGCCATCGGCGATGTGATTGACGGGCCTATGCTGGCCCACAAAGCTGAGGAGGATGGCGTTGCCGCCGTGGAGATGATGGCCGGCAAGGCCGGTCACGTCGATTACGAGCTGGTGCCCGGCATCGTCTATACCGCGCCCGAGGTGGCCACGCTTGGCAAGAGCGAGGAGGCGCTGAAAGAGGCCGGGATAGCCTATAAAAAGGGAAGCTTCCCGTTCTCGGCAAACAGCCGCGCGCGGGCGCAGGGTCATGCTGACGGGTTCGTGAAGATACTCGCCGATGCCGAGACCGACCGCGTCCTCGGTGTCCACATCATCGGCCATGAGGCCGGCACGATCATCCATGAATGCGCCACCGCGATGGCCTTTGGCGCCTCGTCAGAGGATATCGCCCGCACCTGTCACGGCCATCCGACGCTGAACGAGGCGGTCAAGGAAGCCGCGCTGGCGGTCGATGGCCGCGCCATTCACATGTAAGCACCGGCTTGGCGCCGGGACCGCGTTCCCGCGTCACGAGGCGCGGGGATGGGTTTCGCGATGCATGCGCACCAGATGCGCCTCGTCGACATTGGTGTAGCGCTGTGTTGTCGACAGGCTGGCATGGCCAAGAAGTTCCTGGATCGCCCGCAGATCGGCGCCATTGCCAAGAAGATGTGTGGCGAAGGCATGGCGAAGTGCGTGCGGAGTCACATGCGCCGGCAGGTTCAATTCCAGACGCAACGCCTCGACAAGTCGCTGCGCGGCGCGTGCGCCGAAGCCGTTGCCACGGGCGCTGACAAACAGCGGGCCTGACGGCCCCCCGTCGAAGGGACAGTTATCAAGATAGGTATTCACCGCCTCTGCGATGGCGGGAAGCACCGGAACGTCGCGAACCTTGCCCCCCTTGCCGTTGATCCGCAGCCATTCGCCAAGCGGTGCCGCGCCACGGGTCAGGTCAAGCGCTTCGGAAATACGCAACCCGCCGCCATACAAAAGCATCAGCAGCGCGAAATCCCGCTGTTTCGTCCAGTCCTCCCCGCGGCGCCGGAAGATCGCCGCCAGAAGCGCCCTTGCGTCGGTTTCGGATACAGGTTTTGGGACCGATTTTGCCGGCCGCGGGGCGCGAAGCCAGCTCAGATCATTGACCGTCATCCTGCCGGTGCGCCCGCAAAAGCGGTAGAAGCCGCGCAATGCCGAGACCCGGCGGGCCATCGTGCTTCGCGCCAGATCGCGGGACGCCATATCGGCAAGCCAGCCCCGAAAACAGCGCCTGTCGGGCGCGGCGTCGGCGCCGGCATGACGAAGATAATCGTCGAGGTCGGCGGCATAGGCGGCAAGCGTATTTTCGCCATAGCGCCGCTCGGTATGCAGCCAGGCAAGCCAGGCCTGCCGATGCGCCTCTGTCTGTTGCCGCGCCGCCGCCACCGCTAGAGGATCGACTGCCCGGTGCCTTCCCAGTCCGAGATGAAGGCGGCCAGACCCTTGTCGGTCAGCGGATGCTTGTAGAGCGCCGTCAGGATTTTCGGCGGCAGGGTGACGACATCGGCGCCAAGCATGGCCGCATCGACGACATGCTGCGTGCTGCGCACCGAGGCGACAAGAACCTCGGTCGTCATGTCATACTGGTCATAGATGGTGCAGATCTCCTCGATCAGCCCCATGCCGTCATGTCCGATATCGTCGAGCCTGCCGACAAAGGGCGAGATGAAGGTGGCACCGGCCTTGGCCGCCAGCAGTGCCTGCCCGGCGGTGAAACACAGTGTGACATTGACCTGCGTCCCGGCCTCGCGAAGCACGCGGCAGGTCCGAAGTCCGGCCTCGGTCAAGGGCACCTTGACGGTGACATTCGGCGCCAGAGCGGCAAGCTTCTTTCCTTCTTTCAGCATCGTCTCAAAATCGGTCGCGGCGACCTCGGCGCTGACCGGGCCGTCAACCATTTCGCAGATCTGGGCGATGGTTTCCAGAATATTGCGTCCCGATTTGGCGATCAGCGACGGGTTGGTGGTGACGCCGTCGACAAAGCCGCTTGCGATATGGGCTTCGATCTCGCCGATGTCAGCGCTGTCGAGGAAAATTTTCATGTCAAGAAATCCGCTCTCCGGTGTAGGTTGATGTCGGCCGTGCCGACGCGCGGAGTGTATCGCATGACAGGTGGCAAATCCACCTGTCCAGTAACATGGGGAGCGGTTCGGGAGATGACCTCGACAGCGGAAACCGGCAGCAGCCAGAAAACCGTCCGGGTCGCCGTCGCGGTGCCGCTTGACCGCAGCTTCGATTATAACCGGAATGGTCTGGGACCACTGCCACGCGGCAGCATCGTCAGCGTTCCCTTTGGTCCGCGCCAGTTGCATGGCATCGTCCTTGGTCCGGGTGACGGCACGATCCCGGCGACAACGCTGAAACCGGTGACCGGCGTCGCGCCGCTGCCGCCGCTGCCGCCAGCCTTTGTCGATTTCCTTGAACGCGTTGCCAGCTGGACGATGGCACCGATCGGCGGGGTGGTGAAAATGGCGCTGAGCCAGCCGCAGGCCCTGCAACCACCGCCGCAGCGCAAGATATATCGCCGCCCTGACCCGCCGCCCGCGGATGAAAATCTGACCGCCGCGCGCCGGCGCGTTGTCGAGGTGCTGGAGGTCGCCGGCGCGCTGTCCACGGCCGATCTGCAGCGCGAGGCCGGTGTCAGCGCCGGTGTCGTCACGGCGATGGCGAAGGCCGGATCGCTGGAAACGCTGCTTGTCAGTGACAGCACGCCGCCACCCCGCCCGCTGCCTGTTGCCGGCCCGCTGCCGACCCCCGATCAGTTTGCCGCGATGCGGGACATCACCGGCAATCTCGGGGCCGGATTCACGCCGATGCTTCTGGACGGGGTGACCGGCTCGGGCAAGACCGAGGTCTATTTCGACGCTGTCGAGAAGGTCGTGGCGGCCGGACGGCAGGCATTGATCCTGCTACCGGAAATCGCCTTGTCGGCGGCCTGGAAGCAACGGTTTCGGGACCGGTTCGGTGTGCCGCCGACGGAATGGCATTCGGACGTCGCCGCAGGGCGCAAGCGCCGGGCCTGGCGGCATATCGCGCTTGGTGAGGCGTCGGTGGTTGTCGGCGCGCGCTCGGCGCTGTTCCTGCCTTTTTCCGATCTCGGGCTGATCGTTGTCGATGAAGAGCATGAACATGCCTACAAGCAGGAGGACCAGGTCACCTATCATGCGCGCGATATGGCGATATTGCGCGCGCGCCTGCAGAATTGTCCGGCCATTCTCGCCACCGCGACGCCTTCTCTGGAAAGCTGGGTCAATGCCGGCAAAGTCGGCGACCCGCCGCGCTATCGCCATATCAGCCTGCCGCAGCGCGTTGGCGAGGCCAGCCTTCCCGAGATCGCTGCGGTCGATCTGCGGCGTACGCCGCCGGAGCGCGGCCGCTGGCTGGCGCCGCCGCTTGTCGAGGCGATCGGCGGGCGGCTCGAGGCCGGCGAGCAGTCGCTGCTGTTCCTGAACCGCCGCGGCTATGCGCCGTTGACGCTGTGTGGTGCCTGCGGCCACAAGGTGACCTGCCCGAACTGTGACAGCTGGATGGTCATGCATCGCCTTGCCGGACGGCTGAAATGCCATCATTGCGGCTATGAGGCGCGACCGCAGAGCGGTTGTGCGGAGTGCGGCGAGGAGGACAGCAT
>JAAZUU010000075.1 GCA_018624035.1 Rhodobiaceae bacterium | reverse complement strand
GACAGCTGCGAGCAATTCTGCCGCGACTGGGACCAGATGGCCTTCGACCCGGACTATCCGACCCGCCCGCTGAGCCATTTCGAGCCGATGCTTCGCGAGATCTTCACCCGCACGCCCTTCGACCCGGCGATCATCACCCCCGGCGATCATCACCCCGGCATCATCACACCCGACGCGAAGGCGTAGAATCATCATGACCCAACGCATTCTGATCACCGGCGCCAATCGCGGCATCGGGCTGGAAATGACCCGCCGGGCGCTGGCCCGCGGCGATGTGGTGAGCGCCGCCTGCCGCACCCCGGACAAGGCCGCCGCGCTGGATGAGCTTGCCGCCGCGCATGGCGACGCGCTGACGATCATCGGGCTGGAGGCGCGCAGCGAGGCATCGGTACAGGCCGCCGCCGCCGCGCTGGCCGCGCCGCTCGACCTTGTGGTGGCGAATGCCGGCACGATGAACGCGCGTGGCGGACTGACCGACCCGGGACATACCGAGGAGAATATCGCGGACTCGCTGATGACCAATATCGCCGGCGTGTTCTTCACGGCACGGCATTTTCTGGCGCATCTGAAAGCCGGCGCCGAGGCACGCGCCGCCGGCATCATCCCGCGCATCGCCGTGATTTCGTCGCAGATGGGATCGTCTGAGCGCGCCGGCACGACCGCCCCGATCTATCGCGCGACAAAGGCGGCGGCGACGAATCTAGCGCGGTCGATGGCGCTGGAGCTTGCCGATGACGGCATCGCCGTCGGCGCCTGGCACCCGGGATGGGTGCAGACCGATATGGGCGGGGCCGGCGCCGCCATCACCGCCGAGGTCAGCGCGGCCGCCCTGCTACAACGCTTCGATGCGCTGACGATGGCGACAAGCGGCGTGTTCGAAACCTATGAGGGTGAGCCGCTTCCCTTCTAGCGCCCCCTCGCCGCGCACCCTCGCCGCCTCACACCGCGCCGCTTCACACCTCACCCCTTCACAAGCCGGGGCGGGCCGTGCCATGCTTTGGTCCGGAGTTTGATTGGTTCATCATGCGGAGTGGCTTCGGGGGAGGCGCGCATGAACGGTGACAACAACATTGACGGCCCGGATCATGAGGGCCCCGAAGCCGGCTCCGGGCCCGGCTCAGAGTCCGGCTGGACCGAACATACGCCGAGCGCCACCGGCGACATCGACATCTCGGTCGCCTATGCCAACCCGCCGACGGACGAGCTGATGGCGCTCTACGCCGCCTGGGCGGACAGCTATGATGCCGACCTGATCGACGCCTATGGCTATATGGCGCCGGCCGACGCGGTGGCGGCGCTGATCGCGCCGGACCTTTCCGGCGGCGCGCTGGCCACGGACGCGCGGATCCTCGATGCCGGATGCGGCACCGGCCAGGCCGGCGCCCTGTTGGCGGCGGCGGGGTACGGGCATGTGGACGGGGCCGACCTGTCGCCGGAAATGCGGGCGGTGGCGGCGCGGCGCGGCGTCTACCGGGCATTGTATGAGCTCGACATGACGGCGGATTACGCCCCGCAGCTGGCCGCCGCGCTCGGCACCGACATCGCCCCGGTTCCGGTCCCGGCCACCCCCTATGATGCTGTCATCTGTGTCGGCGTGTTCGGCTATGGCCCGCCGCATATCGAGGATCTGCCGCGGATCATGGACGCCGCCGCGCCCAGCGCGCCGGTGCTGGTCACGGTGAACGGCATGGGATGGGTGAAGATGGGGTGGGAGGACGCGCTGCCGCCGACGCTGGCCAGCGCCGGGGTAGAACTGCGATCACGCACCCGCATCCGCCATATGGTCAATGAAGGCATCCACGCCGAACTGCTGGATTTAAGGCGGGGGTGATCAATCCCAAAGTGAGTGCGGGGTGCCACCGTTATGACTTGCGTCTGCCCTTACCAAGATTGCGGGACTTCGTTGGATTAAAAATCCGACCTTCAGCTTCATCCTTTTCGAGAAGCTCCCAGTCTTTACCCTTCCATTTCGGCCGATTGATAGTCTGCGTCTGCTGATGACGCTTCTGATGATTTTTGTCACTCATTTGGCCAGCTATTCCTCAATATCCTCGGCCTCGCGCTCCATGCGGGCGCGGCGTTCCGGCAGGGTTTCGCCGTCATATAGCCAATAGGTCGGGCCGTTGGCTGTGACCCAGTTGAAGCCTTCCCGATGCAGGAGGATGAGCGCCGCCGCGCTGAGGCTGGTCACCTCATCCTTAAACACGATCCTGTTGCGGCTATGCACGGTCGCGGTGATGGCGTCATCATCATAATAGGTCAGCACACTGCCGGGCTGGATATCCATCATCTCAAAATTGAAGGGCGTCTGTCGGCGGGCGGACCGGTTCGCGGCCTCGACGGCGGCCTCGTCCTCGCCAATGTCATCAGTGGGGGTGACCTCACGTCCGCCAGCAAGTTTCAGCGCCGAGATCACTCGCACCGGGTCGATTTCGAAAAACTCGCGATTGTCGCGCACCCGCCTGTCGCCAAAAGCGTGGTAAAGCAGTTTATCGGTGGCATCGGCATCGGTGACCCTAGCCGCGAACTCACAGCGGAAGGGCAACGGGATCGACGTGTTGTCGAGACTGCGCAAACGTTGCGCGAGATCAACCGTCTTACCGATCTTCACGAAACCGTCAAAGGCGGGGTTGGTGAGTATGTAGACAATCGACATGGGCGGCATCCGGCAACGACAGGAACGCCACCAAGCCTATTCATGCACGCATTCGGGACAACAGCCGATACTTCACGTTTGGCTGAGTGAGTAAAATCGACCGGTTAAGAAGGGTTTTTTAACCCTTCCGCTTTATCCTGCGAAAAAATCAGAAGGAACGGCGATGATGTTTGCCATCGGACGTATATTCGGCTTTGTTGGCCGGGCAATTGTGATCCTTTTGGTGATTGGTTTCGTAGCGTTGCTGCTTGAGGACGATAAGCCATCGAAACACCTCAATCATGCAAGCTCATCCAATGGCGCGAAAGTAACGGATTATGCGACACGCATAAGGCCTTACGCATACCAACCTTACACGGCCGACCAATACCCGAAGACGGTTGCGGAATTTGGCCAGCGCCTTCCCGAGATTGAGCGCCACAATCAAGATGTTTCAGAAAGTGGGCAGTTTATCGTCATAAAGAACAATGTAAAAAGGACATCAATAACTGTAATTTCGTATACTCAACTATTGGATGATGCATTCCTGAGGCATAAAGCCTTCTTTAGCTACCTGGAGAAAGAACTACAGACTTCATCAATACAAAGTGATGTCCCCTCCTAACCCACCCATTCCTGTGCTGTCATGCGGTGGTAGGTGATGTCGGCCATGCCGTCGGGGATGCCGAGATCGACCGGTTCCGGGTCGACGATCTCCACCGGGATGCCGCGCTGGATCGCGCTGCGAAGCGCGATCGCCGTGATGTTCACCGAAAAGCTGGTGCCGATGAACACCATCCGGCTCGCCGCCTGCATCCAGTCCTCGGCCGTGCCCATGCGGTACAGATCGGTGTAATACTCATCAAACAGCAGCACATAGGGTTTCAGCGACACGCCCTGCACCGGTCGCGGCGCGCCGGAACCATCCGCGCCGCCTTCACCCGCAACACCGCCCGCAAGACCACCGGCATCCCCGCCGATCCGGCATAAGGCCAGCAGCGCCGCCATCATCTCATCATCGCTGGCGCTTGCCGGATCGTCACTTGCCGCGCCGATGCGGCGCAGCGCCGCCGGCACGTCATCCCACGGCGCCGGCACGACCACGCCGCCGGTCATGACATCATCCTGCATCGCGGCCGCCGCCTGCGCCCGGCCGTGAAGCGCCATCTGGTCGTCATAGAGCGTCATCATGTCGAGCCGCCCGTGGATGCAGACATAATCCGCATTGCCGGCGCGCCCGTCCAGCCCGTCGATATTCTGCGTGATCAGCCGCGCGCGCGGGGTGCCGTCGGGTGCGGCGGCGTTGCATTCGCCAGCCAGCCAGCGATGAACGTCGTTCGGCGGGACATGGCGGTAGGCGGCGAAGCGCCGGTAATACCACAGCAGAAACTGCCCCGGGTCGGATTCATACATCTGGCGGGTGGCCATTTCCTGGGGCGTGTAATTGACCGACCCGATGGTCCAGTAACCGTCCTCGCCGCGAAAGGTCGGGATGCCGCTGTCGGCGCTGACACCGGCACCGGTAACATAGAGTGTCGTCATGGGGCTGCCTCCTCTTTCAATGGTGCTGGCTATTGTGCAGGCTGGGGTGTTGGCTGGGGTGTTGGCTGGGGTGTTGGCTGGGGTACTGGCTGTGGCGCTGGCCAAGCCGGAGCCCCGGGTCAGATATCTTGCCAGATATCTTGTCAGGCATCGCCTCGGACATCTTGTCAGGCATCGCGTCAGGCACCGATCGCCCGCTCCGGAAACGTCTCGCAGACAGGCTTTGTGCCGTCCCACAGGCTCTCGGCATGCTGCGCGGCGGTCAGCCAGTCGGGTTCGATCTCGACCCCCCATCCGGGGGCGTCGGTGACGGTGACATGCCCGTCCTCGACGGCGAACGGGTCGCCGCGGAACAGCCCCTCGGTCCAAGGATAATAATCCACCCCCTCGATCGCCAGCTCAAGATAGGGGCCGGCATTCGGGATCGCCGTCAAAAGATGCATCGTGCAGGTGGTGACAAGCGACAGGTTCGCCGCATGCGGGGTGCAGGGATAGCCGCGCCCGCCCGGTCCGGCATCATTCCCGGCCCCATTCCCGGCATCAATCCCACCCTCATTCCCGGCGTTCGCCAGCATCTCGGCCAGCGCCAGCGTCGGCGTCAGCCCGCCCATATACATCACGTCGGGCTGCATCACGTCGACAACGTGGTTTGCCGCCATCTCGACCCAGTGCCGCATGTCGCAATCCTGCTCGCCGCCGGTGACATCGATCTCCAGCGCATGCGTGACCCGGCGGGTCAGGTCGGGCCGCCAATAGGGGCACGGCTCCTCATAATGGGTGATGCCGTTCGCCTCCAGCATGCGGCCGACCTCGATGGCGCGCGGCACGTCAAAGGCGCTGTTGGCGTCGACCATGGTGACAACGCCGGGGCCCAGCGCGCGCGGCACGATCTCGATAATCGCCTCGGTGCGGCCGGGCCATTCATCCCTGCCGCGCCCGCATTCGGCGCCGACGCGGAACTTGAAGGCGTCAAAACCATGCGCGTCACGCAACCGGCACAGCCGGTCGGCTTCGTCCTCGGGCGTGATGTCGCGCTTCATCGACGAGGCATAGGCTCGCACCCGCCCGGGCGCGCCGCCAATCAGGCTGGCGACCGGCTGTCCGGCCAGCCTACCCAGCAGGTCCCACAGCGCGGTATCGACGCCGGCAAGCGCCCGCCGCACATAGGAGCCCGGAAATTTATGCTCGCGTTCATGGACAAAGGCGGCAAGGTCCAGAAAATCGGCCACCGGGTCATCGCCGTCGATGACACGGCCGAGGATCCAGGGCGCGACCTGCCGGTGCAGCACCTGCGCCGTGATGTCGGCATGATAGGTCGACATCTGGCCCCATCCGGTCTCGCCGCCATCACCGGTCACCCGCACGAACCCGACATCGGGGGTCGAAAATGTCTCCAGCCTTGAAATCCGCATGTCGGCCATCCCTGCAAGTCTCGCCGCCAAAGAGTGGCAACCGATCCCCCGCCACACAAGCCGAAATATGTCCAATGCGGGGGCGTCGGATATGTCACGCGCCAACATTTTTTTAGAATAAAATGCGTTTTATTTACAATTTTATGTGATTTTAATTAATATTTTTTGATAAATTATTTAATTAAAAACTGATTCAGGCGGATATAAGACAATAGCGTTGCATCATCAGGCGTATCCAACGCACGCATTTTGGACCGGAAATACCGAAAGGAACGTGTGATGAAAGACCTTATCCTATGCATTGTCCTGGGCATTGCCTTCGCCAGTCAGGCATCCGCACTCACCTTCAAGAAAGGTGAAGTCCTCGGACCTGATGGCACGATGCACAAGGGTGCCTCGCCCGAGCAGATAGACCGCCTGATCGCGAATGCCGAGGAATCGGGTGACGTCGGCGGCATCGCCGGCAACAATGTCTTTGTCGTCGTCAGCGAGGATGTCACCTTCATACCGGTCAACAATCTTCGCAATCTTCCGAAGGATTCCCAGATCAACGTCATCGGCGACGCCGTTGTCCGGGACCTGACCGGCAATGATGACATTACCCTCGAACAGGTCAGCGCTGTCAGCGAATTGTCCGCCGAGACAGGAATCAGCGTCGAGGAAATCCTGAAGGACGGCAAAATCGAGGGCATCGATCCCGACATCATGAAGGAAATAGAGACCATGTCCGCCGAAACCGGCATTTCAATCGACAATCTGATGGCTGTGAGCAGCGTCATGGAGGCAATGCCGGAAGGCGAGGTCAATCAGTTCATCGAAGACCTTGGCGACCTTGTCGACAGCGGTATGGCCGAGCAGGTTGACGCGTTTCTGGATGACCTCCGAGAGATCGAGGGCGCCATGGATGCCATCACCGAATTTGACAGCTATGAAAGCTGTGTATCGGGCGGCGGCGGTGCCACCTGCGATGCCATCGAAGCCGCCATGAACGAACATGACGTCTAGACACCCGAGGCGCATAACACGCAAGGAGGGGGGCCGCGTGCCCCCCTTTTTCATGATCAGCATGACATTGCGTCCCGGCACTTGCACATGGCGACGAAATTCATGATGCTGTCCCGCCAGTCTCAACTCAGCGGGAAGTGCCATGAGCAGTGTTATCGAATTCCTCTCGACACGTCGGTCGGTGACCGCCAAGACCATGCAGCCGGGACAGGTCGACCCGACGCATCTCGACGAAATCCTGACCGCAGGCATACGCGTGCCCGATCATGGCGCGCTGAAACCGTGGAAGCTTGTTGTCATCACGGGAGATGCCCGCGCGCGGCTGGACCGTGACATCATCCATGCCGAGTTCATCGCCGCCACGCCCGATGCCAGGCCTGAGGTCGAGGCCGTCGAGACCGGCCGCCTGCAGCGCGCCGATGTGGTCATCGCCGTCATTTCATCACCGGTGGAGCATCCCAAGATCGACCCGTGGGAAATGCAGCTGTCAGCTGGCGCCGTCTGCACGACCCTGCTCTATGCCGCACAGTCCTTCGGCTACGCCGCGCAGTGGCTGACAGAATGGTATGCCTATAACGAACGGATGCTGACTGAACTTGGCGGCAGGCCGGGGCATGATCGCATTGCCGGATTCATCTATATCGGGGAAAAGGTGAAGCCCCCGATGGAACGCACGCGCCCTGACCCGGCTACCGTCATCACCCGTCTCTAGGCAAGCTCATTCCGGCCCCGGTCAGTCGCGCGGGGTGAAGGCTGGGGGCCTGAACGCCTCACGGGGCGGGTTGTCACCCTCATAACGCGTCACCTCGACAAGACAGCTGTGCGCGGCAGGCCCCTGCGACAATGGCGAGGTTCCGGAATCGGACGACAGAATGTTCGGGTTGCCATGTCGGCAAAGTTCGGTCTCCGGACAGGGGTCGAACCAGGCACCGGTGCTCATCATCACCACACCCGGCATGATTTCGGGCGTGATGACGGCGCCGCCAAGACACGCCCCGCGATCATTGCTGACCAGCACCACATCACCCTCGCTGATGCCGCGGCTGGCGGCGTCGTCGGGATTGATCTCGACCGCCTCATGCCCACCGATCTTGGCACCGGCGGCATATGAGCCCGGATCAAGCTGCGAATGAAGCTTGTTGCGCGGCTGTTTGCCAAGAAGATGAAGCGGGCGCGAGGCTGTCGCATTGCCAAGCCACTCGTCAGGCTCGTTCCAGGTGGCATGACCGTGACAGTCGGCATAGCCGAATGAAGCCACAGTCTCGGAAAACAGCTCGATCCTGCCACTTGGCGTCGGCAGCGGATGCGCCTCGGGATCAGCACGGAAATCAGCGAACAGCACCGGTTCATCCGGCGGCGTGTCGATGCGGTGATATTCGGCCGCCACAAGCCTGTCATAGTCCGGCAGTTCAACCCCGCGGTCTGCCGCTCGCCGGCGTGACTGGTCCCACAGATGGCGCACCCACTCCTCAGCGGTACGGCCCTCGCAAAAGCTGTCCTCGCATCCCATGACACGCGCGATGCCTGCCAGGATGTCATAATCATCACGCGCCTCGCCAATCGGCTCGATCGCCTTCGCCATCGCGATGATATAGGGGTCTCGCCGCGTCATCCCGATATCGGTACGCTCCAGCATGGTGGTGCATGGCAGGACGATATCGGCCCGCTTGGCGGAGGCGTTCCAGCACCAGTCATGGACGATGACGGTGTCCGGCCGCTGCCAGGCCTGTTGCAGCCGGTTCAGATCCTGATGATGGTGGAACGGGTTGCCACCGGCCCAATAGACCAGCCGCGCATCGGGATAGGTATAGCGCCCGCCATTATAGTCGAACGGCACACCGGGGGTCAGCAGCATGTCACTGACCCTTGCCACCGGAATGAAATCGCTGACGCTGTTCCTGCCCTGTGGCAACGCGGCGTAAGGAATCGGATCGACATTGTGGCCGACATAGTTGGCGACGGCGTAACCGAACCCGATGCCGCCGCCCGGCGTGCCGATCTGGCCAAGCATGGCGGCCAGCGAGATCGCCGCCCAAAAAGGCTGCTCGCCATATTGCTGGCGGGTCAGTGACCAGCTGATCGACACCATGGTGCGTCTTGACGCCATCCGGCGGGCCAGCGCGACGATTTCCGCCTCCGGCACACAGGTCAGCCTGCTGGCCCAGCGCGCGTCCTTGCAGATGCCATCGGTCTCGCCGTCAAGATAGGCCGCGAACCTGTCATACCCGACCGTGTAACGGGCCAGAAACGGTTCATCGGCAAGCCCCTCGGCGCGCAATGTCCGGCACAGCGCCAGGATCAGCGCGGTATCGCTGCTCGGGCGAAGCTGGATGGTACGCGGCGGCGCCGGCGCCTCGAGGTCGAGCTCGCGCGGCGAGATGTTGATGAACTCGACCCCCGCCGCCACGGCAGCTTCATACCCCTCACGCTGGATATGGCGGCCGGTGCCGCCATTGGCCATCTGCCCGTTGCCAAGCGCCAGACCGCCAAATGCCACAAACAGCTCGCAATGCGCGGCAAGGTTGGTCCAGCTTGTATGTTGCGGCAGCAACCTTGTGAAACTGCCAAGCACATGCGGCACGATCACCTCGGCGGCGGCATAGCTGTAGGTGTTCACTGATCGCGTGTAGCCGCCAATGCAGTTCAGGAAACGATGAATCTGGCCCTGCGCATGATGAAACCTGCCGGCACTGGCCCATCCATAGGACCCGGCATAGATCGCGCTGTTGCCATGTTCGGTGCGTACGCGGTCAAGCTCGGCCGCGACAAGACGTTCGGCCTCGTCCCAGCCAATCTCGACAAACGGGTCGCTGCCGCGCGCGCCATCAGCCGGCCCGGGGCCATGATCGAGCCAGCCACGCCGCACCGCCGGACGCCTGATCCGTGTCGGGTGATCGAGCAGTTCGGGAATTGACGATCCGATGGGAGACGGGTCGTCATCCGCCGCAAAAGGCGTCAGCCTGGTCACGCGGCCGTTTTCGGTGGCAACCTCGTAGGTGCCCCAATGCGTACTCGTCAGCGGCATATCGCTCTCCCGCAGCCATCAGGCCATGATCGGCGCTCCAACGCAATAGAGGCGCACGGCACAATCAATCGGCCAGCGGCGGGAAGCGTGTCCGCGCCGCCGCGACGGTCCAGTCGATATGGTTGCGGACATATTCCCCGGCGGCATCGCGTGGCGGCGTATAGTCCCAGTCGGTGCGTCGACCGGTCTGCATCGCCCGGTGGACCACACGCCGCGCCGCCTGGCTGGCGATGACATCGTCGCGAAGCGCGGCGCTGTCCCACCGCGACGCAACCTCTGCCGCGAAATCCCCGGCAATCTGCGCACAGGCCGGGTCTGCCGCCAGATTGACGCGCTCAAGCGGATCGTCATCAAGATTGTACAGCTGCGGCGGATCATCGTCGCAATGCACATATTTCCAGGCACCACGCCGGATCATGAAGACAGGCATTGCCGTCATCTCGGCGCAATATTCACCAATGGCACATCCGTCATCCTCACCCCCGCCACGCGCCATCGGCGCCAGCGAGCGGCCATCGACGGGCCGGCCCATCGGCATATCGGCTGCGCCGGCGAAATCCAGCATCGTCGGCAACAGATCGACAAGCGAACAGGGGCTGGCGATGCGGCCTTCGGCAATGCCGGGTCCGGCCATCACCAGCGGCACGCGCGCCGAATGTTCAAAGAAGCTCATCTTGTACCACAGACCACGCTCACCAAGCATGTCACCATGATCGGAGGTGACGATGAAGATCGTGTTGTCACGCTGCCCGATCTCGTCGATTGTGCGGACGATCTCGCCGATCTTGCTGTCGAAATAGGACACATTCGCGTAATAGCCCCGCCGCGCCCGCCGGATATCCGCCTCGCCTGTCGTCGCTGCGCCGGCACCTGTGCCGTCAAGAACACGGGCCGAGAAAGGGTCCGTTTCAACCGCGTTCATGCCGGTGTGCGGCAGATCGATCGCATCATCGTCATACAGGTTCCAGAATTCCGGCAGCGCCACATAAGGATCGTGCGGGTTCATGAAACTGGCGACCAGCGCAAAGGGTGTCTCGCGCTCGCAGGCATATGTCATCAGCTGGCGCCGTGCGGCGAATCCCACCTCCTCGTCATATTCGATCTGAAAGCCGGTGACGGCGCTGCCGGCCTCGAACACCGAATCCATATTGTGGTACCAGCGGTCGATCCGCTGATCGGCATGTTGCCAGTCCGGCACCCAGGCGAAATCCGCCGGATAGACATCGGTGGTGACGCGTTCCTCAAAGCCGTGAAGTTGATCCGGGCCAACGAAATGCATCCGCCCGGCAAGGCAGGTGCGATACCCGGCCTGACGCAGATAATGCGCGAAAGTCGGCACCGAGGCGGCAAAATCACTGGCGTTGTCGTAAGTGCCAAGACGGCTGATCAGCTGGCCGGTCATGAAGGCGGCGCGCGACGGGGCACAGAGCGGCGAATTGCAATAGGCGGCATCAAACCGCGCGCCCCGTGCCGCCAGCGCGTCGAGATTGGGAGTTTTCACAACGCCATGGTCATAGGCACCGGTGAAATGCGGTGCCAGCTGGTCAGCCATGATGAGGACGATGTTCGGGCGGTTTGGTGAAGCCATGGGAACCCCGAAAAGTCGTGGCGCGGAATGTCGGCACCACCACGATAGGCCAGTTTCGCGCGCGACATGCGCCAAACCCGTCATCGGACGCCCGGAATGCGCCGGGGAACAGGCCCGGGGTTCAGGCAGTCAACCTCGCGCCGGTGACAAATTGCCACATGTGCGGGCTGCCCGCCAACGCGCATCCTTGGATTATTCGAGTGGGTGCCATCCACCGAAGTTAACGAAATGTCACGGGTGGTTTGTTCAGGACAGGCCCCCGTGATATTTGTTTCGCGTCTGCTTTCATTACCCACAGATGAGCCGCCCCGGTGATCACCGAACTTGGTCATTTTGCCTTGATTCTAGCTTTCGTGATGTCGCTGTGCGTCGCCATTCTGCCGCTTGTCGGCCTGCGCGCCGGGTTTGCCTCATTGACCGCGCTTGCCGCGCCGGCGACATTGCTGATGGCCGGCGCCGTCAGCTTCGGCTTCATCGCTCTGGTCACCGCCTTTGTCACCTCCGATTTCTCGGTCGCGCTTGTCGCCGCGCATTCGCATTCGACCAAGCCAATGATCTACAAGATATCAGGCACATGGGGAAACCATGAAGGTTCACTTCTGCTGTGGATCCTGATTCTTGTCCTGTTTGGCGGCATGCTCGCGATGCGCGGCCGCGAGATGGATTTCGGGCTGAAGGTTCGCACCCTTGCCGTGCAGGCCATGGTCACCGCCGGGTTCCTTGCCTTCTGTCTGTTCACATCGAACCCGTTCGCGCGTCTCGACGAGGCACCGCTGGACGGGCGCGGTCTGAACCCGATCCTTCAGGATCCGGGCCTCGCCCTGCATCCGCCGACGCTCTATGTCGGCTATGTCGGCCTGTCGCTTGCCTTCGCCTTTGCGGTCGCCGGGTTGATCGAGGGGCGGATCGACCGCGCCTGGGCGCGCCATGTCCGGCCCTGGATCTCGGCCGCCTGGTGCGCACTGACGGCCGGCATCGCGCTTGGCAGCTGGTGGGCCTATTATGAGCTTGGCTGGGGCGGCTGGTGGTTCTGGGACCCGGTAGAAAACGCCTCGCTGATGCCATGGCTCGCGGCAACGGCGCTGCTGCATTCAACCATCGTTGTCGAACAGCGTGACCGTCTGAAAAGCTGGACGGTCCTGCTGGCAATTCTCGCCTTCTCGCTGTCGCTTGTCGGCACCTTCATCGTTCGGTCGGGCCTTTTGACCTCGGTCCACAGCTTTGCCAGCGACCCGGCGCGCGGTGTTTTCATCCTCGGCATCCTTCTTGCCGCCATCGGCGTGCCGCTGCTGCTGTTCGCGATCCGCGGGCCGCAGCTTTCCAGCCGCGACGATCATGTGCTGATCAGCCGCGAGAGCGGCCTGATCCTGAACAATTTCCTGCTGACGGCAGCCACCGTGGTGGTGCTTGTCGGCACATTTTATCCGCTGGCGCTGGAAATGGTGACCGGGGCGCGCATCACCGTCGGCCCGCCCTATTTCGACGCCACCTTCAACCCCATCATGGCGGCGCTCGTTCTGGCCATGGCGCTCGGGCCGCTGACGGCCTGGCGGCGCGGCACCCTGCCGTCTCTTCGCACCAGCCTCGGCATGGCCGGAGCCGGCGCAATCCTCACCGTTTGTGCCGGCCTCGTCCTGGCAGGCGGCGTCAGTGCCGCCGGCCTTGCCGGACTTGGCCTTCTGGGATGGCTGGCACTGGCCATCACCGGCGACATCCTGCAACGGCTGAAGCCGTGGCAGGGCGGCATTGGCACCCGCGCCTCGGCGCTGCCGCTTCCCGTATGGGGCATGTGGACAGCGCATGCCGGCATGGTCGTGTTTCTTGTCGGCGCGCTTGGCAACGGCCTGTTCCAGACCGAGGTGATTGTCCGCGCCCTTCCCGGTGACAGCGTCGATGTCGCCGGCAGGACGATGACACTTCGCGCCGTCGAGGCGCGGCGGGGGCCGAATTACGTCACCGAGACAGCCATTATCGAGGTTCGTGACGGCACCGATATCATTGCCTTCATGACACCGGAGAAACGCTTCTACAACGCCGAGCGCCAGACCACCACCGAGGCGGCCATCCGGCCGCGTATCGGCGGTGACGATTATGCCGTTCTTGGCGACGGCGACGCCACCAGCGGCTATACGCTGCGGCTCTATCGCAAACCCTTTGTCAGCTGGATCTGGGCCGGTGCCGGGCTGATGGCGGTTGGCGGCGCGCTGGCCGCCCTTGGTCGCCGGCAGCGACGCCCGGCAGCCCTTGCCGACACGATCAGGACGGCGGCATGACGAGGGCTGACGGCAGCAGGACAGGACGGCTTCGTCTGTCATTCATCATCCCGCTGGCCGGATTTCTCATCCTGGCGGCATTCGCGACCGTGGCCTTGATGGCGACCTTGCGCGGCGAGCGCGACATGTCGCAGCTTCCCTCGGCGATGGTCGGCAAGCCGGCTCCGGCCATCATGCTTCCCAGCCTGCTTGACGAAGGCCAGACCATATCGCCAGGCGACTTCGCCGGCCGGGCCTTCCTGGTCAATGTCTTTGCCAGCTGGTGTGCGCCCTGCCGCGCCGAGGCACCGGCGCTGGTGCTGCTCGCAAGGGATATCCCGATCATGGGCATCGCCTATAAGGACCGCCCCGAGGATTCACGCAAATTCCTTGCCGATTATGGCAATCCGTTCGCCGCCATCGGCATCGACCGCGACGGTGACGCCGGCATGAAATGGGGTGTTTACGGGGTGCCGGAGACATTCCTTGTCGGTGCCGACGGTACCATCCTGCTACGCCATGCCGGCCCG
>JAAZUU010000007.1 GCA_018624035.1 Rhodobiaceae bacterium | reverse complement strand
GCTCTTCCGATCTGATGCGGTCACCAGGCACCCACTCGACAAACTTGTATGGTCCGGTGCCGATGGCGGCCTTGCCGCTGTTGTAATCCTCTGTCGACGCGCCCTTGCCGGCCTTTGCCGAGATGATTTTGACAGTCGTCATATCATTGGGCATCAGCGGATAGGGCTTTTCGGTTTTGATGTGGATGGTGTGACTGTCGACCTTTTCGAAAGTCTTACCCTTGAGGTAGGTGACAAAGCTTGACGGCGAGTTGGGGACATTCTGCGCACGCTCAACGGTGAAGATCACGTCATCCGCCGTGAAATCACTGCCATCATGCCACTTCACGCCCTTCCGGAGCTTGAACTCCCAGGTTGTGTCATTGATCGGCTTCCAGGACACAGCAAGGTCAGGATAGTGCTGCTGATTTTCATCACTTCCCACCAGCGAGCTGAAGATCTGTGTCGCGAAGGCGTTATTCGGCCCCAGATTGTGATAGTGGGGGTCGATGGAGCTGGGTTCGGATTTCAACCCCACTCGCATTTCCGCCGCCATCGCGGTTGCCGAGAACAGCATGGCCGCAACGCCAAGCGTAAATAGTCGAAGCACTGTCATGGTTTTCTCCCATAGAATTCATTATTATTCAGGAACTATTCAATGAAAAAAAATTGTTGTCCACCCTTTAACTGGGACAAACAGATGGCCAGTACCCTCCCAAGTCTCCCCGACAAGCAGATTCACAAAAATCCGACGTCAGGAAGGTCCATTTCCTATCGGCGCCAGGGCCCGGCGGTAACGGACGCGGCAACACCCGCCCTTGTGTTCCTGCATGGCAACAACGGAAGCAGCAAGAGCTGGCATTACCAGTTCCGTCATTTCACGGCATTCAGCGTGATCTCGATTGATGCGCCGGGATTTGGCGGAAGCTCGGTCTTTGAGGGCGGCATCGCCGGGTTCGCCGATGAAGTGGCCTTGTTGTTGTCGGACCTTGATCTGCGGTCCTTTTGGCTGGTCGGACATTCCATGGGCGGGATGGTCGCGCAAATCCTGGCCGCGTTGAGCGGTGAGCGGTGCTCGGGACTGATTCTGTCCTGCACCTACAAGGGACGGTGCAAGGCCGAGGGCGAGCCGCTGTCCGAAGAGGTCGAGAAGCGCGTTCAGGAACGCCTGCGCCTTGACGACCAGGCATTCGGCAGCCTCAGGGTCGAACGCATGTTGTCGCGCCGATTACCGCCAGACCAGCATGCATTTCTGGCGTCCATCGCCGGGGAGATCAGTGTCGAGGGCATCAGGTGGGGCGGCGGCGGGATTCAGTATGTCGATACGACTCCATATCTTGCGGACATAAAGGTTCCAACGCTCATTCTGTCCGCGGCGGATGACATTGTTGTCAAACCTGACGCCCTCAATGCGTTGATTGCCGGTCTGCCGCATGCGCGGCATGTCGAAATGGCGGGTGTCGGACACGCGCCCTATTGCGAGGACGCGGATGAGTTCAACCGGCTGGTCGAGCAATTCATCATCAGCCACACAAACACATGAATGCGCTCACAATCCCAACCTTTGTCGGTTACTTCGTAACGAACACATTATCTCTTCTGGGAACCTGGGTGCAGAAAATCGGGCTTGGCTGGCTGGCCTGGCAGATCACGGAGTCGACATTCTGGACAAGCGTTGTGTCGCTGCTGCTGATGGCCCCGGTCGGCTTCCTTGGCCCGTTCATTGCTGTCTTCGCGGAACGCTGGGATGCGTGCCGGGCCATGCTGGCCACAAAAATAATGATGGTCGGCATCAGTATCGTGATCTTCATCACGCAGCTTCTCGACAAGCATAACCTGATCACCCTGCTTGCCTGTTCAACCGCGATCGGGTTGCTCAGCGCCTTCCACCACCCGATCAGACTGGTGTTCATCTCCCTGGTTGTACCAAGGCCATATCTGGCCAGTGCTGTCGGATTGAATTCGGTATCCTGGAACCTGTCGCGAATAGTCGGCCCCAGCCTGGCCGGCCTGACCATTCACTTCATGGGGCTGCCAGAGACTTTCTTCATCGCCACCATTCTGTATGTGCCGCTGATCTTTTCGCTTTATTTTCTGGTCCTTCAGCCCCGCATGTCCGACAGGAACGAGACCGGCGGCTTTCTTGACAGGATGATCGACGGGGGCGCGGTGGCGCTCGGCACACCGATCATTTTTTCAACACTGTGTCTTGTCAGCGTGAACAGCTTTTTCGTTCGGGGCGTGCTGGAAATCCAGCCGGCCATCGTTGGTCAAATTCTTGGCGGCGGAAGCCATGCTCTGGCCATTGTGACCGCGGCAGCCGGTCTTGGATCATTGCTGGCTTCCGGGTGGATCGGTCTTGGTCGTCTTGACAAATCCCGGATACGGGCATTTCTGTGGCCAATGGTCATTGTTGGCATTGCCATGACGGCGCTGCTCAATCCGTTTGACAGTCTGATCCCGCTGAGCCTGATTTTTATCGTGACCGGCTTTACCGCGACCATCACCGGGATCGGGGCGCAGACCGTCATCCAGCTGGAGGTGGAAGAACGTTACCGGGCCAGGGTGATGACATGGTGGTCGACGATTTCCTTTGGCAGCCTTGTCGCCGGCGGCGTTCTCATCGGATATCTTGGCGACATCATGGGCATAGATTATGCGATCCTGTTGATGATGCTGGCCGGCGGCGCCATCGCTCTCGGTGTCTCGGTTTATCTCAGGAAGGTGGCATAGCAGCAGAACGGGTTGATGAGATCCCAACACCGTCCGGTGCCCCGGGTCAGGTGACCAACTCCGGTCCGCGCGATGGCCTTCCGTTTGTGGCCGGTTGCCCCGGGGCGCATGCTGGATATATCGGATCAGGCGAATTGACGGACGTGACGACGAGGACCTACTGTAGAGACATGTGGTTTGGTTTGGTATGATGCGAGGCTGATGATGGCAGGCACATCAAGGTGGCTTGCAATGGCGCTCAGCTACGGATCGGCGGTCAAGTCCGATCTGGCGATCGTACTTTTCCTCGCGCTGTCGGCCGCCATGCTTCCGGTCATGTCGCACGCTCATGAAAAGAACAAGGCGCATTGTTCCATCGATGTGCTGTTCGAGAATGATGATGACGGGGTGGCGACCTATTTCGCGTTGCGCCTGCAATACAAGAATCAGTCCAGACGGAACATCGAGGCCGTCAGTGTTCTCGTTCGAGATGCTGCCGGCAAGGTCATCCGCAATTCCGACGCGATCTGCGGACATGGTGATGAGGGTATTGAAGCCGGGGACACCGGCCAGTGCGAAAAGATCCTTCAGGTGATCACTGGCAGAATGTCAAACCGCATCGGACATGACGTATGGGTCCGGATGATCGATGATCAGCGACAACAGATCGGCCTTGCCGACCGTTGCGAGATCCTCGGCGTCAGATACAAAAATGAATAAATCCGATCACCCTGTCGCAGGCTGTCAGCCCATAACCGGACCGCGCACCGAAACCGAATGGCCTTCAACACAAAGGGAACAGAACAGGACATGACACATTATCTGGGAATCGGCATCTGTCTATTAATCGTTGGCGGAGCCCTGTTTCAGATCGGGCCGCATCTTTACCTGGACATCAACAGCCTGCTGTTCGTCCTCGGCGGCGGGGTCGGATATACGTTGATGACTGGTGGCAAGGGCACGCATGTCGCGCAGTTTGGCACCGGCGCTGTCTATTTCGGCTGGCTGGGAACGCTCGTCGGATTGATTGCCATGGCATCCGGCGCATTCGACAACTGGGGTGACCTGGACAGGATGGGGCCAGCCCTGGCGGTGGCCATGCTGACCCTGTTCTATGGCTATATGGTGAAACTGATCAGCCTGGCTTTCACGAACCGAACTTGAGGCCACAAGGCTGAAAGCAAGGTCGCATCCCCTGTCGGATCTGACGCCGGCCTCGCCGGTTACCGTTTGGCAAGGATCCCGGCAACGGTTTCACTGCATTCATATCTCTGTGTTTCGATCTGCATATAGCCACTTTTCTGTGGGAAATGGGCGAAGAGCCGACCATCCGGCAGCATTTCCCATTTGAGGCCCGGTGCCAGCCAATAGCTCCTGCCATCTTTGATGTAGTATCCCGACCTGTCGCCGAATGTGAGGCGACCACGCTTCGCCGGCTGCGCCGCCTTATGGTAGAAATAGATGGTCTTCGGGAACCAGGCGTCAAAGGCACGAGCACTGGTGAACCCGAGGGAAGAATGACTTTTGCGCGTACATGCCACAGCGTCGGTGGCAATGATGCCGGTCATGCTGGCCTGAATGCCCGCCATCATGAACTGAATGCCGGCGGCGATGGCAATCGCAAGGGCGATGGTGATGATTTGAAGTGGTTTTCCCATTTCGGGACTCCTTGTTTCTGCGTTCAAACCTCCTGTCATGTCGCGCTGCAAATCCATACGAACACGGCACCGCTGACACCGCCCCGCAGCTTCCCTTTGTTGAGCCGTGGCAGACCATATCTGGCCAATGGCGGCCCGGAACCGGCACAGTCTAACCCGGATTCACGAAACCGCGTCTCCGGCCCGCCACCTGAAACATTGTCACGGTTTCAATTGCGCTCTTAACGACGGCGGTGACTGCGCCTACCCTGCTTGGGATAACTATCTTCATGGAGACCCGCCATGTCACTCTACGGCAAACTTCTTCAGCTTCAGGAGACAAACCGGCCAATCCGCGTCGGCATGATCGGCGCCGGCAAGTTCGGCAGCATGTTCCTCGCCCAGGTCCGCAAGCTTCCCGGCGTCCAGATCGTCGGCATCGCCGACCTGTCCGTCGCGCGGGCACGTTCAAACCTTGAATTCATCGGCTGGCCGGCAGACGCACTGAACGCCATATCCACCGAGCAGGCTGCCGGGACAGGTGGCATTTTCCTGACCGAGGATACCGCAGCGATAACCGCCAGCCCGTTCATTGATGTGATTGTTGAATCGACCGGCGATCCGATCGCCGCTGTCGACCATATCGTCAGCAGCTTTGACCACGGCAAGGATGTGGTGAATGTAACCGTCGAGGCGGATTCCTATTGCGGTGCCGGCCTCGCCAGGCGGGCCCGCGATGCCGGTGTTCTGTATTCGCTGGCCTATGGCGACCAACCGGCGCTCGGGGCGGAACTTGTCGATTGGGCGCGCTGTTGCGGCTTTCATGTCATGGCCGCTGGCCGTGGTCATAAATGGCAGCCGCATTTCCGTCTTTCGACGCCTGACACCGTGTGGAATTATTGGGGGCTGACAGCCGAGCAGGCGGCGCGCGGGCGCCTCAATCCGAAGATGTTCAATTCGTTCCTTGACGGGTCCAAGCCGGCCATTGAATCAGCCGCCATCGCCAACGCCACAGGCCTGTCGGTTCCAGCTGAGGGACTTGCCTTTCCGGCAGGCGATGTTGAATCCATCCCGCAGCTGATGCGCCCGCGAGACGAGGGTGGGGCGCTTGAAAGGCGTGGCATGGTCGAGGTTATTTCGTCGCTTCGCGAGGATGGCAGCCATGTCGGCTATGATATCCGTCAGGGCATCTGGGTCTGCGTCGAGGGGGACACCGACTATATCAGGAACTGTTTCGAGGAATATGGCGTCGTGACCGACAGCTCAGGCCGCTATTGTGCGATGTACAAGCGTTTTCATCTGATCGGCCTGGAGCTCGGCATGTCGGTGGCGCATGTCGGCGCCCGACGCGAGACCACCGGCACACCGTCGCGGTTTATCGGCGATGTTTGTGCGGTCTCCAAGGGCCGGCTGCGGTCCGGCTCGGTACTTGATGGCGAGGGTGGCGCAACCGTTTATGGCGGGCTTCGCCCGGCCCCGCATTCCACCGCCGGCCGTTATCTGCCTCTGGGGCTGTCACACGGGGCCATCCTCAAGCGTGACGTCGCTCTGGATGAAATCATCACTCTTGATGATGTCGAGATTGATTCCAGCCCGCTTGCCTTCACGCTTCGCGCCGAAACCGAGGCGCTTCTTGACAGCTGACAGCCCTGCGCCGGAATGTCGCCGCCACATTGAACACGCGCCGGCAAAGCCCCATTTGGTTGTCAGGGGGAGCGGACTGGCCAGCAGGATGTTGGAGCATGGACAGCAACGCGACAGACCTGATCTTCGGACAACGTGACGGGCTGGCCTCGGCCAAGCTTCTGGCGGTATTCGCGCTTCACGCGGCAAGCCTCAGCCTGTTGTTCGTGTTGGCTCATGGCCAGCCTTCCTCGACCCTTGGCAGATTTGCGATCATCGCGGGTCGCTGGCATGGCCGGCTCGTGCTGGCAGCGACAATGGCGGCGCTGATCACGGCAGCCAGCCTGATCGCCGACCAGCAGGCCGGCATGACGACGGTGCTGTTCCTCAATGCCGGTGTTCTTGCCCTTTATGTCATCGAATATTCAATTCTGCTGTCACGCGGCTTTTTCAAACGTCTGCTTGGCGATGATCTGCAGGCCGAATTGCGCCTGTTCATCTGTTTCGTGGTAATGACGAATGCAGGCTATTTCACGCTGATGTTCCTGAAGGACATTCTGCTGAGTGACAGTCTGGGAGTGGGATGATGACCGAAGACAAGATCAATGCCTGTCAGGTTCTTTCACAGAGCGAGAGGGTCAGCCAATTCAGGAAGGATTTTGTCTGCATGAATGACAATCTCCATGAGGGGCTTCAGGAGCATCCGCAGGTCCTGATCCTCTATGTGGCGATGGTGATCTTCGTGATGGTCTTTTTGAAGCTGGTCACCCGCAAGCCGCGAAAGACCGGCTCCGAAGGCTAGGCTGTCATCCCCCGCGTGCCTGTTGACACCGGTCGGCGAGCATCCCGCCATGCCAGCGTCGCATGCGGGTGCCGTCAGGGTCTATTGCACGGTGAACCGGAACCCGACACCGTAGTTGCGCATGGCATTGATGCACGCGACGGTGCTGGTTGAATCCGCCGCCGCGCGGTCTGTGGCATCGCATTCGCCCGACCCGCCGCTGCTTGTCGAGAATTGCACCTGCCCCTGATCGGTCAGCTGGAAGCCAAGATTGACACTGACGGTATTCGCCGAGATGACCTTGGAAGTGTCGAACGTGATCACGCCTGCCAGCCTCGTTGCGTCCGACGAGGACGACGTAAGTGTCGCCAGGGTGGTCGCATCCGCCATCAGGAAGACATTCGCGCCATCACCGGCGGTCTTCGAGACCGAGCCGTTGAAATTGACCTGCGTGCGCGCCATGTAGCCGTGATTGCCAGCCGCATCCATGGCGGCTTCATTGGCGACGCATTCGGTGGCGAGTTGGGCACGTGTCGGACGGTTGTCCAGATACTCTGCCCCGTCAATGCTGTAGCAATAGCTTCCCACGCCGGTGCGTCCCATGAAGGTCTGCGCGAACTGCTTGCGCATCTGACTGTACATGGTGTTGCCGATCAACAGAACGGCGTGTGTATAAGTCCCCTCGGTCAGGGTGCTGAGATCGACATAGCTGGCGAGGTCGACGGAAGTCGTCGTTGTAAGTTCGGTTTCGAGCGCTGTTGTCCGGTCAAGAATGAACGCACATTTGCCTGACCAGTCACTGGCCGGATTCGTGCTGTCCGGCGCGGACCGGCAGATGCCGATCTTGTAGATGTCAATCTTGAACTTGTCGAGATCGGTCACGCAGCGCGCCCGGTTCGCACGGGTCCCGTCGGCAACAGAAATCGCCGCGACCCCGCCACCACTTGCCGTCGGGCAGTCAACAGGATCACCCGAGCCTGAATAGGCGACGCTCGTCTGTGCCTTCGCCGCGTTGACAACACCGAGACAGCTCAGCAGGACAGCCAGGATTCTGATCGCGTTTTTCATCATCAATACCCGCTCACCACGACGCCAAGCTTAAGCGCTTTTTTCATGATCCTGTTCTCGCGTTCGACAGGCCTGTAGAGCTGGTCGCGGATAGGCTTGAGTCGCGTTGTCCATGATCCGTCCTGCATCTCGCGTGGCGCCAGCGCCGGTCCGCCAAGCGGAATGGCGTAGGAAATGGAAGTCGTGGATGACCGCTTGCCACTGTTTGTCTGCTGTCTGGCGGCCGCCATCGTCACGTTCGGAATGATTTCGGCGGTCAGTCCCCATTCCTTCTGCGTGACCTTATAGCCGGCACCGTCCTTCCATTTGGCGCGGTTGTAATACACATCCGAGGCGTAGAAATAGGGAAGGTTCCCTGTCAATTTGTAGTCATTGCCATCGAGCGCGCTTTCATTGATGCCTTTGTGCAGGCGGGTGTTGCTCTGCGCCTTGTAGCTGTTGTAGCGGAACTCGGCCAGCGAGGTGAGATATTCCACACCCATGCCTGTACGGCGGTGTTTGGCGTCCAGCTCGTAATCATAAAATCCGTTGATCCCAACAATCACCGTGTCGGCGTCATTGATATTCCGATAGCCAAGTCCGAAATTCACCGTCGTCCGGTCATCGAAATCGACAATGGATGTCTGGTTGAACAGGAACCCGTTCGCGGTCTCGCGAAGGCGCAGGGTGGAGATGATCTCGGTCTTGGTCTTGGTGCCGGTATCAAGCCCGAAACTGTCGGAGCCCAACCTGATGTCGAGATGCGTGAAATTGGTCGTCGACAGAATACCGTCCTCGACCTTGTCCAGCTGCGCATTCGCCTCGTTCAGCGCGGCCCGGGCCAGTTCATTCGCCGCCGCCAGCTCGAACCTGTCCTGTTCGGCCGCTGTTGCCAGCGACTTCACGGTCGATGGAAGTTGCGATGGCGAGACGGAACTTTCAGCCGCAAGCTTTACCGGAAGGACCAGGAAGCTCGAACAAACCAGATATAAGGCAAAACGCATGATCCAAAACCTGTAAAGACGGTCTGAGCGTTCCGCGAACAGACCGACGCCTTGATGGCCGTACAGCATCGGTCATTTCAGCAGCCATTCAAAGGCTGCAAATGGTGTAATCCGCCGCTTGAAATTTGCAGAATGTCAGAAGATTGAAACAAATTGCAAAGACGCGCCTGCCAGTCGTCCAAAGCCGAAGACGTCATCCCGCCGGAGCATCAAGGTACCGGCCTGCCGCGCCTCGGTCGGAGATGTCTTCTTCAGATGCGCGACTTTCACCGTTGCAGACGTTTCCCTTAGCCTACCACATGACCACTATGCAGAATCGCGGGCCGTGAGCCGTCTGCCAGCGATATTGGCGGCCCTACCCCAGAACCGAGAAGCTGCTCTCATTGTTGATCTCGCGCTTGCGGGAATAGAAGCCGACATTGATCTTACGCTGGATATAGGGAAGCGTGTAATGCAGAGGCGCGACGTCATGATCGGCACCGCCCTCGCAATAATCGATCAGGGCGGCCATCATCTTGCCGGCGATCGGCGCATTCTTGTACTGGTTGCCGCTGGTCCCGCAGGCCATGTAATAGCCGTCAAGCGAGGTCCTGTCATAGATCGGGATCCAGTCCGTCGAGGCGTCATAGAGGTCGACAACGCCGCGCGCCTGCGACGGGATGCCGAGGCTTGGCACCCGCTGGCCATAGCGCATCACCTGGTTGTTCCACTGCTCGGTAAAGTCACGTGCATAGTCGGTATCGGTGTCGGCCCACATTTGCGGATCGCAGGGCGGGTCCTCGCTGCCGATCAGGATGTTGTTGCCATGTTCGGGACGGATGTAGCAGGCGATATCGGAATCCGACACGACCATGCCGATATCATCGAAATCACACCCTTGAGGTGCCGGCACATGCGCCACCTCCTGGCGGAGCGGCCTTGTCTCGATCGTCATCTCGTCCAGCACGCCTGCCAGCCCGTTGATATGGGCCGAGGCCGGCCCGGCGACATTGACCACCACCGGCGCGTTGATCTCCTCGCCGGAGGCCAGCCGGACGCCGGCGACACGCCCGTCCGATTTCAGGATCTCCACCACCTCGGCGCCAAGCCGGAATTCGGCGCCATGCAGTCTTGCCGCATCGGCAAGGTTCTGGCTGGACAGTGACGGGTCGGTGACATAGCCGCCATTCGGCCAGTAGAGCGCGCCCGCGATCCTGTCGCCATTCGGTGTGCCGAAGGTCGGATCGTCGATGCGGCGCGGCGGTGCGAAACTTTCAAGCGAATAGATCGGCAACCTCTCGCGGATGGCGTCGCCGTCCCATTCCTCGACCGGAATATCCAGGTCGCGGCTATTGGCAAGATGCTTGTCCAGATAATCATTCGCCGCCGTGCGCATGACCATGCAGCCGCATTCCTTGAATTTCGCCAGATCAGCATCGGCTGGCAGGCCGAGATAGGACTCCCAGTCGCGCCAGTAATGATATCCCTCCCACGCGAAGGCGGTGCCGTCGAAGGTGGAATAATGCATGCGGATAATGGCGCATGATCCGGCCGTCGAACCGTGACCGATCCGCGTGTTGCGATCCAGCGACAGCGTCTTCCAGCCGGCCTTCGCCATTTCAAAAGCCACCGCGGTGCCGATCACGCCGGTACCGATGATGATTGCATCAGGCTGTTGGCTCATCAGATTCCCCTTGGTAAAAAATCAAAAGATTGACAGTCGCTTACCCGCGCATCACCGCGCCGGCCGGGTCATAGGGTGACGGCGCGATGACCCGGCAGTCGCGTTCCACACCGACAATATGAACGCCGAGATCATTGCCGACCGAGGCGAGATCACTATCGACTAGCGCCATGGCCAGCGATGTCCCGACCGTATGACCATAGCCGCCGGATGTCACGAAGCCGACCCGGCGGTCTCCCGACCAGATGGGCTCATATCCGCTGGCATCGGCATCTTCAGCCGCCACCTCGAGCGTCACGAGGCGCTGTGCCGGGCCATTGCCCTCGCGTTCGGCGATGGCCGCATCGCGGCCGATGAAGCCGGCCCTGTCCCAGTCGATCCACCGGTCCATGCCGGTCATGCCGGGCGTGTAGCCTTGCGTGAACTCGGCCGACCAGATGCCGTAACTCTTCTCCAGCCGCAATGACAACAGGGCGTTGAAGCCATATTCGGCAATGCCGAGACCGGACCCGGCCTCAAGCAGCATCTGCCGCAACGCGATATGGTCTCCCATGCGGCAGCTGATCTCATATCCCGCCTCGCCGGTGACCGACAGTCGGCCAACCCGCGCACGAACAAGACCAATATCGAAACTGCCACATCCCATGAAGGACAATTCGTCAAGCGGGCCGTCAGTGAGTTGTTCCAGTACGGCGCGGGAATTCGGACCGGACAGCGAGAATCCGGCCATCTCCTCGCCAAGGTCGCGCACCTGCACGCCGTCCTGCATGTGGTCATCGAACCAGCGCATGTGCCAGCGCCGCAAATAATACGATCCCATGATCCACCAGGTGCCGTCACCCCAGTTGAACAGCGTCAGATCGCCCTTCAGACGCCCATCATGGCCAAGCGCGACGGCAAGCCGTGCCCGCCCCGGTGCCGGCAGCTTCGTGGCAAACACCGTATGGAGCCAGGCTTCGGCATTCCGGCCACTGACCTCGAAGCGCGAGAAACCGGTGATGTCCAGAAGACCGACATCGCGGCGCACCGCCCGGCATTCGCCGCCAATAATGTCAAAGGCGTTCGAGCGCTTCAGTGACGGCGCTTCGGCAAAGTCCTGCGACGCGAAATAGAGCGGCACCTCAAGATCCCAGCTGTTGCCCCAGACCGCGCCTGCCGCATCCATGTCGGAATGTGCCGGCGCCATCTTCAGCGGGCGCCCCGCCGGAAGCTGTTCGTTCGGATAGGTCATGACAAACCGGCGTGAATAGAACTGGCCGGTTGTCTGTTTTATATATTCCCTGTTTTCAGCGAAGGGGCCGTAGCGCGCGACGTCCATGCCGTAGACATCGGCCTCAGGCTCGCCATGAATCATCCATTCAGCAAGCGACTTGCCGACACCGCCGCCCTGCAGGAACCCGGCCATGACCGCGCAGGCCGACCAGTAGCCGCGCTTGCCGGGCACCGGCCCGACAAGCGGGTTGCCATCGGGCGAGAAAGTGAAAGCACCGTTGACCCAGTTCCGCACACCGGCCGTCTGCAACACCGGATAGCGCTCGAATCCCATGGTCAGCTCGTTCTCGATGCGGTCGACATCCTCCTGCAAAAGCTCGATGCCGTAATCCCACGGGGCGCCGTCCATCATCCAGTGCTGGTGGTTGATCTCATAGATACCAAGCAGCATGCCCTGCTGGTCCTGCCGCATATAGGTGAACCCCTCAAGATCGACGACAAGCGGCAATTCATGGTCCAGCTCAGCAATTTCGGGGATGGTCTCGGTCAGCAGATAATGATGCGACAGCGGCGAGACCGGAAGCTCGATGCCAGCCATACGGCCAACCTGTTTGGCCCACAGACCGGCGGCATTCACCACATGCTCGCAGGAAATCGTGCCCTTCTCGGTAACGACATCCCATCCTTCGGCGGTCTGGTTGAGTTCGAGAACGCGGTTATGTTCAATCACGGTGGCGCCGTTCTTCTTTGCCGCGCCGGCATAGGCAAGCACAGTTCCCGTTGTATCGACATAGCCCTCGCGGTCAGCCCACAGCCCGCCAAGGATCCGGTCTGTCGACAGCACCGGACACATCTCGCCGGCTTCCGCGGGCGTGACAAGCCTCACATCCTCGATACCGATACTCTGATAGACGCGGTAGGCGGATTGCAGCCATTCCCAGCGATCCGGCGTGCCGGCCAACGTCAGTCCGCCGGTCATGTGCATGCCGACCGACTGTCCGCTTTCTTCCTCAATCTTGCCAAGAAGGTCGATCGTATAGGCCTGCAGGGCGGAAATATTGGGATCGGCATTCAGCGCATGCACGCCGCCGGCGGCATGCCAGCTCGACCCAGCCGTCAGCACCGAACGTTCAATCAGGCAGATATCCGACCATCCCATCTTCGCCAGATGATAGATGATCGACGCACCGACGACGCCGCCACCGATGACCACCACGCGATAGTGCGATTTCATGTCCTTCTCCCCCACAGATCCGGAAACCCTGACAGGATCAATCTGTACTTGCGGCTTGTCCACCTATTTTCGCGCCAGCGACCGGAACTGCGCCAATTCCGCCGAGTGACAAGGTCCCTGTCAATACGGATGGCTGGACAGGTTTAGCTGGTATTTCGTGTTTCTGTTCCTGTAGTGTAGGCCATTGATCCGGGCACCAGACCGGACGCTGACAATCTGGGGACAAACAGCGGGATGGCCATACATCTTCACCATGATGACCTGCCGGACGGAATCGACCTTGGCCAGAATATCGCCATCGATACCGAAACGATGGGGCTTAACCCACATCGCGACAGGCTCTGCCTTGTCCAGCTGTCATCCGGAGATGGCGACGCGCATCTTGTCAAAATGGCGCATCCACTCCAGCCGGCGCCGAATCTTGCGGCGATGCTGGCAAATCCGGCGGTAACCAAGCTGTTTCATTTCGCGCGCTTCGATCTGGCCGCGCTGGCGCAGTCGGTCGGCCCGATCAAGGGTCCGATCTATTGCACGAAAATCGCCTCCAAACTCTGCCGCACATATACCGACAGGCATGGTCTGAAGGATTTGTGTGCTGAACTCATCGGCGTTGAAATCTCCAAACAGCAGCAATCTTCGGACTGGGGTGCCGCGTCGCTCAGCGAGGCGCAGCAGGAATATGCGGCAAGCGATGTGTTGTATCTGCATCGGCTGCGGGCGGTGCTGGACGATATGCTGGCGCGCGAAGGACGCAGCGACATCGCACAGGCCTGTTTCGCGTTCCTGCCGGTTCGCGCCGGCATGGACCTTGGCGGTTTCGCAGATCTCGATATTTTCCATCATTAAGGTTACCGTTGATGGCAAAGCAACAGGGCACCGACCAGCCCGCACCCAGATTCGCCCCGCGCGCCAGACAGGCCGACCCCGAAAGACGGGGCTTCCGGACCAGCTTGCTGCTCATCGGGCTTGGCGTTTTCATGTCGTTCGGTACCGTCCTGTGGCTTGGCCTGTTCAATCAGCAGGATGAGATCCGGCTGGAGATCAGCGACATCAACGTCGACGAGACCGGTGATGTCGAATTGACCGGTGCCGTCTATCGCGGGCAGACGGTGCGTGGTGAACCTTTCGAGATCACCGCCGAGATCGCGCGTGAACGTGATAACGGTGTTGTCGACCTGTCATCACCAACTGCCGAACTGCGTCGTGACAGCGGTGACGTGATGAATGTGACTTCGGCCACAGGCGTCTATTTTCCGGGCGTGACCGAAATTGACCTCATAGGTGACGTGGTGATTACCAGCCGCGATACCGGGCTCGTCATGTTGGCCGAGGTCATCCACGCAAATCTTGAAGAAGGTCATATGACGACCGACCGACCGGTGCGGGTCGAAAATGACAATGGGGTCATACTTGCCGGCGGCATGCGGGTTACCGACAGGGGCAGCACCATCATTTTTACCGACAAGCCGAGAATGACACTCCACAACCGGGGAAGCGGTTCCTGAGCGGCACCGGATGACCGCACCCGCAGCAGGCACATTATAAGAGGAAAACATGTCTGAAACATTGCCAGCAAAGTCACGCAAGGTCGGGTCGGGTTTTATAGGCCTTTGTCTTGTCGCCCTCGCCACATTGCCGACAGGCCTGGCCGCGCAGGAAAGCACACCTCTGACAATCGAGGCGGATGACTTTCTGGAATGGAACCAGACAGACGGCATCTATACGGCACGCGGCAATGCCGTCGCCATCCAGGGGGCACGGGAAATCCGCGGCGACCTGCTTGTTGCGACCTATGATCCCGACAGCGAAGGACGTGACATTGACACCGTGACGGCAACAGGCGGGGCCGCTTTCAAGGATGACACATCGCGCGCCAGGGGCAGCAAGTTCATCTACCGGATCGAGGACCGGGATTACCGTGTGGAGGGTCCCGATGCGCTGGTTTCCGGGGCGCGCGGAACGATCACGGCCAATACATCAATTGACCTCGATACCCGGGCCGACGAGACCCAGAAGATGACAGCCATCGGCAACGCCATCTACACCGACTCGGATGGCCGCCTGTTTGCCGGCGATCTCGTGAACGCGCATTTCGCCGCGGATGGCAGCCTGACGGCAATTGACGCGGAGGGAGACGTGAAGGTGACGAGCGCCAACGGCCGGCAGGCCACCGGTGATGCCGCGACCTATGACGCAGGATCCGAATCGGCGACCGTTACCGGCAATGTCGAAATCATTGATGGCGGCAGCAGAATGCTTGGTGACCGCGCGGAGATTGACCTGAAAACCGGCAACAGCCGGATGCTGTCCCGGGGAACCGGCGGCCGGGTCAGTGGTGTCCTGCAGTCAAACTGACCGGGAACAGCTTTGAAGGCCGGCGATAGACCGTTGAGCTTTGCTGAAAATGACGGTAGGCTAAGCGCCTGTTATCAGATGAGATATTATGACGATTGAGAAAGACCACTTCGCGTCGGCTGAACCGAACCGCCCACGAATCGTGTCGCACCAGGAAGGCCTGGTGGCGAGTGGCGTTGGCAAGAGTTTCAACGGGAAACGCGTTGTCCGCAACGTGTCGATGCAACTGAAACGTGGCGAGGCTGTCGGTTTGCTGGGGCCCAACGGGGCTGGCAAGACAACGACGTTCCACATTCTTGTCGGCCTGCTCCCGGCGGATGAAGGCAATGTGCAGTTCGACGGCACCGAAATCACCGACCTGCCGGTGTTTCAGCGAGCGCGCCTTGGCCTTGGTTATCTTCCCCAGGAATCCAGTATCTTCAGGGGATTGACCGTCGAACAGAATATCCGCGCCGTTCTCGAAACGACCGAAGGAACCAAGGAGGACCATGACGCCATCCTTGATGACCTGATGGCTGAATTCTCGATTGCGCATCTTCGCAACACATCGGCAATCAACCTGTCGGGCGGTGAGCGGCGGCGACTCGAGATTGCGCGGGCGCTGGCGATGCGCCCGACATTCCTGCTTCTCGATGAACCACTTGCCGGCATTGACCCGATCGCCCTGACCGACATCAGAAACCTGATCGCACAGTTGAAGATGCACGGGCTCGGCGTTCTCATCACGGACCATAATGTCAGGGAAACGCTGGACATAGTCGACCGCGCCTACATTATTCATGATGGCACGGTGCTGATGGAAGGCACACCGGACGAGGTAATCGGACACCAGGGCGTCCGGCAGGTCTATCTGGGTGACCGTTTTTCAATCTGAAATCAGTATCTGAAATCAATATCGGGGCCTGCCAGATGGTGCCTTGACAGGCACAGTTGTTGCATCTAGGTTCCCGCCACTTCGCGACGGACAGGGCTGGTCGGGCCTTGCGGTTCCGTTGCGGTTTCATGATTTTCTTGAGTGCCACCCCATGATCCAACCGGAATTGATGCCGGGCATCCTGCTGTGCCGACATCCCGTGACCAGCAGAAAACAGCTTCTGGAAAGCCTGTGCAAACGCGTGGCCCACCACGGCAATCTGTGCGAGCGGCTGGTCCTTGATTCTGTTCTCGAGCGCGAGAAGCTCGGCAGCACGGCCATTGGCGACGGCATCGCGCTGCCCCATGCAACCATCGCCGGCGCGACGGCAAACAGCACCCTGCTTGCAACGCTGGAACAGCCGGTAAATTTCGACAGCCCCGATGGCAAGCCTGTCGATATCATCATGCTGATACTCGGCAGTGATCACGATGGGGCCGGCCATCCTGCCGCGCTTGGCGTCGTCTCGCGTCAGCTTCGGGCCGCGTGCGATATCCTGCGTGCCGCCGATAGTGAAGCGGCATTGAATGACGCCGTGACAGGTCGGCTTGTTGCCGCCTGATCAGCACCGATTAATCTGACGTTCAAAAGACAAAAACCCACCGACTGGCGGGTTTTCATGAAGCGGTTGGTGGAGCTAAGCGGGATCGAACCGCTGACCTCTACAATGCCATTGTAGCGCTCTCCCAGCTGAGCTATAGCCCCGTCACATCTGATCTGGTGATCCGTGATCTGTCGTTCCAACCGGAACCGCGTCAGGGCACCGCCCGGACGCCCCATTGTCTATCCCAGCCACCACCGGCCGGGCAAGCAAAAAATGTGGGAGCCGGAAAGCCGGACTACTCGTCATTCTTCGGGATGCCGGGGATGAGTTCATCATCCTCGTCAATGGCGTCGGCGATCAGGCCGGCATCGTCATCATTGTCTACATCGATGTCATCATCAACGAATCCGGCCTCGTCTTCGGTCTCTTCGGTTGCCGGGGTCTCTTCGTCGGCTTGCTGTTCGCCCTCCTCGGGCGATGCAGCATCTTCAAGCGATGTCGTGGCCTCGGCCTTGTCGGCCTTGCCATCGCTTTTTGGCACCGCACGACCCCGCCGACTGCGTACCACAAGTTCGGGGTCGAATTCGGTCTGGCACCCGGGACATATTATGGGCGTCCTGTTGAAATCATAGTAGCGCATGCCGCATGAAAGGCAGGTGCGCTTCAGACCAAGTTCAGCTTTCGCCATTTCACAAACCCATCCAAGCCGCGCCCTGTGCCGTTGACAGCGAGAAGGGCGACATGATCACGATAATGTCCAGTCAGAACATACAGGTGCGATTTGATACAATTTGTCATCGCTGTCAAAAACAAAATTCACGCGCGGCATATTTTCAACGCGCTTTCGCCAGCGCCCGAACCGCATGACGGGCCAGATCGCCGCATCATTGCCTAGCGGCAGCCAAGGATGTTATCACTGCGCGCAGCAAAAGCCCCGCGCGCGCCGACACCATCCGGGATCACGGCGCCACGACAACAAGGTAGCGTTATCGATGCCAAGCGAAACCTCGCTCACAGCACATGAAATCCTTCAGTCAGGACAGCATTCGGGCCTGACCGGACGATTTGATGTCCCCGGCGACAAATCCATATCCCACCGCTCGCTGATCCTTGGTGGGCTTGCCATTGGCACCACGAAGGTCACCGGCCTTCTTGAAGGTGAGGACGTCATGGCCACCGGCCGCGCCATGCAGGCTCTCGGCGCCGGCATCACGCGCGACGAGGACGGTATCTGGCATGTTGCGGGTGTCGGCACGTCAGGCCTCGTGCCACCGGAAAGCCCGCTTGACCTTGGCAACAGCGGCACCGGCGTGCGGCTGTTGATGGGCGTGGTCGCCGGCCAACCCCTGACTGCCATCTTCTGCGGCGATGCGTCGCTGAGCCGTCGTCCGATGGCCCGTGTGACAGACCCCCTCGCCGCCATGGGCGCCGACATCACCGCCCGCGACGGCGACAGGCTGCCTGTCACGATTACCGGATCGCAGACACCGCTGGCGGCCGACCACACAAGCAAGGTCGCCTCGGCGCAGATCAAATCAGCCGTCCTTCTGGCAGCCTTGAATGCGCGCGGCACCAGCATTGTCCGCGAGCCGACGGCGTCGCGCGACCATACCGAGGCGATGCTGCGCCATTTCGGGGCCACGGTGCGCTCCCGCACCGACCCGGACGGAACGCATATTGTCGAACTCGAGGGTGAGGCAACATTGACCGCCAGCGACATCATCGTGCCACGCGACCCCTCGTCGGCCGCCTTCCCGATGGTGGCGGCGCTAATCACCGAGGGCAGCGATCTGACTATCCCGGCAGTTGGCATGAACCCGCTTCGCACCGGCCTGATCCGGACGCTGCGCGAGATGGGCGGCGATATCGAGATCACCGGTCAAAGAACCGAGGGCGGCGAGGATGTCGCCGATCTGCGGGTGCGGCACAGCCGCCTTCATGGCATTGACGTGCCACCGGCACGCGCCGCCTCGATGATCGACGAATATCCCATTCTGGCCGTCGCCGCGACCCAGGCCGAGGGCGTCACCCGGATGCTTGGCGTGGAGGAATTGCGGGTCAAGGAGACCGACCGGATTGCCGTTGTGGCCGACGGAATCGCTGCCGCCGGCGGCAATGTTGCCTATGATGATCACAGCATGACGGTGACCGGCGGTGCCATTTCCGGCGGCATCACCATCGATTCGCAGCATGACCACCGGATTGCGATGTCATTCCTGACACTTGGCATGGTGTCTGCGGCGCCAATGACCGTCAGCGGATGCGCCACCATCAATACAAGTTTTCCGGGATTTGCCGACAGCATGAACGGGTGCGGCGGCGCGCTTCGCGCCACCGGATCTTCATGATCATTGCCGTTGACGGTTCGGCCGCCAGCGGCAAGGGAACGCTGGCCAAACGGCTCGCATTGCATTTCAATCTGGCGCATCTCGACACGGGATCACTCTATAGATGCCTGGCACTGGATCTACTGAAATCTGGCCATCTACCTGAAACCATTGACGAAAAAATAGCCGCGGCGGCGGTCGACAGGCTTGATCTCTCGATGGCCGGCACCGCGGCCATTCGCACCGATGCCGTTGCCGGCATGGCATCCATTGTGGCTGCCATGCCATCGGTCAGACAGAATTTCCTGACGTTCCAGAGGCGGTTCGCCGACAATACTCCCTCGCATGATGGCGCCATTCTCGACGGGCGCGATATCGGCAGCGTGATCCTGCCGGATGCCGATTTCAAGTTCTTCATCGACGCCGATCTGCAGGAGCGCGCCGCGCGCCGCACCCGGGAGTTGCAAGATGCCGGGCAATCCGTTATGTTCCGCGACGTTCTCGAGGATATGCGGAATCGTGACCGGCGTGACCGGGAGCGCAGCACGGCACCTTTGAAGGCCGCCGATGGCGCGATGATCATCGACACGACAAGGCTGGATGCCGACGGTGTGTTCACCGCAGCTCTCCGCCATATCGAAAATCACCGGGAACAGTGAACCGGAGGACCGGCAGACTGAACGGCCGATCCTTTATTTGTGAAACAGGAAACGCTGGCGGCAAACCAACCATTCGCCACCAAAAACCCGGCCTGGGTTTCCTCGATCCGCCTCTGGCGGAACATGACGGCAAAGAGCCGCGAGGAAACCATGTTCAGCCTGACCGGCCCTCACCCGCCAGCTGAGGATTTATGGCCAACCGCCGAATGCTGCGGCCGGCCACAGGCGAAAACGGAGATTTCTTTGGCATCCCAAACAACTTCCGCAGCCGAGGCTGCAACAGAGAACTTTGCTGATCTTCTTGCCGAGAGCTTTGGCGAGCACACAAACATCGAGGGCAGTGTCGTTCGCGGCTTTGTCGTCGGCGTCGAGGGCGACGCCGTCATCATCGATGTCGGCCTGAAATCCGAGGGGCGCGTTCCGCTGAAGGAGCTGACAACCCCGGGCCAGGAGCCGAATGTCAATGTCGGCGACGAGATCGAAGTCTATGTCGAGCGTATGGAAGACAAGAATGGCCAGGCCATGCTGTCGCGCGACAAGGCCCGCCGTGAAGAGGCATGGGGCCTTCTCGAGGCATCCTTCGAAAAGCAGGAACGCGTCACCGGCGTGATCTTTGGCAAGGTCAAGGGCGGCTTCACCGTCGATCTGTCCGGCGCCACAGCCTTTCTGCCGGGCAGCCAGGTGGATATCCGGCCAGTGCGCGACCTTGGCCCGCTGATGGGCACACCGCAGCCTTTCCAGATTCTGAAGATCGACCGTCGTCGCGGCAACATCGTCGTATCCAGGCGCGCCGTTCTGGAAGAATCCCGGGCCGAAGCCCGCTCGGAGCTTGTCTCCAACCTCCAGGAAGGCCAGGTCCTGCAGGGCGTGGTCAAGAACATCACCGATTACGGCGCCTTCGTCGATCTTGGTGGTGTCGACGGCCTACTTCATGTGACCGACATTGCCTGGCAGCGTATCAGTCACCCGTCGGAAGCCCTGCAGATTGGCGAGACCGTCGAGGTCCAGGTGATCCGGTTCAATCCGGAAACACAGCGTATCTCGCTTGGGATGAAGCAGCTTCAGTCCGATCCATGGGAGAGTGTCGAGGGCAAGTTCCCGATCGGCTCGAAGCTGGAAGGCCGCGTCACCAACATCACCGACTATGGTGCGTTTGTCGAGCTTGAGGCCGGCGTTGAAGGTCTTGTCCATGTCTCTGAAATGAGCTGGACCAAGAAGAACGTCCATCCCGGCAAGATCGTCTCCACCAGCCAGCAGGTTGAGGTGATGGTTCTTGATGTCGACCTGTCGAAGCGTCGTATCTCGCTTGGTCTCAAGCAGTGCAGCGGCAACCCGTGGGAAGAGTACAGCGCCGCGAACCCGGCCGGTACCGAGATCGAGGGCGAAATCCGCAACATCACCGAGTTCGGTCTGTTTGTCGGCCTGACCGACGAGATCGACGGCCTTGTCCACCTTTCCGACATCAGCTGGGACGCCACCGGTGAAGCCGCACTTGAAGGTTTCTCGAAGGGTGACATGGTGAAGGCCAAGATCCTTGACGTCGATATCGACAAGGAGCGTATCTCGCTTGGCATCAAGCAGCTGACCGACGATCCGTTCGCCGGCCAGATGGACAATCATCGCAAGGGCGAGGTGGTGACCTGTACTGTGACCACACTGACCGACAATGGCATCGAGGTCAGCGTCGGCGAATCGCTGACCGGCTTTATCCGCCGCACCGATCTCAGCCGCGACCGCGCCGAACAGCGTGCCGACCGCTTCGCCGTCGGCGAAAAGGTCGATGCCGTGATCACCAACATCGACAAGAAGAGCCGCAAGCTCAGCCTGTCGATCAAGGCACGCGAGACCGCCGAGGAAAAGCAGGCTGTCGAGGAGTACGGCTCATCGGACAGCGGGGCCAGCCTCGGCGACATCCTCGGTGCCGCCCTCGCCAAGCGCGAATCAGGCGACGAAGAGTAAGTCTGACACCAAATCCCGGAACGAACCGACGCCATGTGTATCGATTCGTTCCTTTTTCTTTTGCAATAAGGCCGGCAAATAACGGCCATTTCACTACGATTTGCCGCCAAAACCTCGAAACCGGCGGCTTTGACAGGCAAGATTGTTGACCTGCTTTTCAGCAGCAGGCATGCTCTTGTTTCGTTTTTCCTTTGATTACAGTGGGTGGGGCCGTGACACGTTCTGAACTCATCGCCAGACTGGCGGCAAAGAACCCTGCTTTGTATCACCGAGATATCGAAAGGCTGGTCGGAACCATCCTTGACGAGATCGGTGGCGCACTTGAACGCGGCGACCGCGTTGAACTGCGTGGATTCGGCGCATTTTCCGTTCGTCACCGCAAGGCGCGTACCGGCAGGAACCCGCGTACAGGGGCCAGCGTCGAGGTTGCCGAGAAGAAAGTTCCTTTCTTCAAGATGGGCAAGGGTATGCGTGAGCGGCTGAACCGCTGACAGGCGACGGCCATGCGTTTTCTCGGCCGTTTTTTCTGGGTGATCATCTCGCTTGCCACCACCGCGGTCGCGATGGTCTTCGCCGTATCCAACAATCACCCGGCCAGTGTGAAGTTCTGGCCCCTGACCGGACAGCTTGAACTTGCCACATGGATGTTGACGCTTGGTGCCGCCTGTGCCGGCGCGATTGTCGGCGGCGGCGTCGTCTGGCTGTCACTTGTCGCCGCACGGTCACGCAACTGGCGGCTGAAACGCCAGCTCGGCAAGGCGGAACAGCGTGCCGCCAAAGCCGAAAACAGACTTGCGGAGGTAGAGGATGAAACTGCCACATCGTCTTCGCCAACCGCCCTTGGAGGCCCGTCATGACATCGAACCAGGCACCGGCTCGCAACATCGCCGTGAAGATCTGCGGCATCGGTTCGACACGGGATTATGATGTATGCCGGGATACCGGCGCCGCCTTTGTCGGCATGGTGTTTTATCCACGTTCACCGCGTCACCTTGATCTCGACGCCGCACGTGGCATCGCCGATCATGCCGAGCAGACACATCGACATGACGCGTCACCGGCGCGCGTTGCACTGACAGTGGATATGGAAGATGACGAACTTGTCGGCGTCATTGAGGCGGCGCGCCCGCATTTCATCCAGCTTCACGGTCATGAAACCCCTGAACGCGCCAGCCGCGTCCGCGATCGTTTCGGCCTACCGCTGATCCGCGCCATCCGTGTCGCCAGCGCCGAGGATCTGGAGATTTGCGAGGCATGGGAGGGGGTGGCCGAATGGCTTCTTTTCGATGCCAAGGGTGATCCCGGCGGACTTCCGGGTGGCACTGGCCATGTCTTTGACTGGACTCTTCTTGCCAACCATGCGGGCCGGACAAAATGGATGCTTGCCGGCGGCCTGTCTCAGGAGAATGTGGCGCGGGCCATCGCGGTGACCGGTGCCAGCGCCGTCGATGTGTCCAGTGGTGTGGAAACGGCCCCCGGAAAAAAAGACGCAGACCGCATTCGCAACTTTGTCTCGAAGGCCCAGCTGGGGTAAATTCCTGACTTCACACAAACACGCGGCAGCTGCCGCCATGACCGGATGGACCATGACCGATATCAATCTGAATTCCCTGCGCAACCAGCCCGATGAGAGAGGCCGGTTCGGCATGCATGGCGGACGCTTTGTCGCCGAAACCCTGATGCCGCTGATCCTGCAGGTGGAAAGTGCCTACAAGGCGGCACAGTCGGATGCCGAATTCGCCAGCGAACTGGACTATTACCAGACGCATTATGTCGGCCGGCCAAGCCCGCTCTATTTCGCCGAACGGCTGACGGCGCATTTCGGTGGCGCCAAACTGTATCTGAAGCGTGACGAGCTGAACCATACCGGCGCGCACAAGATCAACAACGTGCTTGGCCAGGCCTTGCTTGCCAAACGCATGGGCAAGACCAGAATCATCGCCGAGACCGGCGCCGGCCAGCACGGTGTTGCCACCGCCACCGCCTGCGCGCTGTTCGACATGGAGTGCGAAGTCTTCATGGGCGAGGAGGATGTGCGCCGGCAAAAACCTAATGTCGACCGGATGCGGCTACTTGGCGCAAAGGTGCACCCGGTGACATCAGGCACCGGCACGCTGAAGGATGCCATGAACGAGGCGCTCCGATACTGGGTGGCGAATGCCGAGACTCATTTCTACATTATCGGCACGGTCGCCGGCCCACACCCCTACCCGCAGATGGTGCGTGACTTCCAGTCGGTGATCGGCCGCGAAGCCCGCCAGCAGATCATGGATGCCGAGGGGCGGCTTCCCGACACCATTGTCGCCTGTATCGGCGGCGGTTCGAACGCCATGGGGCTGTTCCACCCCTTCCTTGATGATGAATCAGTGCGGATCATCGGCGTCGAGGCGGCCGGCAAGGGAATTCCCTCCGGCCTTCACGCGGCGTCGCTGACCGGCGGCACGCCGGGTGTTCTGCATGGCAACCGGACCTATCTGCTGCAGGATGATGATGGCCAGATCATCGACGCGCATTCGATCTCGGCCGGGCTTGACTATCCGGGGATCGGCCCCGAACATTCGTGGCTTCACGACATGAAGCGAGTTGAGTATGTCAGCGCCACCGACGAGGAAGCGCTGGATGCGTTCCAGCTCTGCTCGCGTCTTGAGGGAATCATCCCGGCGCTGGAGCCGTCACACGCGCTGGCATTTGTCGGCACAATCATTGGCGACATGGACAGGGACCAGATCCTGATCCTCAATATGTGTGGCCGCGGCGACAAGGATCTCGGTGCGGTGCTGCCCATGCTTGAGGAACGCGGCAAGCTCTGAGCGGCATCGCATCGTCACCCCGGATGTCACCCGGAATGGCCGCCAACCCAAGATGGAAAGACCCTGACAATGACTTCACGAATCGAAGCTGCCTTTGCCAGAGCCCGCGCCGAAGACCGCGGCGTTCTTGGCGTGTTTGTGTCGGCCGGTGATCCCGACCGCGAGACGTCCGGCGCGATCCTCGACGCTCTTGTCGAGGCAAAGGTCGACATGATTGAACTTGGCATGCCCTTTTCCGACCCGATGGCCGATGGTCCCGCCATTCAGGCCGCCTCGCTGCGGGCGCTGAAAGGGGGCATGACACTTGCCGGCACGCTGGAAATGGCGCGTGCCTTCCGCACCCATCATCCTGACACGCCGCTGGTGCTGATGGGCTATTACAACCCGATCTACATCTATGGCGTGGAAGCTTTTCTTGCCGACGCGGTGGCGGCCGGTGTTGACGGTCTGATCGTCGTCGATCTGCCACCGGAAGAAGATGACGAGCTGTATTTGCCGGCCCGCGAGGCCGGGCTTGACTTCATCCGCCTTGTCACCCCGACAAGTGACGCCGTGCGGCTTCCCGTCGTTCTCGGCACCGCCAGCGGTTTTGTCTATTACGTCGCCATCACCGGCATCACCGGCACGCGAAGCGCCGCCGCCGACAGTATCTCCGCAGCCTATAGCCGGATTTCGGCAGCAACCGATCTGCCGATCGTGACAGGTTTCGGTATCAGGACACCGGAACAGGCCGGTGAGGCCGCCAGCCTGTCGGACGGTGCCGTCATCGGATCCGCCATTGTTGACATCATTGCCGACAATCTTGGCGATGATGGCCGTGGCACCCCCGAAACCGTGTCCAAAATCGCCGCATTTGTCGGCGAACTTGCCAGCGGTGTGGCGGCGGCAGGCCGCCGCGGATGAACAGGCCCGATTCCGTGACCATCAGGAATCGGCGAAGAAGGGAGTTTGACCGATGAACTGGATCACCAACGCGGTGCTGCCGAAGATCAAGGCGCTTGTTACGGCAAATGACGTTCCCGACAATCTGTGGATCAAATGCAAGGCCTGCGGCCAGATGATCTTTCACCGCGAGTTCGAACAGGCCAATAATTGCTGCTCAACCTGCGGACACCATGCCCCGCTGCCGCCTGAGGCGCGTTTCGCGATGATTTTCGACGATGCGAGCTTCGAGACAGTCGAGCTGGCGGCGATCGATGATGACCCGCTGAAATTCCGCGACTCCCGGCGCTATGCCGACCGTCTGAAGGACAGCCGGTCGAAGACCGGCGTCAAGGACGCCATCGCAGTGGCGCATGGTCTCATCGGCGGCCGCAAGGCGGTGATCGCCGCATTCGATTTCCGCTTCATGGGCGGATCGATGGGGCGTATGGTCGGCAATGGAATTATCGCCGCCGCCGAGGCAGCCGTGGCGCATGACGCAGCCCTGATCACAATTCCGTCGACAGGCGGGGCGCGGATGCAGGAAGGCGTGCTGTCGCTGATGCAGCTTCCGCGCACAATCCTGGCTGTTGAAAAAGTACGGGCCGCGGGCCTGCCACATATTGTGTTGCTGGCCCACCCGACAACCGGCGGTGTCACCGCCTCCTTTGCCATGCTTGGTGATCTTCAAATCGCCGAACCCGGCGCCATCATCGGCTTCGCTGGCCGGCGCGTCATTGAGGAAACGGTTCGCGAAAAGCTTCCCGATGACTTCCAGACAGCGGAATATCTGCAGGATCACGGAATGGTCGATGCCGTCATTCCCCGTGCCGAGCAGCCATCCTATATCGGCCGCATTCTGGGCTTTCTGATGGACCAGCGCGAGGCCACAAGGGCCGCCTGATGCCGACAGAAACGGGGCCGGACGATGCGCGGCGGGCGCATGGCGCGCTCACCCGTCTGACAGCGCTGCACCCCAAGCTGATTGACCTCGGACTCGACCGCACCTTCGACCTGCTTGCAAGGCTTGGCGACCCGCATCATCGGCTGCCACCGGTGATTCACGTCGCCGGCACCAACGGCAAGGGATCGGTGATAGCGCTGATGCGCGCCATGGCAGAGGCGGCCGGCCTTCGCGTCCATTGCTATGTCTCGCCACATCTGTGTCGTTTCAATGAACGCATACGTCTTGCCGGCCGCCTGATCGGTGACGATCAGCTTGCCGACCTGCTGGAAGAGGTCGAGACCGCCAATGGCGACATGCCGGTCACCTTCTTCGAGGTCACGACCGCCGCCGCCTTTCTGGCCTTCTCGCGTATCGAGGCCGATCTTCTGCTGCTGGAAACCGGGCTTGGCGGAATGCTCGATTCAACCAATGTGCTAAGCGCCCCGGCAGCCACCATCATCACGCCGATAGCGCGGGATCATGAACATTTTCTTGGCAGCGATCTTGCCGGCATTGCCGGCCAGAAAGCCGGTATCATGCGCCGGTCAGTGCCCTGTTTCAGCGCCGCGCAGGCACCGGATGTGATGGCCGCGCTCGATTCCCATGCCGCGCAGATCGGAACCTTTGTGACGGCGATCGGCAGGGACATCGACTGGACACCACGGGCCGATGGCGGGATCGGCCTTGAGACAGGTAGACGCCGCCTTCATCTGCCGGCATCGTCACTTCATGGGCCACATCAGCAGGCCAATATGGCGCTCGCCGCATCGGCGCTTGTCAGTGTGGTGCCCGGTCTGCCTGACAGGTCGCTTGCCACCGGTGTCGCGCAGGCCTTGTGGCCGGGGCGCCTGCACCGGCTCGCCGACGGCCCGCTGGCGCGTCTTGCCAGCCGTCAGATCTGGATCGATGGGGCGCATAATGCCCACGGCGCCGACGCCCTCGCCGCCGCCCTGCCGGCCGTTGACGGCCGCAAATGGCATTTTATCTGCGGTGCGCTGGATACCCGGCCGGCCGATGAATTCCTGCACCGAATCGCGCCGCTTGCGGCCTCGATTACCTGCCTTGCGATACCGGACCAGCCGGCCAGCCTGACAGCGGAGGCGCTGGCCGATTCCGCGCGACAAAGCTTTCCGGCGGCACGCATCGCCTCGTCGCTCAGCGGCGCATTGCAGGCGCTGGCGGACGGCCCCGATGACGGGGGGCTGCCGGTGATGATCTGCGGGTCGCTATATCTGGCGGGTCATGTTCTGATACAGAATGACAGTCTTCCCGACTGACAGCGCGCCATGCAAATGGTCAGGCGATGGTGCTGGTGATCCACGCCTCGAGCTGTGACTTCGGCACCGCGCCGATCTTCTCGGCAACCACCTCGCCACCCTTGAAAATCAGCAGGGTGGGGATGCCCCGGACATTATATTGCTGCGGGGTCAGCGGATTCTCATCGATGTTCAGCTTGACGATCGAGATGGCTTCGCCATGCGCGTCGCTGAGTTCCTCGAGCGCCGGTCCGATGGCCTTGCAGGGGCCGCACCATTCTGCCCAGAAATCAACAAGCACAGGCCCATCAGCCTGCAGGACGTCGGCAGAAAAATCACTGTCGGTTGTCTTCGTCGTCGCCATCTTGAGATGCCCCCTTGAAAGTCGGATCGGCGGATTGTCCCGCCAACTCAAGGTAGGAGCCACGCCCCGAACCGTCAAGGCGTGGACTCACCGGCAAGTGCCGCCAGCGCCGCATCGCGCGCCGCCGGGGCAACCGCCTCGACCGCTGCTACCTCGGTCCAGATCAGCCATGTCACAATCTCATGCTGCGGATAGATTTGTGCCATCAACGCACCATAGAGCGCCATCTGCCTGACATAGGCATCCGGCGTTGTGGCAGGCCGTGGCCCGGTCTTGAAATCGCCGATCAACACACGCGTCGAATCGACATGCAGCCGGTCGATCTGGCCAGCGACACCCAACCCCTGCACCAGGCCGCTGACCGAAATCTCGGCAAGCGCGTCAGGGCCGAATAGCGCCGCCAGTTCCGGCATTGCCACCACATGCCTGACCTCGGTGGCGAGCGCCATGGCGGCCTCCGCCGACAACTCCTTCTGCGCCTCAATCATCGCCGCGATGACAGCATCGTGCCGATCGGCTGGCAGATGCGGCAACACCTCGAACATGCGGTGCGCCAGACGGCCGCGTGCCAGTGCCGTGGTGGCGGAGATAAAGCGCGTCCCGGGCGCGGCTGCGGCGCTGGCAGCGCCATCCGGCACCGAGGGGCGCAACGGACGGGGCGGACGCGGTTCGGCTGGCGCGGCATGGAACAGCCAGCCTGGAATCTCTTCTGTCGCCTCCTCGCGCGGCGGGGTCGGCAGGCCGGCTGGGCCGGCTTCCACCTTGCCGGCGGTTTCGACACGAAGCCCGCCACCCTCGATGGCGACTACCCCGGGCATGGATTCGATCATGGCCAGCAGATGCTCGTAATAGCTGCCCTCCAGACGCCGGCGACGCGATGCCTGCCAGCCGCCGATGATGATGCCGTCACGGGCCCGGGTCAGCGCGACATAAAGCAGCCTGTTCTCCTCTTCCCGGTCCCGCTGACCTGCGGCCTCTCGGACGGCGGTGACAAAATCCGGACGCGCCGCGCCGGGTGCCCAATAGACAAAGCCGCTGTCAGGGTCGCGCACCAGCTGATCAGCCACACCGGCCGGTTTCAGCATGTCGGGAAGAACGACCACCGGCGCTTCCAGCCCCTTCGCGCCATGGATCGTCATCACCCGCACCTCGTTGGCGGCAGCGCCGTCCATATCGCGGCGCACCTCGCCGCCACTGCCACGCAGCTCGGCAAGGAAGACGGTCAGCGCCACGCCGCCGCCGGCACCGAAACTCTGCGCCAGCCCGAGAAAATGGTCGAGCGTCTCGTCAACAGCCGCGCCGAGCCGCCGCCGGAAATCCTGCCGCGTCTCGGTCAGAACCGCGCTGAAAAAGGCAAAGACCGACATGTCATCGGCAAGGTTCCTGAAATGCTGCAGGCGATCCGCCGCCCGCCCCATCGCATCCACACCACCGGCATGCGCCATCAGTCGCGCGTGAAGGCTGCTCTTGCCCCGGTCATGGGCCAGTGTGAAGAGCGCCTCCTCGTCCAGCCCGAACAGCGGTGATTTCAACACCGCGGCAAGCTGCAGATCATCCTCGGGAAGCAACATCACATCGCCAAGCGCCAGCAGATCCCTGATCTCGATCTGGTCTTCAAGCTTCATCCGGTCGGCGCCGGCAACCGGAATGCCGGCCTGCTGCAATGCCGCCAGCACAAGCCGGTGATAGCGCCCGCGCTTGCGTAGCAGGATCATGACGTCACCGGCCCGCATGACCCGCCCGGATGGCAACAGGCGGGTGCCCATCCAGCCGGCAAGCCGTTCAGCCAGCCTGGTCGCCGACAGCGCCGCCGCATCACGCGGCTGGCTGATCTCGGGCGGGGCGAATGACGGCAGGTCCGGCGCCTCGCTGTCATCGCTGATCACCGGCCAGATTTCGACAAAGCCGCCAGCATCGGCGCGGGCCGAGCGATGCGCCTGGAAGCCAGGCATGCGCGGATCGGTGATGCCGGCAAGATCGGGCACGGCAAGATTGACAAGATCAAGCACCGGCCGCGCCGAACGGAAGGACACATCAAGCCCGACCTCGCGGAGCGGCGCGCGCCGCGTCTCCGCCCGCTGCCGCAAATCAAGCCGGTTTTCCCCCATCACCGCCGGATCAGCTCCCTGGAAGGAATAGATCGACTGTTTGAAGTCACCGACCACAAACAGGGTGCGCGGCCTGTCATCGCCCGCCGCCGGCTCGAAGAACTCGTCGCTCAGGCGGCGCAGCAACCGCCATTGCGCCGGGCTGGTATCCTGCGCCTCGTCGAGCAGCATATGGCGGATGCCATTGTCAAGCTTCCAGGCCACCCACTGCGCCGCCTCGCCATTGGCAAGCATGTTGTTGGTCAGGCTGATCAGATCATCATAATCAAGCAGTCCCCGCTGCGCCTTCAGCCTGGCATATTCCGCCGCGAACGCGGTGCCGACCTGATAGAGCGCCATCGTCAATTGCCAGCATCGCACCGCGGCGCGCGCCGCCTGTATCGACATCAACGCGTCCTGCGCCGCCTGCTGGACCGCCACAATGCCGGGGAAGTCCTTCCTGATCCCGGCGTTCGACAGGCTGCGCTCGGCCAGCGGAAGTCCCGCATTGGTGAACAATGCGTCAATCAACCGGTTGATATGGCGGCTGCGCCCCTCCAGCGTCTCACCAAGCCAGGCGGTGATCCGCGCCCCGCGCCTGACCTGCCCGTCAACGCCGCTTGTCTCGAGGGCGATGGCGGCGGCGCGCAACCCCTCCTCATCAAGCCCGGACACCACCTCCGCGATCATCGCGTCCAGATCGAGACCGGTATTGACCCCGCATGCTTCGGTGAAATGCCGTTCAAGCCGGTCCAGCAACAGCGGCTCGCCGATACGATCTTCCTTGGCGAGCAGTTCCTTCAGCACGGTCTCGGCATTGCCCTCGCTGGTCTGCTCGGCCAGCAGCGCGATATGCCGCGCGAGATCGGCATCGGAGCCCATCAGCAGATTGTCCCGTGCCCGGGATTTCAGCCTGGCCTGTTCAAATTCATCCGCAAGTTCGGCCTGCGGCATGATCCCGGCTTCGATAGGAAACCGGCGGAGCACCGACTGGCAGAAGGAATGGACCGTCTCGACACGCGGCCCGTCATCATTGTCCAGCGTTTCGGCGAACAGGCTTCGTGCGCGCGCCAGCATCATCTGGGTGGGGGTGGCAATCCCCATACCGGCAAGCTGGGCGCGAAGCACCGTACCACTTGCGATCGCCCATTTCGCCAGCTGCGCCGAGATTCTGTTGCGCATTTCGGCGGCGGCAGCGCGTGTATAGGTCACACACAGAATACTGTCCGGCGGCGCTCCGTCCAGCATCAGGCGCAACACGCGGTCGGTCAGCAGCTTTGTCTTGCCGGTTCCCGCATTGGCCGACACCAGAGCCGAGCTTTCGGGGTCGGACGCCGCCGCCTGCTGCGCCGATGCCTCGCTGGCCACCGCCGGATCAAAGCCGGGTGTGACCGGCGTTTCGTCTGCCGATATCGTCGGCACACCGGCATTGACCGGACCGGCTTCCCCGATGCGCCATTCATCGACCCGCGCCAGATGGTCATAAAGCGGGAATGCCGTACCCAGTTGCGGGTCCGGCCGGCTGGCATAGGGCATCGCCGGGTCATCAAACCGCGCCGCAAGTCGCGCCAGACTGTCCCGCGCCGCGGCGGCATCCCAGTCCGGTGGTTGCACAGGCTTTCGCGATCCGGGCTCACCGCGCCTTCCGGTCAGCCGCCAATATTCCATCTCCAGGACGTCCGCTGCCTCGATTCCGGCAAAACCGCCATACGCGGCGATCACCGCTTCGGTGACAAGCTGGGTTCGCCGCCCCTTCGCCACATCACCGGCGCTGGGCGCCTGTCCCGTCTTGTAATCAAGCACGGCCAGCCCGCCACCGGCAAAACGGTCGATCCGGTCGGCGCGCGCGGTGAATGTCACCGGCCCGTCCGGCGCCTCCACGTCGATGGCACCTTTCACCTCGGCATGGCTGACCTGCAAGCTGGCGCGTCGGCGCGTCTCGGTCTCGACAAACCAGGCCGCCATGGTGCGAAAGGCCGGCCACCAGAAATGCCGAACCGTCGGGACCCGCCAGAACGGATCGAAATGCCGTCGCCCGATGGCCAGCAACCGATCAAGCGCGTCATCGGGCAGATCGCCCTGCGGGTGCGCCACCAGAAAGGCCGCCAGCGTGTCATGAACAAGATTGCCGCGAAGCGCGGCATCGATTGGCCGGTCGATCTCGTCAAGTTGCCGCAGACCGAGTATCCGCTTGGCATAGAGGCTGTAGGGGTCGGCAATCCAGTCATCAATCTCGGTCGCGGAAAGCCGCCGTGGCCGCGCCATGACGGGCGGTGCCGGCCGTGGGCGGTCGCAGGGCCTCATCGGCGGCACCGGTGACAGCGCGACAAGCTGGTCACGCCAGCGCCGGCCATCATCAACGGCCTGATCGATGCTCAGCGCGCCCAGCACCGCGCCAAGCCTCTGCAGCCAGCGGCTCGGCGTCGTTATCGCATCACCGTCACGCAGCGAGCGGGTGATGATCACCTCCGGCGCCGTGGCCGCCATCCAGACATCATGCGCGCTCAGCCCGGTACGCCAGTTATGCGGCTGCAGGCCGGCGGCCTGTCGCATCTCGGCGTTCATCCAGGGATCGATGTCCGGGCGCGGCGGCCAGTTGCCCTCGTTGAAGCCGCCGAGAATCAGTCTGTCGGCGCTCTGCATGCGCGCCTCCACCGGCCCGAGGATGGCAAGCCGGGGATGCGTCTGCCAGTTGCGGCGCACCGTTCTTGACGCCATCAGCTGTGCCAGAATCTGCGGAAAGGAAGCCGGATCGGCAGCATAGACCGCGCCATGTTCAGCCAGGGCGGAAAGCAGCTGCGCCGCCGCTTCGCCATCCTCGCCGGCCCAGACATGAAGCGCCCCGTCGGCAAGATCGATGCTTCCGTCAGCTTCGCTTCGCCGCGCCGCGAGCGCCTCGGCTGCGCTGCCGGTCGCACGTGCCAGCGACGAGAGGTCGGGCGCCGACGCTGACCAGGCATCAATCAGCGGGGTCAGCGGGGCGACGACATGCGACTCGAAAAAGCCGAGCAGCGAGTCGTCACCGGCCAGCCGGTCCCTGATGCCTTCCAGCCCCTCGGCCGGCCGGTACCCGCGCAATGCCGCCAGCTCCAGCCCCCGAAGATGTGACCTGAACCGGGCTGGCGCCATACCGCCGGCGACAAGCGGATGTTTCAGGAATGCCAGCGTCGGAACAGGCGCGAACCCCTCGGCAATCATCGTGATCATGCTTTGCAGAAAGCCGCCGACCGGGCAGGCGGACAGAGGCCGACCGGCCGAATCATCAACCTCGATCCGCCAGCGTTGCAGCGCCGCGATCACCGCCTCGGCAAGCTGCCGGTCCGGCGTCACAAGCGCCGCCGTGCGGCCCGGCGTTTCCAGAACCTCGCGCATGGCCACGGCAATCAGCCCCGCCTCCTCGGCCCGCGTGCCGCATTCGACAATCGACATGCCGTCAAGAGCGTCGCGGCCAAGCTCGGGCCTTGTAGTGCCAAGTTGACGCCAGTCCGCGCTGAGGGCCGCCGGCTTGAAGGCCTCGCGCATCAGTTCACGCCGCAGATGGCCTGCCTCGGCAAAGCCGGCCGCCATCCAGGTGGAGATATCGACCACCGTGACGCCAAGCACCCCAAGAAGCACCGAGAGCTGATGCTGCGGATGGCCGGCATCAGCCTCGATCTCCGGCCAATGATCGACAGCCCCGTGATCAAGACCGGGCAACACCACATGGCCGTTCGGCAGGGAAGCAACGCAGGCAATCAGCTCGCGCGTCGCAGCAAAGGTACCTGTCGAACCCGCCACCACCACCAGCCCCTGCGGTGGGGAGCGGCGCCAGGCCTCACAGCGTAGCCTGATCAGCCTGTTGCGCCGGTCCCCGGGGTCGAGAACGCCCTGTTCGGCAAGAATGGCCGGCCAGCGGTCAATCAGGATGGTCAGAAGTTTCAGAATGTCCTGCCAGTGGCGTGAAAACCGTTCGGGAAGAAGGCTTGCAAGCTGTTCCGGCGTCGAATCGACATTGCACAGCGCGTCGAGAAGCCGTGTCAGCGACTCAGCGAGCTGCATGGTCTGCGGCGGTGTCGGGGCCACGCCGCCCATATGGAATCCCTGCAGGAGCCGCGCCAGCCAGAGCTGTCGGCACAGCGTGTCCATGGCTGGCGGCAATGCCGCCCCATCCACCGCAAAGCCCAGGATTTCAGGCGAATCCTCCTCGACATCACCAATCGGCTCGATCCGTGGCAGCAGGGTGGCATCATCACCCCTGATTTCCAGGAACGCCGCCCGAAGCGACAGCGCGGCGCGGCGAGACGGCACCAGAATGGTGGCCCGCGCCAGGGTTTCGGCCGTTCCGGCAAGATCGACGATGCCGGCGGCAAGTGTTGTGGCAAAGGGCACACCTGCGGGGATGGAATGAAGATTTTGCGCGGGGGCAGCGGACGTCATGCCGTAATCATACAGGCAACGCACCGCCAAAACACCGCCAAAACGGGGAAAGGCGGTTCAAAATCCCGTCAGCCCACATCCTTCATATGGGCGTCAATACCGGTCAGCAAAGGCTGCCACCCGGCGCCACCGACAAGCGAGACAGTGCGTGTATCGGCATGGTCCGGGCCAGGGTCGATGGCGACATTCAGCGCGGTGCGTGGCAGATAGGGGCCAAGGCGCTGCGCCCATTCAATCAGACAGACAGCGTCGATAAAGGCATCCTCGATCCCGAGTTCCAGCGCGTCCTCGGGCGAGTCCAGCCGATAGAGATCAAAATGCATGAGAGGCGGGCCCCCAGCCGTCTCATAGGTCTGCACCAGCGTGAAGGTCGGGCTGGGGATATCGTCTTCCTGCGGGCAGAGATGCCGGATGATCGCGCGTGCGAGAACCGACTTGCCAGCACCAAGCGGGCCATCGAGCGCCACCACATCGCCGGCCTTCAACCAGCCCGCAATGAAATGACCCAGCCGCTCGGTCGCGGCCGGGTCACGAAGAGTCAGATCAAGCCGCGTCATCTGGCCTAATAGCGATATTGCTCGCTCTTGAACGGCCCCTGCTGTTCAACCCCGATATAGGAGGCCTGGTCGTTGCTGAGCTGCGAGAGTGTCGCCCCGACCTTGGCGAGATGCAGTGCAGCCACCTTTTCATCGAGATGGCGCGGCAGGGTGTAGACACGATTCTCGTAACCCTCGCCCTCGTTCCAGAGTTCCATCTGCGCCAGAACCTGGTTGGTGAAGGAAGCCGACATCACAAAGGATGGATGGCCGGTAGCGCAGCCCAGATTCACCAGCCGCCCCTTTGCCAGCATGATGATCCGCTTGCCGTCCGGGAATTCGATCTCGTCAACCTGCGGCTTGACCTCGGACCAGTTCATGTTCTGCAAGGACGATACCTGGATCTCGTTATCGAAATGGCCGATGTTGCAGACAATGGCGCGGTCCTTCATGTCACGCATATGGTCAACCGTGATGACATCACGGTTGCCGGTCGCGGTGACAAAGATATCGGCTTTCGGCGCCGCCTGCTCCATGGTCACGACCTCATAGCCTTCCATCGCCGCCTGCAATGCGCAGATCGGGTCGATCTCGGTCACCATGACGCGGGCACCGCCCTGGCGGAGCGATGCCGCCGAGCCCTTGCCGACATCACCATAGCCGGCTACAACCGCGACCTTGCCGGCAAGCATCACATCGGTGGCGCGGCGAATGCCGTCGACCAGCGATTCGCGACAGCCATAAAGATTGTCGAACTTCGATTTGGTCACTGAGTCATTGACGTTGATCGCCGGGAACGGCAAGCCACCTGCCTCGGCAAGCTGATACAGCCGCAGGACACCGGTGGTGGTTTCCTCCGACACACCCTTTATCGCGTCACGCTGACTGGTGAACCATCCGGGGCTGCTGGCGAGGCGGGTCTGGATCTGCGCCTTCAGGAATTCCTCTTCCTCGGAAGCCGGCGTGGCAAGCACATCCTCACCGGCCTCGGCGCGGGCCCCGAGAAGAATATACATGGTGGCATCGCCGCCATCATCGAGGATCATGTTGGCGGTGCCGCCATCGGCCCAGTCGAAAATCCGATCGACATATTCCCAATATTCGGCCAGTGTCTCGCCCTTCTTGGCGAAGACCGGCACGCCGGCCGCCGCGATCGCCGCCGCCGCTTGGTCCTGGGTCGAGAAAATGTTGCAGGAGGCCCAGCGAACATCGGCGCCAAGCGCCACCAATGTCTCGATCAGCACTGCGGTCTGCACCGTCATATGCAGGCACCCGGCGACGCGCGCGCCCTTCAGTGGTTTTGTCGCGCCGAATTCATCACGGAGCGCCATGAGGCCCGGCATCTCGGTCTCGGCGATGGACAGCTCCTTGCGGCCCCAGTCGGCGAGGCCCAGGTCGGCCACAATATAATCTTTGGACATCGAACATCCCGTCAGCGGTTTAAATGGAATTCGCAGGTGGCTTATCAGATATCGGGGGGCAAGGAAAGCGAATTGGCCCGCGACATGTTATCGGGAGTCCCCAAGCTCGCGGTGCGCAACCTTCACGCCATAACCTTCGTCCCGCAGCCAGCTGGCCATCGTTTCAACAGCCCAGACCGATCGATGCTGGCCGCCGGTACATCCAAAGGCGATGGTCAGCAAAGGCCGGCCCTCGCGCGACATCCGCGGCAGCATCTCGGCCAGCATGGCCCTGAGGGAATTGAGAACGGACATGGCCGTTTCATCGTCATTCAGAAAGCCCGCAACCTCGTCATCACGCCCGTCCTGGGTACGAAGCCCGGCCACCCAGTGTGGATTCTCGGCAAAGCGCATGTCGATGACCATGTCGCTATGGTCCGGAATGCGCCGGCGATAGGAGAAGCTGAGCAGGCGCAGATTGATCTGGAATGCCTCCGCAATCCCGAGACTGGCCAGCAGTGACTGGCGAAGATCGGACGGCTTTGTGCCGCTGGTATCGAGCCTTATGTCGGCAAGTGGCGCGATGTTCTCCATGCGGTCAAGATCAGCCGCAATGGCGTCAGTGAGCGACCCGCTTGCGGCGAGCGGGTGCTGGCGGCGTGTCGCATTGAACCGCCGCAGCAGATCATCCTGCGAGGCCGCAATATAGATCGCCGTGAACCGGCTGGCGAATTTGCGCCGAAGATTGCTGACAAGCGTTTCGACGGCACCAACGGAAAAGCCTGTGGTGCGGGCATCCAGACCGATGGCGAGGCTGTGGCCACCGGCCTCCACCTCCATCGCGACCAATGTGTCGATCATCGCCAGCGGCAGATTGTCGACAGCCTTGATCCCGCTATCCTCGAGAATATTGAGCGCTGTCGACAAGCCTGCACCGGAAGCTCCGGTCACAAGTATAAAACGTGGCGTATCATCGTTCATGACAGGACAATATCAGTTTCAAAAGCGCCGCAACAGGGGCTAGGAATGCGCCAGCGGCAGGGTCAGGGTGAAACAGGCCCCCTCATCGTTCGAGGCGACGAGATCGCCGCCATATCCATGCGCAATCTGCTGAGCAATCGACAATCCGAGACCGGAATGCTCACCAAAAGCCTCGCTTGGCGGACGTTCAGAATAGAATCGGTTGAAAATCTCCTGCAACCGGCCGGGCGGTATTCCCGGACCCCGATCCCTGACCGCAAGTCGCGCCATCCCGTTCTCGCCCACATCAACACAGACGGTGATCTGACTGTCGGCCGGCGCGAAGGACACCGCGTTGCCAAGCAGATTGTCGAGAATCTGGACAATTCTTCCATCATGAACCGACACCGTCACCGGCTCATCGGAAATTTCTGCCGCAAGCCGGTGCGTATCGGTCGTCGTCTGGCGCGCCTCGACAAAATTCGTCACCAG
>JAAZUU010000159.1 GCA_018624035.1 Rhodobiaceae bacterium | reverse complement strand
GCGCAGGACGAATTCGGCGATGACGCCTTCGAGGCCAGCATCGGCGCCGAGGCGATCAAGAAGGTCCTCGAGGCGATGGATATCGACGAGGAACGCGTCAAGATCCGCGAAGAGCTTGCCGAGACCGGTTCCGAGGCCAAGCGCAAGAAGCTGGTCAAGCGCCTGAAGCTTGTCGATTCCTTCCGTGATTCGGGATGCCGTCCGGAATGGATGATCCTCGATGTGATCCCGGTCATCCCGCCCGAGCTGCGCCCGCTGGTGCCGCTTGATGGTGGCCGTTTCGCGACCTCGGACCTGAACGATCTCTATCGCCGCGTGATCAACCGGAACAACCGCCTGAAGCGGTTGATCGAGCTTCGCGCGCCGGACATCATCGTGCGTAACGAAAAGCGGATGCTGCAGGAGGCCGTTGACGCGCTGTTCGACAATGGCCGTCGTGGCCGCGTGATCAGCGGCGTCAACAAGCGCCCGCTGAAGTCGCTCTCCGATATGCTGAAGGGCAAGCAGGGCCGTTTCCGTCAGAACCTGCTTGGCAAGCGCGTCGACTATTCCGGCCGTTCGGTGATTGTTGTCGGTCCGGAGCTGAAGCTGCATCAGTGCGGCCTTCCGAAGAAGATGGCTCTGGAGCTGTTCAAGCCGTTCATCTATTCCAAGCTGGAACTCTATTCGATGGCCAGCACGGTGAAGATGGCCAAGCGGATGGTCGAGAAGGAACGTCCCGAGGTGTGGGATATTCTGGAAGAGGTGATCCGCGAGCATCCGGTCATGCTGAACCGCGCGCCGACGCTGCACCGTCTCGGTATCCAGGCGTTCGAGCCGGTCCTCGTCGAGGGCAAGGCGATCCAGCTTCACCCGCTTGTCTGCACCGCCTTCAACGCCGATTTCGATGGCGACCAGATGGCCGTCCATGTGCCGCTGTCGCTGGAGGCACAGCTTGAGGCGCGGGTCCTGATGATGTCGACCAACAACATCCTCAGCCCGGCCAACGGCAAGCCGATCATCGTGCCGTCGCAGGATATCATTCTCGGTCTCTACTACATGTCGCTGGAGCGTGAGAACGAGCAGGGCGAGGGCATGGTCTTCGCCAACATCCAGGAAATCCTGCTGGCGCTCGGCAATGGTTCGGTCAGCCTGCATGCCAAGATCAAGGCGCGCGTGGCGACGCGTGACGAGAATGGCGAGCGTGTCGTTCGCGTGATCGAGACAACGCCCGGGCGGGCACAGCTGGCGGATCTGCTTCCAGACAACCCGAACTGCTCGTTCGATCTGGTCAACAAGCTGATGACAAAGAAGCAGGTCAGTGACGTGATTGACCATGTCTATCGTCACTGCGGCCAGAAGGACACGGTCATCTTCTGTGACCGGTTGATGACGCTTGGCTTCGGCAAGGCCTGCAACGCCGGCATTTCCTTCGGCATTGCCGATCTGACAACGCCCGACCTGAAGGAAAAATACGTCAATGAGGCCGAGGCGCAGGTGAAGACGTTCGAGCAGCAATATCTCGACGGCCTGATCACCCAGGGCGAGAAATACAACAAGGTTGTCGATGTCTGGTCGCGCTGTTCCGATCTCGTCGCCGACGAGATGATGAAGGGCATTTCGACGATCAGGGATGGCGAGCCGATCAATTCTGTCTGGATGATGGCGCATTCCGGTGCCCGTGGTTCGGCAGCGCAGATCAAGCAGCTTGCCGGCATGCGCGGCCTGATGGCCAAGCCTTCGGGCGAGATCATCGAGACGCCGATCATTTCTTCCTTCAAGGAAGGGCTGAATGTCCTCGAATATTTCAACTCGACCCACGGCGCCCGCAAGGGCCTGGCGGACACCGCGCTGAAGACGGCCAACTCGGGCTATCTGACGCGTCGTCTTGTTGATGTGGCGCAGGACTGCATCGTCAATATCGAGGATTGCGGGACCAACAAGGGCCTGACCATCCGGGCCGTGATGAATGGCAGTGATGTTGTCGACAGCCTGTATGACCGCGTTCTTGGACGTGTCATGGCCGAGGATATGGTCGACATCGCCACCGGCGAGGTCATCGTGAAGGCCGGCGAGATGGTCACCGAGGAGCATGCCGACCGCATCGAGGAGGCCGGTGTCGATCAGGCGCTGATCCGCTCGGCGCTGTTGTGTGAGGCACAGACAGGTATCTGCGGTCAGTGCTATGGCCGTGACCTGGCGCGTGGCACCTCGGTGAATATCGGTGAGGCTGTCGGCGTGATCGCGGCACAGTCGATCGGTGAGCCGGGCACGCAGTTGACGATGCGCACATTCCACGTTGGTGGTGCCGCGCAGCGTGGCGCCGAACAATCCAACATCGAAGCTGCCATCGGTGGCAAGGTGAAGCTTGAGAACGAGGCGCTCGTCAAGGACCGCGAGGGAAGCCGGATCGTCATGAGCCGCAATACCGAATTGCTGCTTGTTGATGATCAGGGGCGCGAGCGCGAGCGGCATCGCCTGCCTTATGGCGGCAAGCTGTTCGTGAAGGCCGGCCAGGAAGTGGCTGCCGGCGACGTGTTGATCGAATGGGATCCCTACACGATGCCGATCATCGCCGAACTGCCCGGCACGGCGAATTATGTCGATCTCACCGAAGGCATCTCTGTCCGTGAAGTGACCGATGACGCCACCGGCATTTCCAGTCGTGAGGTCATTGACTGGAAGGCGTCGGCCGGCGGTGCCAATTTGCGTCCGCGGATCACGCTTCGTGATGACAAGGGCGAGGTGCTGACACTGACGAACGGCCTCGAGGCGCGTTACTTCATGTCGGCCGGCGCAATCCTGTCGGTCGATAATGGCGCGGAAATCAAGGCTGGTGACGTGCTGGCGCGTATTCCGCGCGAATCATCGAAGACACGCGACATCACTGGTGGTCTGCCACGGGTGGCGGAACTTTTCGAGGCCCGCAAGCCGAAGGATTTCGCCGTTATCGCCGAGGCCGAGGGCCGCGTCGAGTTCGCCAACGACTACAAGGCCAAGCGGCGCATCCGCGTGGTGCCGGTCGAGGGTGACGGTGAACCGGTCGAATATCTGCTGCCAAAGGGCCGCCAGCTGGCGGTCAATGAGGGTGATGTCGTCCGCAAGGGTGACCTGCTTCTTGATGGCAGCCCGGTGCCGCATGACATTCTGGCGATCCTCGGTGTCGAGGAACTTGCCGCCTATCTGGTCAAGGAAATCCAGGACGTCTATCGGTTGCAGGGCGTGAAGATCAATGACAAGCACATCGAGGTGATTGTCCGCCAGATGCTGCAGAAGGTCGAGGTCACCGATGCCGGTGACAGCACCTATCTGATCGGCGAGCAGGTGGATCGCGAGGAGTTTGCCTCCTCGAACACCTCGCTCGAGGCCGAGGGGCTGCGTCCGGCGGTTGCCCATCCGGTACTGCTTGGCATCACCAAGGCGTCGCTGCAGACACGCTCCTTCATTTCCGCCGCGTCCTTCCAGGAGACAACCCGTGTCCTCACCGAGGCCTCGGTCAGTGGTCGCCAGGATACGCTCGACGGCCTGAAGGAGAATGTCATTGTCGGCCGCCTGATCCCGGCCGGTACCGGATCGGTAATGAAGCGTCTTCGCCGCATCGCCGCCGACCGTGATCGCGAGATCATGGATGAACGGGCGGCGGCGACGCCGGCGCTCGAGGCGATCGATGCCGAGCCCGGCGACGGCTTTGGCGAGGTTGCCGAAGAGGCCCGTAACGAGGCCTGACAACAGCAAACCGGGCGGTTTTCGCTGGCCGGGAAAAATTCAGTGAAACTGGCGGTTGCGGGCAAAAACAGCTTGACCCGCCAGCATCGCTGACATAGGTTCCGCCTACCTTTTGATGCAGGTAGTGGTTCGCTCCGGGGCAGGTGCCGCGGTCGGGCCAGACGCTGCACCGGTATAAAGGTGACGAAAACAGTCCCGTCTGGGAGCTGAAACAAGGGAGGTCTTCCCGGCCAGGTTGGGAAGGTCCACCCCTGATGCACGTTCAGTGCATGTCTTTGGTTGAGATGAAAAAGGGGCAGCAATGCCAACGATTAACCAGCTGATCCGGCATGGACGGAAGCGTCCTGTCGCCCGTACGAAGGTCCCCGCGATGGAATCGTGCCCGCAAAAGCGTGGCGTGTGTACGCGGGTCTACACCACCACGCCGAAGAAGCCGAACTCGGCCCTTCGTAAGGTTGCCCGTGTGCGCCTGACGAACGGGTTCGAGGTGTCGAGCTATATTCCGGGCGAGGGCCACAATTTGCAGGAGCACTCTGTTGTGCTGATCCGTGGTGGCCGTGTGAAGGACCTTCCCGGCGTTCGCTATCACATTATCCGCGGTACGCTTGACACGCAGGGTGTCGCAGACCGCCGCCAGCGTCGTTCGAAATACGGCGCCAAGCGTCCCAAGTAAGCAGGAGACCGAGATGTCACGTCGTCACCGCGCTGAAAAACGTCCCGTTCTTCCCGATGCGAAGTTCAAGGACACGGTTGTTTCAAAATTCATGTCCTGCCTGATGTATGACGGCAAGCGCTCGGTCGCCGAGCGCATTGTCTATGGGGCGTTTGACCGCATCGAGTCGAAGTCGGGCAACGAGCCTGTCAAGGTATTCCACGACGCTCTGGAAAATGTCCGTCCGCATCTCGAGGTTCGCTCGCGCCGGGTTGGCGGTGCCACCTATCAGGTGCCGGTCGAAGTTCGCGCCGAGCGCGCGCAGGCCCTGGCAATCCGCTGGCTGATCGACAGCTCGCGCAAGCGTGGTGAGACCACGATGGTTGAACGCCTGTCTTCGGAGCTGATGGACGCTGCCAACAATCGTGGCAATGCCGTGAAGAAGCGCGAGGACACCCACAAGATGGCCGAAGCCAACCGCGCCTTTTCGCATTACCGCTGGTAAAGCCCAGTCAGGAGATC
>JAAZUU010000074.1 GCA_018624035.1 Rhodobiaceae bacterium | reverse complement strand
GGAACATGGACCCGGACCAGCTTGCCGAGCTTGTCATGCATTATCACAAGGCCGGCATGCATCTTCACATCCACACCAATGGCGACGAAGCCTCGGAGGTGATGCTTGATGCCATCGAGGCGGCGCAGGAGGCGCATTATCGCCCCGACCACCGCCATACCTTGCAGCATTGCCAGATGGCGGATGCCAGCCAGTTTCGCCGCATGAAAAAGCTTGGCTGTTGCGTGAACCTGTTCGCCAACCATGTTCATTACTGGGGCGACCAGCATGCCGGCATCACCATGGGACCGGACCGGGCACGGCGCATGGATGCCTGCGCCACCGCGCTGCGCGAAGGTGTACCGCTGGCGATCCATTCCGATGCACCGGTGACACCGATGGCACCACTTTTCACCGCCTGGTGCGCGGTGAACCGCCTGACAGCCAGTGGTGCCACCCTGGGACCGGAAGAGCGGATCAGCCCCGCCGCCGCGCTTCACGCCATCACCCTCGGCGCCGCCTACACGCTTCGCATGGATCATCTTGTCGGCAGCATCGAGCCCGGCAAATACGCCGATTTCGCCGTTCTCGACGCCTCGCCGCTTGACGTCGCGCCGGAGACCATCCGCGACATCAAAATTGCCGGCACCATCTCCGGCGGCGAATTCCACGTCGCCGCGACCCGGCAGGGTTGATCGCGCGCGGAGATGGATCGCCAGATCACATTCACCGTCATCGGCGGGTTTCTGGGTGCCGGCAAGACAAGCCTTGTCAACCGGGTGCTGGCCGGTGGCGGCGACACGCGCTTTGCCGTGCTGGTCAATGATTTTGGCGCGCTGAACATCGACCGCAGCCTTGTCGAAAGCCGGGATGAACGGATCATCCAGCTGTCGAATGGCTGTATCTGCTGTTCACTTGCCGGCGGGCTGGTCGATGCGATGGTGTCGCTGATGGCCTGGCGGGATCGGATTGACCATATCCTGATCGAGGCAAGCGGCGTGTCCTACCCCGGGCGGATCATGGATTTCGCGCGAATCGATCCCGATCTGCGGCCGGGTCTGACGCTGGTTCTGGTCGATGCCGCCAGCATGCCGGACCAGATCAATGACCCCCGACTCGCCGAGGTGATCGCGGCGCAGATGCAGGATGCCGACATGTTCCTGCTGACAAAGACGGATATCGCCAGCGATGATGAGGTCATCCGAACACGCGACTATCTTGCCACACATCAGGCGCAGGCACCCGTGGTGACGGCCCGCGCCGATGACCCCGACATCATCGCCCTGCTGCTGTCGGACGATGCCGGGGCGTCCCCGGACATGTCTTCCCCGGACATGTCTTCCCGGGACATTCCCGACCCGAAAAGGCTTTCAAATGGCGGACATTCAGCGGACAGGACGTCAGCGGAGGATCACCGGCCTCATGCCGGGTTTGTCTCGGCGGCGATGAGCGCCACGGCTCCCATCGACGCGGCGGCGTTTCGCGCTGTCTGTTCGGCCCATAGCCGCCTGCTTGTCCGCGGCAAGGGCTTTGTGCGCTTTGCCGAAGGCACACATGTCTGGCAGCAGAGTGGACGCCGCACCGAATTCCACCCTGCCGGTCCGACAGCGCCGACAGGCTCGCGGATCGTCCTGATCGCCACCGACCCGCTTGACCAGGCAGTCGCCGGATTCGCCGCACTGGGGTTTCAGCCGCTGGCGGCGGGGCCTATATCATCGGCTCGGTGACAGGCCAGTCGATGATGGCCCTCGGCACCGGTGGCGTCTGCCAGCACCGGCACCTCATTCTCGCATCTTGGCAGGGCATGCGGGCAGCGGCTGGCAAACCGGCAGCCTGTCTGCGGTTCAGACAGATCCGGAACGGCCCCGTCGAGAAGCGGCGGTCGCGGACGGTCCACCGCCTCGATACTCGGTACGGCGTCCAGCAGGGCGCGGCTGTAGGGGTGTCCCGGCGCGGCGAAGAAAGAATCACGCGAGGCCTGTTCCATGAATTTGCCCATATACATCACCGCGATCTCGTCACACATATGCTGCACCACGCCAAGATCATGGCTGATGAACAGATAGGTCAGGTCGAATTGCCGTTGCAGCGATTTCAGCAGGTTCAGGATCTGCGCCTGCACAGCGACATCGAGAGCCGATACAGGTTCATCGCAGATGATCAGCGACGGGCGCGTCGACAGCGCACGAGCAATGCCGATACGCTGGCGTTGTCCACCCGAGAATTGATGCGGAAACAATGATTTCTGCTCGGGACGGAGGCCGACAGCCTCGAACAGCTCGTCAATGATACGCTCCTGTTCGGCGCGATCGGTGCGCCCGGCATAGAGCATCGGTTCGCGGACAATCTCGGCGGCGCGGAGACGCGGATTGAGCGAGGAATAGGGATCCTGGAAAATGATCTGCACACGCTGGCGGGCGCGCCGCAACGCGGCGGCGTCGAGGGCACCGAAATCCTCGCCATCGAGATGGATCGTGCCGCCACTATGCGGCACGAGCCGGGCCGCCGCCATCGCAGCCGTCGTCTTTCCGGAACCGGACTCGCCAACAATGCCAAGCGTGGTCCCGCGCGGGATGGCAAAGCTGACATCATCAACTGCCAGCAAACGCCGACGCGCACCGGCTCTGTCACGCCCCTTGAGCGGATAGGCGACGCTGAGATTTTCCACGACAAGCGCGTGATCGGAGTCTTGTCCAGCCATCACGCGCCCCCGTCATGCGGATGCCAGCACGCCACCGAATGTGCCTTGTGACCGGCCACCTCGGCCTGGGCAGGCCGCCCGCCATGGCACGCCTCGCTGGCCCGCCCGCAGCGCGGGGCGAACAGGCAGGCATCACGGCCAAAACTGGTGATCGGCGGCACGATGCCGTCAATCTCGGGAAGGCGGTCGAGCCGCCTTGTGGCGTCGGCGGTGATATGCGGCACGCAGGAAATCAATCCCCGCGTGTAGGGATGCGCAGATGCCTTGATGATATCGGCGACACGCCCCTCCTCGACTCGCCGTCCGGCATACATCACAAGCATCCGTTCCGCCATCTGCGCGACGGCGCCCATATCATGGGTGATGAGGATGATCGCGGTCTCGAGCTTGGCGCCAAGATCGCGAAGCAGGGCGAATATTTCGGCCTGCACGGTGACATCGAGCGCCGTTGTCGGTTCATCAGCGATCAGGATTTCAGGCTCGCACGCCAGCGCGATGGCGATCATCACCCGCTGCCGCTGGCCGCCCGACAGCTGATGCGGATAATCATCGATCCGCGCCGCCGCGTTCGGGATACGAACAGCCTCGAGAAGGTCGATGGCCCGCGCCAGGGCGGCGCGCCTGTCGAGGCCGCGATGCAACTGCAACACCTCGGCAATCTGGCGGCCGATCGTGAAGACAGGGTTCAGCGAGGTCATCGGTTCCTGGAAGATCATCGAGATCTCGTTGCCGCGAATCTGCCGCATCCGCGATTCGGATGCGGTGACCAGATCCTCGCCCTTGAAATTGATCATCCCGCCGGAAACCTGTCCCATCGCCGGCAACAGCCCCATCAGCGCCAGCGCCGTCATCGACTTGCCACAGCCCGATTCGCCGACAAAGCTGATCCGCTCACCACGTTCCAGCGTGAAGGATACATCATCGAGAACCGTCACCTGTCCGTCACGGGTTGTGAAACGAACCCCAAGATCGCGAACCTCGAGAAGCGGAGCGGCCATCCTCACCTCCGCCGCAATTTCGGGTTCAGGGCGTCGTTCAACCCGTCACCGATCAGCGATATCGACAGCACCGTCACGAAGATGGCCAGCCCCGGAATGGTCACCGTGAAACCGGCATCAAGGATATAGGTCCGGTTCGAGCCAATGATCTGGCCCCAGCTGACGACATTCGGGTCGCTGAGCCCGAGAAAGGCCAGCCCGGCCTCGAACAGGATCGCCGAGCCGACCATCAGCGCCGCCTGAACGATGATCGGCGGCAGCGCGTTGGGCAGGATTACCCGCGTCATCAGAACCATGTTGGACGCCCCGGCGGCGCGTGACGCGGTGACATATTCAAGCTCGCGGATGCGCAGGAACTCGGCCCGCGTGATCCGCGCCACAGCCGTCCAGCTGACAATGCCGACGGCGATCGTCACCACCGTCAGTGACGCGCCGAACAGGGCCACGATGACCATCGAGAACAGCAGTGTCGGCAGCACCTGGAAGAATTCGGTGATCCGCATCAGAACCTCTTCGACGACCCCGCGATAGAAGCCGGCAAGCGCACCGAAACTGATGCCGATGAAGACACTCATCAGGGCGGCGACAAGGCCGATGGTCAGGCTGACACGTCCGCCATTGAGCAGCCCGGAAAGCATGTCCCGCCCCAGATAATCCGTGCCGAGAATGAACCCGTCCGTTCCCGGTGGCGTGAACGGGGCCCAGACCATCTCGAACGGATCGGTTGGATAGAGCATCGGCCCGAATACCGCCGCCAGTACGATCATCAATAGAATGACCGAGGCCACCACCGCGGCGCGGTTGCCGACAAACATCTGCAGCACCTCGCGGAGGGGATGCTGAGCGCGCGGTGTCTGGCTGTCGCTTTCGGTCATCTGCCTCTGCACCGCCATCAGCCGCCGCCTGCCCTGATACGGGGATCAATCAGGCGCAATACAAGGTCGGTCAGAAGATTGCCGACGATAACGACAAGCGCCGAGAAGAACAGGATGCCGAGGATGGTCGGCGTGTCGCGTGCCAGGATCGACTGCAGGGCCAGCGTTCCGAGGCCCGGCCAGCTGAACACCGTTTCGACAAGCACCGCGCCCGACACGACAGCGGAGAATTGCAGACCGGCAAGCGTCACCACCGGGCCAAGCGAGTTCTTCAGCGCGTGGCGGTACACAGTGTCGCGTTCCGACAGACCCTTGGCGCGTGCGGTGCGGATATAGTCGGCGCCAAGCACCTCTAGCATGCTGGCCCGACACAGCCGGCTATAGAGCGCCAGAAAGATTGAGGCCAGCGTCAGCGCCGGCAGGAACAGATGATGCGCCACACTCAGATATTGCCGCCACAGCGGCGCATCGATCAGGGTGACATCGATCATGCCGGCGACGGGAAACAGCGGCAGCATCAGCGACAGGCCGATCAGCAGCATGATCCCGGTCCAGAAAACCGGCGCCGAATAGCCGAACAGCGCCAGCAGCGTGACGAAATGGCTGAGCAGCCCATCTGGCCGCCGCGCCGAGATCACCCCGAGGATGACGCCAATGACCAGCGCGAAAATCTGCGCCGTGAACACAAGCAGCAAGGTTGCCGGCAGGCGCTCGGCGATCAGGCTGGTGACCGGGGTGTTGAAGAAGAAGCTGTAGCCGAAATCCAGCCTGACGACATTGCCAAGATAGATGCCGAGTTGCACTGCAAAGGACTTGTCGAGACCGTAATCGGCACGGATCTGCGCCATCACCTCTTCGGTGGCACCGCCCATGTCGCCGGCAATGGTATCGGCGATATCACCGGGCGCGATGTGGATCAGCGTGAAATTGAGAACGACAACGGCCAGCAACAGCGCCAGCGCGTAGCCTGCCCTCACGGCCATTTGTCTGAGTAGTGTCACCGCTGTATCTGCTCGCGGAAGGGAATCGATCAAGATGTACCCCGCGCCGCCGGAACAGCGCGGGGTCGGATGATGCGGGCTATTTCAGATAGACCCGGTCAAGCGGTGACACCGTTGCCCAGATTCCAACCGGCGGGTTGCCGATTTTGTCCGAATATACGGTATGATAGGGAAGCGCATAGGTGTGATAGACTGGCACATCCTCGGCGATGATCTTCTGGAACTCCGAATAGAGCGCCTTGCGTTTCGCCGGGTCGGTCTCGCTGCCGGCCATCTCCATCAGCTCATCGACACGGGGGTTGGCATAGCTTTGCGTGTTCGACCAGATCACACCCTTCTTGATGTTGCTTGACGAATAGGTCCGGTGAACACCTATCACCGGGTCACCCCAGTTGAAGACGACATCCCAGGTCATTTCGAAATCATGACCGCCAACCCGCTTCGCCCAGGTCGGGAAGTCGGGTGAGGACCGGATTTCGACATCGATTCCGACCTTTTTCAGCTGCGGCTTGATATATTCGGCCTGCGCCTTGATCCCGGCCCATCCATAATCGACCATCAGCTTGAAACGGGTGCCGTCGCCGCCACGCGGATAGCCGGCCTCGTCGAGAAGGGCGTTCGCCTTGTCAAGATCAAGGTCATAGGTCTCGACATTCGGCTCATAGAAGGGCGAGCCGGGATGGATACCTGTCAGCGCCGGTGTCGAGGTGCCGAGCATGATGGCCTTGTTGACGAAATCGCGGTCAACCGCATAGGCGATGGCCTGCCGGACCTTCTTGTTGCCGGTCGGCCCGTCAGAAGCTGTGTTGAAGGCAAGCCAGGCAATCGGGCCAATCGCGGCATAAGCGACGCCATCGCTTGTCGCTGTAACGCCGCTGGCCTTCTTCAGGCGATTGATGTCCCGCGGGTTCTGCTCGAAACCGCTGAGATGTGCCTCGCCATTCTCCAGCGCGATGGTCCGCGCCGCGCCATCCTTGATGATCCTCATGACGACCTTGTCAAGATAGGGACGACCCTCGATGAAGAAATCATCATTTCGCTCGAGGATGATGTGCTGGTCACGCTTGAACTCGACAAGCTTGAACGGCCCCGACCCGACAACATTCTCCGAATTGGCGGGATGCGTCTTCGGGTCCTGGCCATCGCCATAGACATGTTCGGGGATGATTGGCAGAAGCTGCGAGGACATCGCCAGAAGCAGTGCCGGATGCGGCTTGCTAAGCTTGATCACGGCGGTGTGGTCATCCGGGGTCTCGACGCTGTCGACAGGCGCGAACATCGTCTTGAAAGGATGGTTTTCCTGCACCGTCCTGATGGAAAAGGCGACGTCCGATGATGTGATCGGCGTGCCGTCATGGAAAGTCGCGCCCTTCACCAGGTTCAGTGTCACCGTCAACCCGTCGGCAGAGGTGTTCCAGCTTTCGGCAAGGTAGGGCTGCGGCGTCCAGTCCTCGTCATAGCGCAACGGCGCCGCGAACAGCTGGTTTCCGGGCTCGCCGGTGGCGATTCCCGATTGTACGGCAGGGTTCAGGTGCCGGGGTGTGTTCTGTACGGCCCAGATCAAGGTGCCGCCACGTTTGGCGCCGTCATCGGCAAATGCGGCGCCGGCCTGAAGGGCCACCGCCATCGCCAGTGCTGACGACGCTGCGACAAATCTTTTCATCATCGCTCTTCTCCCCCTAATTCTTTCAGAGTCTAGTCGGTATTGATATTTCAACCTAGCGCGTGTCTTGGCGCGTTCAAGCGGAAACTGGATTCGCCCCGCGATCATGACCCCACACTATATACAGCGGCCGCCATCGACTTCCATCGCAACACCGGTGATCATTGACGCATCATCGGAACACAGGAACAGCGCCGCGGCGGCAATATCGGCAGGTTGCGAAAACCGCCCGAGCGGGATCGTTGACAAAAACCGCGCACGCATCTCAGGAGTGTCCTCACCCATGAAGCTTGCCAGCAATGGCGTTTCACCGGCCACAGGATTGACCGCGTTAACCCTGATTCCAAAGGGTGCCAGTTCAACCGCCATGGCCCTGGTGGCGGTGATCATCCAGCCCTTCGAGGCATTGTACCAGCTGAGATTCGGGCGCGGCGAGACGCCGGCTGTCGAGGCTATATTCAGTATGGCCCCGCTTCCGGCCTGTTTCATCGCCGGCACGAATTGCCGCGCCGCCAGATACACAGCCTTGTTGTTGACCGCCATGACACGGTCGAACATGGCCTCCTCGACATCTTCCATCGGACCGGCCACATGCGTAATGCCGGCATTATTGACCAGAATATCCGGCGTTCCAAAGGCCGATTCGGCGGCAGCGGCCATGGCGGCAACGGACCCGGCATCTGACACATCGACCTCGCAGGCTATGCCATCGACGCTGCTCGCCACCGTCGCGGCCGCCGCGCCATCGATGTCCGCGACCATGACCCTCGCTCCCTCGGCGGCGAACCGCTCGACGATGCCGGCTCCGAAACCGGATCCGCCACCTGTCACAATGGCTGTTCTTCCGGTCAATATTCCTGTCATGTCATCGCTCCTGTCCCCTGCAACCTGTACCCTGTACCCTGATCTGGCCAGACACCGATCGCCCCGCCTGTCACTCCTGCTGGCGTAACGTCTCGCCAAGCAGCCCCGCGAGGCTGACCGCCATGACCCGTGCCGCATCCATCATGTCCCCGATGCCGATCCATTCATCCGGCTGGTGCGCCAGTTCAAGCAGGCCGGGCCCGTAGGCGATGCAGTTCCGCAATCGGCCGATGCGGTCGATATGTTTCTGGTCATAGGTGCCCGGCGACAACACCATTTCCGGGTCAACCGCCAGAACCCGGCGGATCGCCTCGCGGACAGTCGTGACGACCGGCGCCGTCTCGGCCGCAATGACCGGCTGGACCTCGAACAGATCGCGGATTTCGTAGCGGAATCCCGGCCTTGTCGCGGCCACACGCTGCATCAGCGCATCGATCTCTTCCTTCACCTCGTCGATATTCTCCTCAACCAGAAACCGCCGGTCGATGGTGATCACGCAGCGATCCGGAACGCAGGCTGACGGCAGGCCCGTATAGTCCGCCTCGGGTTCGGCAAGGCCGCCATGGATGCTGTTGAGGTTGAGCGTCGATTGCCGCGCGCCCGCCGGCACCACCGGCATGTCCGTCCGACGCGCGGCCAGCAAAGGAAACAGGCTTGCCTCCATTTCCGCGATCACCGCCCCCATATGGCGCACCGCGCAGTCGCCAAGAAACGGCATCGAGCCATGCGCGATCCGCCCCCCGGTCTCGATCTCGGCCCACCAGACACCGCGATGGCCAAGACAGATCCGGTCCTTGTTCAGAGGTTCCGGGATGATCACATGCTGCACCCGCGACGGGTCGAACCATCCTTGCTCGGCAAGACAGGCGACACCGCCGAATCCGCCTGTTTCCTCGTCTGCCGTGCCTGAAATCTCGATCGCGCCACGATAATCCGGACAGGCGGAGATAAAGGCCTCGGCGGCGATGATGGCGCTGGCCAGCCCACCTTTCATGTCACAGGCACCGCGACCATAGATGCGGTCGCCCTCGACGGTGGCGGCGAAGGGGTCACGTGTCCAGCCCTCGCCGACGGTGACCACATCGGTATGGGCGTTGAAATGCACACATTCGCCGCTGCCGGCACCGTCATGACGGCAGATCACATTCCAGCGCGGATATCTGTCAGAATCACCCAGTGCACCCTCGGCCCGCACGAATTCGGCGCTGAACCCGCTGGCGGCGAGCCGGGCCGCGAGATGGTCGCAGATTTCGCGATAATGTTCACCTGGCGGGTTGATTGTGGGTATGCGAATGAGGTCGCGTGCCGTCTCGATCAGCGACTCGCGGCGCTGGTCGATCCCGGCTATCAGACGGTCCATCAGACAGTCCTGCGCATTACCGGCCACACGCACCCTCCCCTGTCATGCGTCCTCACCTCGACGCTATTGCGATGTCAGGGGGAGGTCAAGCAGGCCGGCGGATGGTCGGCGTCAGAAAGCCTGTGCCGTCATTCGCAAGCCGGTCGATCAGCGGCGACAATCTCCAGATCATCGGGTCGGTCTCCTGCAAGGCGAGCAGACTTTCACGGATCATGCCGACACCCATCCTGTCGGCATGACACAACGGGCCGCCGCGAAAGCGCGGAAAGCCATAGCCATGAACAAGCACGAGATCGATGTCCGAGGCCGACCCGGCAATCCCTTGATCAAGAATATCCGCCGCCTCGTTGATCAGCGCCAGCAACAATGTCCGCAGCACCACATCATCGGCCATCTCGCGGCGGATGATGCCGTGGCGCGCCGCCTCGGCCTCGATCAACGGGGTTACGTTAGGGTTCGGGGCGACCGATGTGCCGTCTTCATAGACATACCAGCCGCGGCCGGCCTTGCGGCCAAGCCAGCCGGCCTTGCAGACAAGGTCGGAAAGACGGCTGTAGCGGCGAGCCGGATCGCGGGTCGCGGCCTGCCTTCTGCGGTTCGCCCACGCGATATCGAGCCCCGACATATCCTGCGTTTCGAACAAACCCATGGCATATCCGAACTCTCGCATGACGCGGTCGATCTGCGTCGTTTCGGCTCCGTCCAGGAGCAGCAGCTCCGCCGCCTCGCGCACCCGTTGCAGCATCCTGTTGCCGACAAAGCCGTCACAGACACCGACCTGTACCGGGATTTTACGAAGACGCCTGGCCAGCGCATAGCCTGTCGCCAGCGCCCGATCCGAGGAACGCGCACCGCGGACGATCTCCAACAATTTCATGATATGCGCCGGGCTGAAGAAATGCAGGCCGACAAGCCGCGACGGGTCGGCAAGGCAGCCGGCCATGATGTCGATGTCGAGATAGGAGGTGTTGCTTGCCAGGACCGCGTGCGGTGCCGCCCTGTCAAGCGCCGTCAGAACATCGCGCTTCACCTGCATGTCCTCGAACACCGCCTCGATCACCAGGCCGGCATTCTCGATTCCATCATAGCCGGCCTGAAAGCGGATCGCGTCCTGTTCCGCCGCGGCCGCTCCGGCCTGCAGCAACCAGCGCCTGATGGCCGCGTCATACAGGCTGGCCATGCGTTTCCGCGCGGCCTGAAGCGCGTCATCATCCCGTTCGATCAATGTGACGGCGGTTCCGGCGCGGGCCAGCGCATGCGCGATGCCGGCCCCCATCGTGCCGCCACCGATGACGATCGTGCTGTCGAGAGGCGCCGGCGCAGTCGCTTTCAGATGCGCCGGGGCCCGCGCCCCGCGCTCGGCAAAGAAAATGTGGCGAAGCGCGCGGCATTCTTCGCTGCCGCGAAGTCTGAGGAAGGTGGCGCGCTCCTCGGCCAGCGCGTCCTCGAAAGACATGCTGTCGGCAATTCCGATGAGCCTTATGGCCTCCTCGGGCGCGCGCTGGCGCGGCATCCGGTGGCGTGCCCTGGCCAGCGCCGCCTCCGCCAATTCGCGGTCGGGTGAAGGTGCTGGCAGAGACGAGACCGGTGGCCGGCCGTCAAGATCAGTAATGTCGAGTGCCAGCGCCGCCGCCACCGGGTCGTCATCCTGCTGGTCGATCAGTCCGATCTCCAGCGCCTCTCCGGCCCGAATACTGCGCCCCTCGGAAATCAGCGAAAGTGCGGCCTTCATGCCGACAAGCCGCGGCAGGCGCTGTGTGCCGCCCGACCCGGGCACGACACCGAGGATCACCTCGGGAAGTCCAAGCTGCGCGTTTGGAGCGGCAATCCGCCAGCGGCAGGCAAGCGCCAGTTCCAGCCCGCCGCCAAGGCAGGCCCCCCTGATCGCGGCGATGACCGGCACCGTGGCTGACTCAAGAGCCGCCACCACCATTGGCAGGTCGGGCTGGGCCATCGGCAGGTCGAATTCACCGGCATCGGCACCGGCGGCGAAGATCTCACCGGCCCCGGCAAGGATGATCCGTTCCACCCCGGCATCGCCGGCAATGGCCGTCAGCGCCGCGATCAGACCGGCGCGGATGTCGTGATTGATGGCGTTGACCGGCGGTCGGTCGATCTCGATGACCGCCGCCAGCCCGATCCGGTAATGCCTTACATGGTCCGAATGTGCCGACATGATATCCCTTGAAGGCGCTGCTGGTGAAGGCGCTGCTGGCGAAGGCGCTGCTGGCGCAGGAGACCCGATGGCACGCGGGCCGACGATGCCACTCTGCCAGCCTTCCTCTGGCGATGACCAGTCCAATTTTCGGCAGTGCGCCCGATGTAACCCGTGCCGGATGTTCCGGACTTGAAATTCTGCAGATCCGATGCCAGCCTCACCGGGGCGACACAGGGTTACCTCCGGCATGAATCTTTCTGGAAGACGGGTGTTGATTACCGGCGGCAGTGGCGGGCTTGGTCGGGTGCTGGCGGCTGATTTCGCGGATGTCGGCGCGGATGTCCATATCGCCGGCCGCAGCCGCGCGCCGCTTGATGACGCCGTGGCGTCGATACCGCGTCTCACGGCACACCAGCTTGACGTGACCGACGAGGCCGCGACCGACGCGCTGTTCGCCGCCACCGGCAGTTTCGATATCGTCATCGCCAATGCCGGCATCGCCGAGAGCGCGCCGTTCCACCGCACCTCGCTTGACCAATGGCAGCGCATCTTGGCGGTCAATCTGACCGGATGCTTCCTGACATTTCGGGCCGGCCTCAGGGCGCTTCGCGAGGCTGAGGCATCATGGGGCCGGCTTGTCGCCATCTCGTCGATCACCGGGCTGGCCGGGCACCGCTACGCCAGCGCCTACAGCGCCTCCAAACATGGGATGAACGGGCTGGTGACATCAATCGCCGCCGAACTGGCGGGAACCGGCATCACCGCGAATGCACTGTGCCCCGGCTATCTCGACACCGAAATGACGGCGCGCTCCATCGCCACGATTGTCGAGCGGACAGGCATGACAGCTGATGAGGCCGGGGCGGTCCTTGCCGATATGAGCCCGGCCGGCAGGCTGATCACCCCGGCCGAGGTGAGCCTGGCGGCGCTGGCGCTGTGCGGCGCGGATTCGGATTCGGTGAATGGCCGGACCGTAGTGGTGAATGGCGATGACGGCTGAATGTCAGCGCCGGAATGTGTCAGACCTCGAGCGGGTCCGGCAATAGCGCCATCTGCGCGCCATGCATATCGCGGTCACGAGGGCTGCCCTGCGGGTACGGGCGCGGGACGCTGAATTTCAGGCCATTCAGCGTCGGCTCGTCACCGGTCAGCGGATAATGCAGACGATGCGGGTTGTCACCGTCTGGTCGGCGGCGGTGATCAGCGACATCACCCCGACCTCGACAGGCAATCCGACAATTTCTGGCGGTTGTCAGAGGTCATGGGGTCGATGGGAACCAGACTGTCCTGCCGCTCGGGAGGGGCGCTGGTCACCTTCGAAAGCCGACCATTGATTTCCGGTTTTCAACCGGTTCCTTGCGCGCTGGCGGTGCGGGCTTTCAGCTCGCGAAGAACCGACAACTCCGTGGCATCCGGCGGCGGCGTGCCGGCAAGCTCCGCGGCAAAGCGCACCTGCCATCCGCATGTGTCCTGGACCATCTCGGCCGTAACGCCCGGATGAAGGCTTGTCACCGTCAGCTCACCGGTGTCGGCATCCGGTTCCCACAGCGCCAGATCGGTGATCAGCGCCACCGGCCCGGCCGTCTCCAGCCCCATATGGCGGCGGTGGTCACCTCCCTCGCCATGACCGAAGCTGGTGAAGAAATCAATCGTCTCCACCATACCGCGCCGCGACTGTTTCATCGTCACGAACACCTTCTGCGACAGGCTGGCGATCTCCGGCGCACCGCCCCCACCCGGAAGCCGCGTCTTCGGCATCTCGTAATCGCCAATCACCGTGGTGTTGATGTTGGCGAACCTGTCGATCTGCGCGGCACCGAGGAAACCGATGGTGATGTGCCCACCCTGCAACCAGTAACGGAACATCTCCGGCACCGACACGGTTGTCAGCGCGGTGTTGCACAGTTCCCCGTCGCCGATCGACAGCGGCAGCACTGAGGGCTCGGTCCCGATGGTTCCGGACTCATAGATCAGCGTGATATCAGGCGCATGTGTCAGGCGCGCCACATTGCAGGCCGCCGAGGGCTGGCCGATGCCGACAAAGCAGACATCCTGCGAGGTCAGCATCCGCGCCGCGGCGATCGTCATCATCTCGTCAGGCGTGAAATCCGCGCTCATCATCTGTCACTCCATGTCACGCGATGTGCGAAAACCGTTTCATCGACCTGAAGAACATGTTCTTCCATCCAGGCAAGGAACCGGTCGCGGTCCGCGGCAATCCGGTCCCAGGCGATATAGGCGACATTGTCACGCGCATAATATCCATGCGCGTAAGAGGGATGCGCCCCGCCCGGCACATGCACAATGGCATCCACCGTCCAGTGCGGCAGGACCAGCGCGTTCGGGTGCGACCCGAAGCTGTCCACGATTTCCTCGACGGTCACCACCGCCGCCCCGGAGGCCAGAACCGCCTCTTTCTGCACGCCGACGATGCCCTCGATCAGAACATTGCCCTTGCGGTCCGCCTTCTGCGCGTGAATGAAGGCCACATCCGGATTGATCGCCGGCACCGCGGCCAGCCTCTGGTCGGTGAACGGGCAGGTGATCTCCCTGATTTCGGGATTCACCCGTGGCAGGTCGGCACCGACATAGCCGCGCAGCACGGCGAAGGGAAGCTTCGAGGCACCGGCTTCATAGGCATGCGCCAGCGCGGCATGCGAATGCTCGACAATCTCGATCCGGTGCGGCCATCCATGTTCCAGCGAATC